>CANQHZ010000009.1 GCA_947623805.1 uncultured Lachnospiraceae bacterium | reverse complement strand
TTCTATCTTTTGATTATCTTTTGAAAATTTTGAAGTAAAAAGAGAATATGAGATTTAGTGCGAAGAAACAAATTAACCCCAGTGCTGCTTAAAAAGGAATGCACTTGGAAAGTCTCTTTTTGAAATGATGTGTCAGATAGAACCTTGACTAGTCTAACAAACACTTTAACAGGTGTGACCGGCTTTGTTTAAAACTTCTAAGTGGTTTCAGTAGCCAGTATTGAATGAAACGTGTTGTAATGCAGTATTTTTTGGATTTAATAGATGTTGTAGCTGTAGGGACATTTTTCTGAAAGGGGATATAAATAATCTGTATTTCACGGAAATGGATGAAAGGTATTTCATATGATTAATGAAAATTTAAATATTGACAGTGCGGTGGAAAATACTACACAGATTATTCCCTGTGGTGAAGTCAATATTTTGGTTACAGAAGAAGATAAGACCGGTGAAGATTTATTTGCGATGAGCGATTTCTTTAACGGGTATATTGAACAATTAAGTGAGGCTATTAGAGTAAAAGCTCCGGCAGTTGCAGTGCCTGACATTCCATTTGCAGACATAGGTATCATTAATGAGGTTGTTCATAGGGCTGAAGTGATATCAGCAGGCAATACGCAACTGATTCCTGATTTTGATCATCTGCCGAAGGATATTAGACAAAAGCTTGATGAAGGAATATACAAGGTTGGCGAATCTCGTCAGGTTGACGGGAATCTGCGGGCGGTCATTGTTGATGAAGCAGGAACACGAGTCAAAGACATAACGTTGAAAGAAGTCCGGATTAATCCTGGAACTATGGAAGCATCAAGAAGCATTGCGAATCAGCTTCAAATGAAGCAAATTTATGCAAAGCTTGATGCTATTCAGGAAAAGCAGAGTTTTCAGATAGCAAGAGATCGCGATAGGGATATTAAGGTTCCTTTTCTTGATGCAAGATTTTATATTATGAAGGCTCAAGGACAGAACTGTACGCAGGAAGAAAGGAAAGAATACTTGGGAAAAGCCGCAGATAAATTGTTGTCCGCAGTAAACAGCGTTTATACAGAGATATCTACATCGTCAGAACGGTTGGCAAAGCTTACGCACTTTCCTATTTTTCAAAGGAAGGGGCAAATAAAGGAATACATTGGTTATATGTCTGAAGACCTTCAGGTAGCAACTAAGTTTGTGGGGTTGAGAATGCAATTGCTGGATTACTTGGA
Organism: uncultured Lachnospiraceae bacterium; assembly: GCA_947623805.1. Taxonomy (GTDB): domain Bacteria; phylum Bacillota; class Clostridia; order Lachnospirales; family Lachnospiraceae; genus COE1. Next base: position 56,311 of record CANQHZ010000009.1, on the reverse strand, counting down.
CGATGTAGACGGGGCGCAGATTGAAATGGACAGGTATCGTCGTGTGATGAGTGATTTTTTCACGAAACAGATTGCTGGAAGACATTATACTGCAGTAGAGCTTATCCATATGAATTATCCTTATACTGCAGAGAATTTGAACTGTTGGTATCAACTATCAAAGGATGTAAAGCCAAAGTTGGCCAAACTTGATACAACAAGCAGTGAGCATATTTATTTGGTGTCTGTGGAGGATGAAGATGGAGAATGAAAAAATATGTTGGAAATGTAAAAGGGTATTGGTAGGAAAATCAACGCTAGGTCTTTGCCCAGATTGTGTCAATAAGTATGGGACGCCAGCTGTCACTATAGGTTCAGGCTTGCTTTTGGTCGGTGGCCGTTTCTTGGTAAAAAACGGTGGTAAGATTTTTAAAATAGTGGTTAAAGGGGCAAAGAACTTAAAAGGATAATACTTAAATTATGTTCCATTTGGGAAATTGTGAGTCTGACCAAAGGCTTGTTTAATTTGGTAAACGCTACGGTATGTATAGTTGGTCTTATTTAAGATTTCTGAGTGTCTTTAGTGGATGAAATTAAACGAAACGTTATAGTATTTTTGCAATATTTAAGGAGCGTTATATCAGTAGGGACACTTTTCCGAAAAGGGATTTTAGAAAAGCATTGAAAGCGTAACGTATATAGTTCGCCCTGTGATAACACCATGATAACAAAAAATCCAAAAACCTCCGATACAAGGTGTATATCCAAGAAAAAAGTGTTGAAAATACCCTTAAAATCACCTATAAACATAACGATTTCCGGCGCGAAAGTCTGTGAGGGCGGTAGAACGGTTGGTTTCAGCAAGGGTTGCTGCTATCATTGAGTAATTAAGAAAATGCAGTAAAATCAAGGCTTATGGATGGATCTCCAGAAGCCTAAGGCTGTAGATAAAGTTGATGCCAGGTGAAGCTTCAGCACAAACTTTGTCTATCGCTGGAATTTCCGAAACAGTGTTTCGGAAATTTGTCGCGGAAAAATCCGAAATGATGTTTAGCATTTTTGAAAAAGAGTTGTCGTTACATTGCTGTGGTCTCATTATATTCAATTCCATTATATCATTATTAAGAGAATGTGCAGTATGCTACAGCCTGTTTTTAGATACGGCTCACAACAAAGCGATATATGCCTTAAACAAAGATATTATGCGCAACACAAAAATGAAGCGTAAGCGGTAAAAGACAATACCAACCTAACTTTTACAGAAACGGAAGATTTTATGTCATCTAAATTTTCCCTCAAAAAATTTTTCAGCACAAAAAACAAAGAAAACGTCTTTGAAGATGGCTTTGCGCAGCTACAGGCTGATATAAATCGCTGAAAGAGCTTTGCCTCCAATATCATCGGGATATGCCCATGCAGATTAAGTTGACATATGACGTATCTCTGCCTAAACTGAATGTGGACTATCAATATGAACCGATTTTAGGCAAAAACGCCGACTTGACAATTCATGATGTCGTAGACGAATGGTATCAGGCGCAGCAGGGAAACTAAAAATCCCTGCTGCAGTACGGAAATGGTCACGGCGTTTTGTCGGCGCGTTTTTTTAGAATATCCGTCAGCACATCCACCAGCTTTTCCACATCAATCGGTTTGGCGATATGTGCGTTCATGCCGCATTCAAGAGCTTGCCTGCGGTCTTCATCAAACGCGTTAGCCGTCATGGCTACGATTGGGATGTTTGCAAGCTTCGGATTATCAAGTGCCCGGATAGCACGAGTAGCGTCGTAGCCGTTCATTTTCGGCATCTGGATATCCATGAGGATAAGGGCGTAGTAGCCTGGTGCAGAGTTTTTCACTTTTTCTACTGCGATGGTGCCGTCCTCGGCTGTCTCCACGATAAAGCCTCTGTCTGTGAGAAGTTCCACGGCGATTTCCCTATTCAGCTCGTTGTCCTCGGTCAGCAGAAGACGCGTGCCTTTGAGCGAGTCGGACACATCTGGGGCGGAAACCGTCTGCTGCGTGCTGAGTGTGTTTCCTGTAGCGGCGATTAGAGTATCTCTCAGCTCGGAGAGAAAAATCGGTTTGTTGCAGAACGCGTTCACACCCGCCGCGCGCGCTTCATCCTCGAAAGCGGTCCAGTCGTAGGCAGTGACGACGATAATCGGCGTGCTGTCGCCCACGATGGAGCGAATCTGACGCACTACCTCAAGTCCGCTTAAATCCGGAAGGAACCAATCTATGATATAGGCATGGTACTCGTCGCCCAGTTCATATGCCTGCTTGGCGTGCAGGACTGCCTCTTTGCCGTGCAGGACCCATTCGGAGCGCATGCCAATCTGACGGAGCATTTTGGTGACGCTGTCGCAGGTGGAAAAGCTGTCGTCCACGACGAGGGCGTGCAGCCCCTGAAGTTCATGAACGACTTCCACTTTCTGCGGCTCCGTGCGGAGGCGAAAATCAAGATTGATGATAAATTCCGTGCCTTTGCCCTGCTCGGAGTGCAGCTCGATCGTGCCGCCCATCGTATCAATGATATTTTTTGCGATAGCCATGCCGAGCCCTGTGCCCTGTATGCCGCTGATGGTGGAGTTGCGCTCACGCTCAAACGGCTCGAAAATATGCTCAATAAATTCTGGACTCATGCCTATACCCGTGTCTTTGACACGAATCTCATAGGAGCCATAGCCTTTGGGCGCACGTGGTTTCTGCCGGATTGTCAGCGCCACTGTGCCTCCGGCGGGAGTGAACTTGATGGCGTTGGAGAGAAGATTCAGCAGCACTTGATTTACGTGCAGCTTGTCGCAGTAGACGTCTTCGTCGATGACATCTACAGTGTCCATGAAGAAATTGAGCTGTTTGGAGCTCATCTGCGTTTGTATGATATTTCGCATATCTCGGAAAATATCCGATATGGAACATTCCTTTTCCTCAATATTCAGTTTGCCGGATTCGATGCGGCTCATGTCAAGAATGTCGTTAATCAGGGAAAGCAGGTGGTTGCTGGAAGATAGGATTTTCTTCAGGTATTCCTGCGTCCGCTCACGGTTGTCCAGATTGGCTTGTGCTAGTGTCGTAAAACCGATGATGGCGTTCATGGGTGTACGGATATCGTGGGACATATTGGAAAGGAAAGTGCTCTTGGCACGGTCGGCAGCCTCTGCTTTCTGCAGTTTTTCAGTGAGTACCGCGTGTTCAACAGTCTGTTCCATTATCTGCTTTGCGTTGCGACGCATCCACAAGTAATATAGGATGACCGTTACCGCCATCAGAAGTCCGAGAATAATACAAACATTCCTCACTGCGAATACACTGACGAAAGCCTCTTTTTCCGGCACATCTACTGCGATTGACCATTTGTTGACTCCGATAGGGGCGTAGTACATGTACTCCCAACCGTCGGTATTTGACGTGCGGTAAATGACGTAGCCGGAATTCATGTTAATCAAATCATCGGTGAATTCGTCCCAGCCCTTGTCCCCCTTAGTTTTGCGGCCTGACTTGTTATCGTCAAAGTCGGAGATGTTTCCGAGTGTGTCATGCCAGGTATCTACGAGGAAGTCTCCGGACCTCGTGTCGATAATGTAGACGAAAGCGCTCGCGTTGTAGATTTTATCGGCGTTGAGTATATTGGGCAGATTATCCAAATTTGTGATGCCGTAAAGCAGGGCGGCGGTCTCCCCATTTTGGATGATTGGTACATAATGACGCAGAATCGGCTGCCCTGTGGCGAGATTGTACGTGCGGTTTGAGATGTGCTCGCCGAGCGGAGCCTCCTCTGCGAAAGAGATATTGCCCATTTCCGAGGATTCGATAATCGTACCGTCTGCGTAGAGGACGCGGTCGTCCGGCAGCAGAATCCCCACGTTCATCGTTTCAAGCAGAGGATTCGTATTCTTCATGATTGCCAGCGTGTCATCAATGTCAAAATTGTCCGCCTGTGAGATGATGTCGGCAGTTGCGTTTAGGATTCTGCTGTCGCGCTCAAATTTGGACGTGACTTCCTCAATCGCCGTGTTGGCGCCCTCCTCCAGTCGATTTAAAGAGCGCTGGCGGAGTACCGTATTAATTTTGAAATATGCGGAGAGCAAAAGTATAACGATAATGGCAATCACAATTCCTGTAGCCGTCAGGCTTTTATCTTTATGGGCAGGTTTTACCTGCGCTGTATTACGAATCATGGGTACGGCTCCTCCTTTTGCTGATAGACTGTTTCCTATGATTGTTTTTTCTAAAATTATATCAAAATAGGAAAAGAATGTCCAGAAAGAGTTGGAGGAGTGAAGGCTCCGGCTTAATAAACTTAGCTTTGTCAGGGATTGATAAAGCGGGAGAAATATTGTACAATAATAAACATATGGTAATTTTTGAATACAGTTTCATAAGAAGTCTTTGGAGATTGCAACTACATTATTCGGGAGAAAAATAATGAATATGATGAACGTTAAACGGATATTTTGTCTGATTATAGTTTCACTCTGCCTTAGCGGCTGTTCTTCATCCAAATCTGAAGCACCAGGCACGGATAAAATAATCGTTACTATGCTGTATACCAGCGACTTGCCCAACACGGAAAAACTTGTGGAAACCACATACACTGATATCGACCTCCAAATCGAAAAAAACGCGGCAGCGACGATTGACGGCGAGATTGAGCGCCGCTTGCGCAACGGGCATGGCAGTGATATTGTCACGTCTACGCTTGCGACAGGCGATGTATTGAACTATCTTGCGGATTTGAGTGCCGACGAATATATCTCGGCATACCAGTCCGGCATTATGCACAAGACTGCCAAAGACGGAAAAAATCTTTTCATTCCGCTGCCCGCGCAATATTACGGCTATATATATAATGTCACACTCGCGCGTGAAAACGGTCTATCCGTTCCAACGACGCAGGATGAACTGCTTGAAATGCTTGAAAAAGCAAAAGAAGCCAATATCGGCACGGACGAAAACGGTTCTGTTTTTGCTGTAAACGGTACGCCCATTACGACGGCAGCTTTTGCCATTGCAACAAAAATACCGGATTTTTTCGGAGCTTCTGAGGGTATCAGGTGGCTGGACGATATGAAAAACAGAAAAGCTTCTTTCGCGGGCTCGCTTGAAATGTGTCTTGACCTGCCATTGGAAATGGTAGAAAAAGAATATATGGTTTCGCGGCCTTTCACGTCCGTTTCCAATGCCGTTCCTATTCTTGAAAAAATGAGCAACGGGGAAATGCTGATGGCATTTGACAATGTCAATATGTTGGACAATATCAGAAAGAACAGCAGTTATGAATTTGATATGCTGCCGATGCTCAGCAGCGAGGGGAATCCCGCATGGACCGTTTCGACTCCCACGGCTTTTCTCGGTATCAACAAAGAGCTTACCGAAGACGGCAATGAGACCAGATTGGATGCTTGCCGAAAAATACTTGGTCTGCTGTCCACTCCCGAGGGACAGGACGCTTTTATGCTGGATAATGGGGCAGTTTACTCGTATCTTGCGAATTATACCCCTGTTTCGGATAGCGTTCCGAACGGAATAAGGGATTGCATCGAAAATGGCTACAATTACAATATTTCGATGTCAAATGATCTCATGCGCTATTTTGGCAACCGCTGTAATGCCGTGCTCTGCGGGCAGGCGGATATTGAGTCGGCGTTTGCCAAGATAGATGAGTATATGCGTGACGGCGGCAGTCAAAACGCCACGCTGATTGGGACAATTGACCACGATATGATTGTTGAAAACTATAATGTGCGCTTGGAAGAAACTGAAATTGGAAACCTGATTTCCGATGCGGTCAGAGAGATGACTGATACGGATATTGCTGTGGTAAATGGGGGTGCTATCAGAGGAAGCCTGTATAAAGGTGATGTTTACAGCTATGATCTTGATTATGTATGCCCTTACGACAACAATATAATAATCCTCGAAGTGAACGCAGACGTCATAAGAAGCATGCTTTCCAACAGCTTGTCCGCTATGACGATTGATGCCACGATACCTGGAGGAAGATTTTTAAATGTTTCAGGGCTGAAATACTCTTTTGCTCTGCCAACTGCCGATTTATCGGCGCAGCTTGTCGATGTGACGTTGCCTGACGGCTCGTTGCTTGACGAAAAGGATACATATACTATTGCCGTAACGGATTATATGGCGGGCAGCAGCGGATATTTTGACAACAATGGCGATGGGTTCACTATGCTCAATGTTTACAGCAGCGACACGCCGAAAGGTGAAAATGTGAAGCTTGTCCGTGAAACCGAATATACTTTCCGCAGCATACTGGAAGAATATATCATCAGTCACAACGATGAAGAAATAGCATCGCAGATTGAGGGAAGGATTACATCGGTGAATGAAAATGAGTGAAAGTCATAGTAAAAGGATTTCACATAGGCGGTTTTACGCTATGCTGATTTTGGCAATCGCGCTTGTATGTCTGCTGGTGGGTTGGCTTATCGCCGCCGCGGCTGTGATAACGTCTGATTTTACAAAAGATATGAGTACTATGTATCTGCGAGAGATGACAAATCTGACGCAGGCAAACTTTAAATCGGGACTTTCCATGAGGTACAGCGGACTTAGGGCTGTGGCGGAGAGCGTCAATGCTGAGGATACAGAAAGTCTGGAAACGCTGGAAAGATTCATAACCGATGCCGAGAAGAACAATAGCTTTGAGTTTATGGCGTTTATTGATGAGGACGGCTTTTATTACAGTAGAGACGGAAAACGCCCCGCAGCCTCTAAACTCAGCTTTCTTGCCGAACTGCTAAATGGCGAGGACGAGCTTGTTTCCTACAACGAAACGTTTCTGAACAACAATATGATTGTTCTCGGCACGCAGATATCGCCGATACACTTTGACGGAGCGGAAATGATAGCTATAATAGCTGGATATACAGCGGATTCTATCGGACAGCATATGTTTCTGCGCAGTGAAGACGGACAGACTAACGCGAGCATCGTTACTAAGGACGGAAGCTTTATAGTTTACAATACCTTTTTCTCAAATCTTCCCACAGGCAGCAATGTCCTCTCGAAATTCAGAGAATACGCCGACTTTGACGAGGGTTTTTCTGTCGAGCAGATAGAGAACGATTTCAAAAACGGCAATGCCGGCATGGCGGTATTCAAAGCCGATGGGATTCACATGTGCATGTATTATGCGCCGATAGAGGGCACGGAATGGTATATGCTCATGGAAGTGCCTTATGAGGTCGTTGATGAGATGACGGAGGATTTGAGCAGCCGCCTCAACAGGAACGCAATCACCATGATGGCATCTATAATGTTGATGATTGTGATTATTTTTTTCGTATATCTCATGAATCTGAGGGCTCACTCAAAACAGCTTGAGGCCGCCCGCGAATCAGCAGAAAAGGCGCAGAAGGCCGCGGAACAGGCAAGCTCTGCAAAAAGCGAGTTTTTAAGTCGTATGAGCCATGAAATACGCACTCCTATGAACGGCATCATAGGCATGACGGAGATTGCCCGCCAGAATACGGACAATCCCGAAAAGGTTGACGACTGTCTGAAAAAAGTATCGCTCTCATCAAAGCATCTGATGTCGCTTATCAATGATGTGCTTGACATGTCAAAAATTGAAAGCGGAAAGATACAGCTCAAAAATGAGCTTTTTGATTTGCGGCTTTTCCTTGAAAATATCGAAAATATATATAGCGTACAGGCGCAGGAGAAGGAAATCGATTTTAAAATCTCGCTGTTTGGCAGGATTGATGAATTTATTGTGGGAGATTCCCTGCGGCTTAATCAGATACTCACAAATCTTCTCTCGAATGCCCTCAAATTCACGCCAAAGGGCGGCAGGATAGTTCTGGGCGTCAGTGAACTAAAACATGAGGAAAATACTGTATTGCTGCGCTTTTCAGTCAAGGACACAGGCATGGGCATAAAGGAGGAGAATCTTGAAAAGGTATTTGAGGCGTTTGAACAGGAAAATGCCGAGATAACCCATAAATTTGGCGGAACAGGTCTTGGGTTGTCGATTGTCCGCAGCTTTGCTGAGCTTATGGGCGGCTCTGCTACGGTACGCAGCGAATATGGCAAGGGCTCTGAGTTTGAAGTTGAGCTGCCTTTTACAGTGACCGAAAACTCACGTATGATAGATTGGGAGACGGACAGGTTTGGCGACAAGGTGAGCGCCGCAAGCACGACTTATAATTTTGAGGGAAAACATATTTTGCTTGCCGAGGATAACGAGCTGAACAGGGAAATTGCCGTTGAGCTGCTCGGCGTGGATACGGGAGCGATAATTGACGAGGCTGAGGACGGGCAAAAGGCGGTTGAGCTTTTTGCCAAAAGCGAAGTGAACTACTACGACCTTATTCTTATGGACATCCAGATGCCGCGCATGAACGGCTTTGAGGCGGCAAGAAGCATACGTGCGCTGGAACGCCCCGATGCCGCATCTGTCCCTATTTTTGCAATGACAGCCAATGCCTTTGCCGAGGACGAAGAAAAAAGCCTGCAGGCGGGCATGAATGCGCATCTTTCAAAGCCGCTTGAAATTTCAGCTGTGCTTGCGGCGATGAATGAGGCGCTTAACCGTGACTAAAAGCCAGATTTTTTAAAAATCGGCGCGTTTACTTTTGGCGGGTGCTTTTTTATGCTGGCGAAAAAAGCACCCGCTTATGATAATCGCGGTAAGCGCTGTTTTGGAAATAGCGATAAACGGTATTTTGTAGCTACAGCAGTACGTCAATCTGGCCGCCCTCGACTGTGACGACAGGCATATCCGCTGTCGGTGCGGTCATATCCATTCCCGCGATTTCGAGGGTTGCGCCTGCCGATGAGGCCTGCGATGGTGCGGCTCCTGAGCTGCCCGTACCGCCTGAGCCGCCTGTACCTGATGTTACAGCCATTGATGGTGCCTGCGAGCTGTTGTTTGCGGCAATGCTTATTGCCGCGGCGTTTGCCTGCTGTTCGCGGGAAAGCTTTTCAAACATGGCTTTCAGATATTTCATGTCAGCCTCCATGACTTCACGCATTTCCTCCGAACGGTGCTTTTTCTTTAGCTGTTCTATTTCCTCGGGGCTCATATTCTGGTCGGGCACTTCGAGCAGGTCATTCAGTGAAAATTCCTCCGGCATTTCGTCTTCGAGCTCTTTCATAGCCTCCGCTAAGTCCTGCATAAGCTGACGCAGCTCCTCCTCGCTGTCTTCAAGCATTTCCGCCTCGGAGCTTGCCTGTGTGCCTGCTTCGGAGCCGGCTGCCGAGCCGCTTTCGTCACCGGGAACCATCTCAAATTCGCCGTTTTCCATTTCATTTTCATTCTGTAGCGCTTCGTCGAGTTCTGATACGCATACCGTGCCGTTATTTTCTGCTGCCTCCTCCTGCCGTAGATGTCTCATCCGCTTTTTTGCCGCGCGCTCTATGCGCTTTGCGTGCGTTATCGCGTTGTCGAGCGCCTCGTCGTCGTACTCACCGCTGCTTCGCTGCCGCTGCAGCGCCGCGACCTTGCGCCTTGCCTTTGACACTACCTGACTTGCGGCGTTTGAGGTTTTGGTGCGCATAAGCATGGCTGAAATCTGTTTGAAATTGTACTGCAGTTTTTTAAGCTTCTTGAGCTTTGCGTAGCTTACGGGAGCCTTTAGCGTGTAGCTGAAAGACGCTATAGTATCACCGTTTGAATTGCGCATGGTTGTATGTACCTTTTTGCTGCCGTCCTTCATTTTGGTGACGGTAGTCTCGTTCAATTTGGCGATTGCCATTTGTTTTTTGTTTGTGTCCGTGCTTGCCCCCGTACCGGAGCCTGCTTTTGAGCTATTGCACGCGTTTTGGCTGCTGCTTATACTTCCCATTCCGTCCATAAAATAACACCTCCATGTTTGTCCAATCCCGCCGTCCGTGGCATATTCCATAAATTGTCTTTATTTTTATATCGGCATTTGTAAAAGTAAAATTAATAGCGTGTATAATATTTTGAAAAAATGGCAAAAATGCTGAAAAGTGCACTATGGAATTGACATTAATGGCACAAATTGGTAGTATAAAGTTAAGATGTTAAGACACCGAGTGGATGACAGAGATTTTGCGTACTTGCACGTTGTATTAGCGCCGCCGGCTTAAGAGCGGAGAATGGGGATAGCTATGGGAACAGATATAGGACTGGATATTGCAGCTCTTATATTGCTTGGAATATTGTTTACGTCGAGTATTTTGAGAAGAATGACAAACGATATATCGAACAGGATATTTCTCCTGCTCATATTTGTAGTTGCGGCGTCTGACGTGTTTGATATAATTTCGGTTTTGCTCGACAGAAATCCCAATGCCGATATTCATATGCTTTATATGACTCATTTAGGGTATCTGGTTATGCACTTCCTGACGGCGCCTGTTTATCTGCTGTTCTTTATAAGCCTTGTTGATACCTGGCATAAGCTTAAAAAGGACATTTTTTTGCAGATTGTGATGATTGCCCCGTCACTTGTAATGCTGGCGGCGTTTATATTAAATACATCTACGGGGCTTGTGTTCTCCGTGGATAACGGATATGCGCATGGACCGTGGTTTTCGCTGATGTATATTAACACAATAATTTACGTGATTTTTGACGTTGTGTGTTTGACGCAGTATCGTGAGCTGTTCAGCCTCGAAGATATCATTGCTCTTGTCGCTGTTATGCTGTTTGCGCTTGGCGGAATGCTTACTCAGATGCTGGTGCCGAACAATCTGATAGAGATGTTCTGCGGCTCAGTGAGTCTGCTTATTCTCAGTATTTATATACAGCGCCCCGAGGATTATGTCGATTCGGTCACGCGTCTTATGAAACATAGCGCGTATGCGCGTGATATGAAACGCACATATTACAACGATAAGCATGTTACGGTCATCATGCTCAATATCGGCAATTATGACTCGGTAAAATCTATGATAGGCTTTGACCCTGCTATGGAGCTTTTGAAAAAGGTCGCGGGCAAGGTCCACGACATCAACAAGAAACTTCACGGTCATGCCTGGCTGTATTATCTCGACAACGGCAGGTTCCGCATTGTTTTTTCGGGCAAAAACATAAAGCGCGTGGATGCAGTGGCGGAAGAACTTAACAGACAGCTAAAGCAGCCTATGAACTTTAACGGTTTTGACATTACGCTTTCCCCTTTCATAGTGATTGCGCGCTGTCCCGAGGATATGGTTGATTTTAAGATGCTTATGTCGTTTGGGGCGGATTTTCACAAAAAGAATTACTATACAGGCAGCGTGATGAGAGCAGGCGATATATACAGCAAAAATCAGCTTGACATTCAGACTAATATGGACGCGATTATTGAGAGTGCGCTTGCAAACGACAGATTTCAGGTATATTATCAGCCGATTTATTCAATCACGCAGGACAGGTTTGTCTCCGCGGAGGCGCTTATCAGGCTGATTGACCCTGACCATGGTTATATCTCGCCCGAGGCGATGATTACCGCCGCCGAGAGAAACGGCGCCATTCATAAGATTGGAGAGATTGTTTTTGAAAAGGTATGCCAGTTTATCGCAAGTGATGATTTTGCTAAACTGGGGCTTGACTATATTGAGGTAAATCTTTCAGTGGCTCAGATTATGAACAGCGATTTGCCCGATGTTATCCTTTCCACTATGAAGAAATACAATGTTTCGCCTGACAAAATCAATCTTGAGATTACGGAAACCGCTGCTGCCTATGCGCAGGATGTTATGACCGAAAATCTGGACAAGCTTACAAAGGCGGGGCTTAGCTTTTCACTTGACGACTATGGCACGGGCTATTCAAATATGAAACGTGTAATTCAGTTACCGTTAAAGATAATCAAGCTTGACAAATCGTTTGTCGATGAGAACAACAATCCCAAGATGTGGATTTTCCTTGAAAATACCGTGAAAATGCTAAAGGATATGAAGATGGAGATTGTAGTCGAGGGCGTGGAGACGCAGGAAATGCTCGACGCGTTTTCGGATTTGAAGTGCGATTTTATTCAGGGCTATTTCTTCTCAAAGCCTATTCCTAAAAGTGATTTTGTGGCGTTTATTTCTGACGCGAATAAAGCATCATAGCGACAATGAAAGGGCCTCCCGATTTTGGGAGGTCTTTCAAAATACAGATTATGTGAAACGAGGGGAAAAAATGAGCGGGCTGTATGACAGATACTTTGATATAGAAAAAAGAGGGAAAAGCTATTCGTCAGAGGATGAGTATCTTGGAGAAATATACTCGTTTGTCGATATGTGCTTTGCGGGGCTTTCTATGCTGTATACCGCTGATGGGAGCAATGACGAAAAAAGCAGCGAAAAAAACGACGGGACTGCGGCTGCGCAAGCTGTCAACCGCACGCGCATAAGGGAGCTTTACCACACGACGCAGCAGGCATACGACGCACTGCTTGGCAGGCAGCATGAGCCTGACGACAATACGCGGGCTTATATAAAAGAGCAGCTTACCTGCGCAGATGCCCATATAAAGGAACGTCTGCTCTTTACGCCGCTTTCGAGTATGCAGTTTAAGATGCGCCTCCTCATCAAGCGTATGGCGCTCACGCCGTTTGAGACGTTTCTGCTTTATCTTGGCTATGCCGCCACGTATGATGAAAAATACAGCGCATTGTTTGCGGACATACAGGGAAATACGGCAAAGACGCAGCCGACCTTAAAGCTTGCCATGCTGCTGCATACACTTTACGCGGAAACAGACGAGACTGAGATAGGACATATGCTCGAATGGGGTAATCCTCTGCTTGAAAGCTTTTTTGACATCAAAAAAGAAACGTCGGGGCAGCCCGAAAATTTCGGCTTTGCCTGCAATCGCAGGACATGCGCTTTTTTGCGCGGCTATGACGACTTGGATAGGGACGTAGAGCGCTTTGCGTCATACATCGGGTGTGAAAATCTGCTTGACGAGGTGATAGTAAGGCAGGAGGAGGCAAAAAAGGTAAAGGCGGCTGTGAGTCGTTTTCTTAATAAAAACGGTGAAAAAAGCAAGAATAGTGAAAATGCCGAAAGCAATGGGACAGGAAATGTCCTGCATATTTACGGCCCAAGCGGTAACGGGAAACGGCTTTTTGTACAGCGCGCCGCTGCCGCCGAGGGGTACGGTGTGATTTATGTAAACATTGACAGAGTTGAGGCCGCTACGTTTGAGGAGGTGGAGATATGCGTTGCGCATCTTATTCAGGAAAGCATTCTGCTAAAAGCTGTTTTATGCTTTTTGGATGACAAGGACAGGGAGGAAGAGGAGGCTGAGGAGGGGCAATACCGCCAGAGGGTGAGCTTTCCTAAGCCATTGTCGTATTTCATAGAGCTGCTGTCGCGCAAGCTGCCGTTTTTCATATGGATTTCGCCTGAAAAAAGCAGGTATCTTCTGCGTTATCCGCTGCACCTGTTTTGTATGGAGCAGCCTATGCTTTCGGCGGGAGAGCGCATCATACTGTGGGAAAGCTTTTCAAAGCCGTATCGTCTTGATAAGAGCATGGATTTGGCATTGTGCGCGAATAAGTACATATTGTCGGTAAGGGGCATAAAGGAAGTGCTGCGCGCGGCGGAGCTTATCCGTCTGCAGGAGGGTGAGGACAGTATAAAGCCAACGCATATACGTCTTGCGGTAAGGCAGCAGTCGCCTAATCAGCTCGGACGCTTTGCGACGCTGATAAACGCGATATATACTTGGGAGGATTTGGTGGCAAGCCCCGAACAGGTGCATCAGATGAAACTTATCTGCAATCAGCTTAAATACCGAAATATCGTAGGCGAGGAGTGGGGATTTTACCGAAAGACGGCATATGGGCGCGGCATATGCGCGCTTTTTTACGGGGCGCCGGGTACAGGAAAGACTATGGCTGTGCAGGTCATGGCAAACGAGCTCGGGCTTGACCTGTACCGTGTGGATTTGTCGCAGATGGTGAGCAAATACATCGGAGAGACTGAAAAAAATATTTCGGAGCTTTTTAAAAAGGCGAAAAATTTAAACGCGCTGTTGTTTTTTGACGAGGCGGATTCGCTTTTTGCAAAGCGCCTTGAGGTAAAAGACGCACACGACAGGAACGCCAACGCCGAGACGGCGCATCTTCTGCAGAAGCTTGAGGACTACGAGGGCATAGCGATACTTGCCACGAACTATGTAAATAACATTGACGACGCGTTTAAGCGCAGGATTAAGTTTATGGTAAACTTTTCATTTCCCACGCCCGAAGTCAGGCTTGAGCTTTGGCACACTATTCTGCCAAAACAGGTGCCGTTTGAGGAGGAGATTGACTTTGAATACTATGCGGAGCATTTCGAGCTTTCAGGCAGCAGTATAAAGGAAATTCTCACAAACGCGTCGTTTATAGCGGCATCGCAGGGTGAAAAACTTGCCAACAGGCACATTATTGAGGCGATAAAACTCAACTTTGCAAAATATGGCAAAGTGCTTACAGATGATGACTTTGGCTATCTTGTTTTGCACTAATTTTTTAATATAGTATGTTGTGGATTGACAAACAAATTTCGACAATTTATAATAAATCCGTATTATTTTTGAAGAATTTCTTATATCCGGGGGTTCCAAAATGACTAATGCGGTATGCTGTGTTGATGGACAGATAATTGAATATGCTGTTAATTTTGCACATTTTTGCATATAACGCCATAGATTGGGAAAGTATTTCCAATGTATGGCAGTTTTTATATTTATGAAAAGCTACAGATATGATAACCGCCTGCAACATTACACGAATGGCAGGAAAACTATGCACGAATGATTATGCTGATAAGCATAATAAGTGTTATAATAAAAAATATGAGATTACCATGCATCTTTTTGCGTCAGGCAAGTGCGAGCGCTGTCAAACAGAGTTTCACAAGCGCCTGCCTTTTGGTAATCGAAGGGAGGAAAACAGCTTGCGAATCGCAATCTGTGATGACAGTCAAAAAGAACAGGAGATGCTTTTGGCGGCGCTGCGTGAATGTAATCCTTCAGCGGAGTTGGAATGTTTTTCGACAGGAGAGGATTTTTTGCGTGCCGTGTCGGATGATTTACCGTTTGATGTCGTGTTTTTGGACGTTTATCTTACAGATGAAAACGGAGTGGATATCGCAAAGAAATTAAAAACAATTTCCTCAAAAACATATGTGGTATTTGTAACAGTCAGTCAGGATTATGCTGTGGATGCGTATTCGCTTTCGGCAATTCATTATTTGGTTAAACCCGTTACCAAGGAGGGAATCGCGGAGGTGTTTCGACGCCTGAAAAAAATTCGCGCCCCCAAAAGGAATATGATTACTGTGATGGTAGGGCATGAAAGCTATGCGCTTTATCTTGATGAAATCTGCTATGTACAGAGTGTGAATCATGAAAAGGAGATTTTTTTGACTGACCAGCGCAAACTTCGGGTATGGGTGTCGATGGAACAACTGGAAATGAAACTGAATCATCATTTTTTGAAACTCAACCGGAGCACTATTGTCAATATGGAGCAGATATACAGAATGGGCTCGGATGCCTGCATCATGCGGGACGGAACGCGCCTGGAATTTGCCAGACGCAGGCGTGGCGAAATCAAAACGGCGTATTATGATTATATTTTTGAATGTCTTTCCGAGGAAAAAGACTTTGGGGAGGAATAAATTTGTGTATTTTTTTGCGGAGTATTGTAGGGTTTTTGATTCAGTACGGAGCGGGGATTGCGCTTTCTTTGTTTCCGTTTGAACAAGAGGCGTTCCGAAAGCCATACAGACGTGTCATAATAGGATACTGTGTGATGGCATCTGTCTTTGCCTTGTGCTTTCCGATTGTGAATAACGTGTTTGCGTCGATTATGCATTTAAAAAATGCCGCTGTGATATGGAATGGTTATATGCTGGTGGCAATTCTGGCTTTTGGTGTATCTTTTTTTCGAACAATACAGGTCGAGAACATCAAAAAGCTGCTGGTTCTTGTCTTGACGATATTTTATGAGGTGGTAAAGTTTCTGCTGGTCAATCTGTTTTCTCCGTTGATGTTAAAAAAGGAGAGCATAATGGAACCATATCCTCCTTTGATTTTGACATTGTATGCTGTTGTCACGCTGTTTCTTTTTCCGGCGGCGGCAATGCTTATGAGAAAAGGAGTAAAGCCTTATCTGGCAGAGATTGAGGTGCGCTATATCAAACGTGAGTTTCGGTTAGTGTTGGCGGTTACGGCTGTGTATATTGTCATGCTGATTCTTTACGCAAGCCGTTCTGACGTTGGCATATCAAAATTTTGGCTGTGGGTTACGCCGCCGCTGCTGCTGATGATTGGAACTCTGTACCTTTTTTATTGGATACTGTTTCACGAGGCGCTGGACCGCAAGAGAAACAGCGAATATCAGAAGGCGGCGGAGATTAGGCAGCTACAATATCAGAGCATTACTAAAGAGATGGAGCAGGTCAGGCGGATGCGGCATGATATGAAATTTCATTTGGGCGGCTTGGCTAATCTGTTGGCGCAGGGAAAAAATGAGGAGATGAAAGCTTATCTGGATGAAGTATTGGGCATGGTATCAGAACGTGAAAACCGTTATTATTGCCAAAACGCTACGCTCAACGGCATTTTGCAGTATTATACAGGGATTGCAAAGGATGAAAATATCCGCTGCTATGTACAGGTAAATTGCAAAGAATTGGATATATCTCCTGCGGATTTGACCGTGCTGTTTGGCAATGCGCTTGAAAATGCTATCTGCGCTTGCCGGGAAACAAAGCAGGAACGCTGGATTCGCGTACAGGCGGGAATTATCGGAGGACTTCTGGTCATTCAGATTAGCAACACGTGCGCAGGGGAAGCACAAATGCAAAATCCCGACCAAACGTGCGGACTGTATCTGCCCGCGTCAGCGTTTAAAAGCCGAAAAGAAGGCGGCGGATATGGGCTTGGCAGCATGGAACATACGGCAAAAAAATACGGCGGAGACGCTAAATTTTGCTATGACGGAAAAGAGAAAATATTTACGGCGCGGATTTGGCTGAATGCAACGAAAGAAGGCGTCGGACATTCAGATGCAGTATGATGTTTCTATACTGTTTATTATGAAAAATCACGGGTTTACGTTTGCGCCGCGGCGGACCTGGCTTTTTAAATAAATTAAAGAGCGGTGCGGAAATGAGGTAAAAAATGACAGAAGAATGGGCAAAGAATTTTATGAAAGCATTGGAAGATGATGTGAAGACATATGCGCAGGAGACTAAACTGCAGCAGGATGAAAAGACGGGGTTATGGTTTTTGCGCGCGTTTCTGCCTGTATTTGAGGAATATGACATAAACGTGCATATGCAGACCATGCTGTTTGAGCTTGCGCCGGATATCCCGCAGGTGGAAATAATATTTGTCCTCACAAATGAGATAGAGGCGAGAGCCGAGTCCGAGCTTGCAAAAGCGGTAAGCGAGCTCAACTATATTTCTCCCGTGGGCGCTTTCGGCATACGCAGGAATACGAGAAGTCTTTATATGCGCGACTGTCTTCCGCTCATAGGCGAGGGCGATACAGAGGCGGCGGTCAAGAAGCTGGGGACTTACTACAAGCTGATGACGGAATGTCTAAAGGGCGGCTATGTGGGACTTCGCAAAATCTGGACAGGTGAGATGACATATGAGCAGACAGTGAGTGAGGGCTTATTGAACCGCGCACCCAATTAGTCGGTATATGCGCGGAAAGCATCATAAGCGCGTGACCCGCACGAAAAGCAATACAGTATAATGATATTTGGTGATGTTTGATGGAAGATTTTGAAAAACTTGATGACAGAGAGCTTTTGGCGAGGGCGGCAAGACTTGAACAGGAGCAGAGGCATACAGAGCGCGAGCTTGACGCGGTCAGGACGGAAATCAGGGCGCGAGGGCTTGCCTTTGTCGAAGACTGGGACAGCAAATCCGTCAGGCTTTATACCTCAGACGAGGATATGGCAGCGCAAAAGACATATAATGCGCAACAACCGAACGACACAAAAATAAGAGTGACATTTTTTGGCACATTCCACGCGTTTTTCACGGAGGACGGTAAAGAGCTTACGTGGCGCACCAAAAAAGGGAGTGAGCTGTTTGCCTATCTGCTGCATATGCGCGGCGCGGCTGTCGAGCGAAAGACGCTTTTGCGGGAGCTTTGGCAGGAGGATATACCAAACAGCGCAGTCGCAATGCTCCACAACATGCTTTACAATCTTCGCAAAGAATTGGCGAATTATAATCTCGATCAAATCATACAATATAGGAATAAAAAATATATGATGGATACAAGCGTGATTGAGTCGGATATAGATGTCATACAGGAAGCGGCGAAATATGTGGAGCGGGGAAAAGCCGACAGGCTCATAGAAAAGCGCGCGCTGTTTGACACATACTGGGGCCGGTATCTGGAAGATATGGACAGCAAATGGATTGAGGAGGAGCAGGAATACTTTGAGCGCATCTATGAGCGGGGCTGCATTATGATAGCCGCCTGTCTCATGGAAAACGGCAGCTTCGATGAGGCAGTCAGGTATCTGAAAAATGCGCTTTTGGTAAATAATTACTCGGAGGCGGCGATGAAACAGCTGCTGGAGTGCTATAAAGGCATGGGTGATTTTAACAGCATAAAGCGGCAGTACAGTGAGTTTTGCCGCACTCTTGAAGATGAGCTTGGCATTTCCCCCGGAAATGAGCTTGAAAAAATCTACGGGCTTTGCATGGGAAAGATAGCAAAATAAGTCGAAAAAAATAAGTTTGGTTATAAATATGTAGAGAGCTGTCATATATAATAACCGTATTGGCAGACATAAAATTAGTAACACAAAAACGCGACAGGCAATTCGGAAAACTTGACGATATTTCGCAATTACCTAAAAACGCAAAACAGAAAGGAGTAAAAAGCGTATGGCTGAATATTTGTCACCAGGAGTTTATGTGGAAGAATTTGATTCAGGTGCGCAGCCAATGGAGGGCGTAGGCACCAGTACGGCAGGCTTTATAGGTCTTGCCGAGAGAGGACCGATATCGGGGGTTCCGCAGTTAGTCACGAATTTCGCTGACTTTAAGAGGACCTATGGCGGATATCTGTCCGCGACGGAATTTGGGGAATACCGGTTCCTTGCTTATGCGGTAGAGCAGTTTTTCCTGAACGGAGGCGCACGCTGCTTTGTATCGCGAGTAGCACCGTCAGACGCCAAATGCGCGGAGGGCGCTATACCCGAGAGTGAGCCTATACTTAAATTCAAGGCGAAAAATCCGGGTGTATGGGGAGATGACATAGTTGTCACAATTACTCCCGCAAGCAAGGCAAAGACGCAGATTTTGGAAATTTTAGGCACGGCTGAGGACAGAAAATACCGCGTAAAGAACGGCGCGGGCTTCCAGGCGGGCGATGTGATTGTTTACCGCTCGGCTAAGGAGGAGGTTTTCTCACGCGTAGTAAAGAATCAGGACAATGTTATGACGCTTGAAGTGCCCCTGCCTGACACGGCAGTAGACACAAACCTTCTGCCTGACAAGGTAATCATGACCTGCGAGTTTAATATGGAGGTTAAGTACGGCGATACGGTTGAGAGCTATGAAAATGTTTCTCTCAATGTAGAGACGCCTGACTTCGTCACAAAGAAGACGGCAAAGTCCGACTTGATACTTGTAGCGTATGAGGATATGCCGGCGGGCGACCCGATTGCGCCGTATGACGCTCTCGTAGGGGAGGACGGTACAGGCAAGGTATTGTTTAAGGGAGGCAGCAACGGCTCTGTTTCTTCTATTACGGCGGCTGACTTTATCGGTGTTGACAATGGCGCCGGCGCAAGAACAGGCATTCAGTCATTCGTTGACAATGATGTCGTATCGCTCATGGCAATTCCGGGCGTTACAGACCCCAACGTACAGCTTACTCTGGTGGCGCATTGTGAAAATCTTGCGAGCCGTTTCGCAGTGCTTGACGTACCGCGCAATGCGAGAAAGGTGCAGGACGTAATCAACCACAGGGAAATCGTAGACAGCACATATGCCGCTATGTATCATCCCTGGCTGCAGGTATTTGACCCGCTTGACAAGAAGAACATCATGGTGCCGCCTTCAGGCTCTGTACTCGGCATCTATGCGAGAAGCGACAACAGCAGAGGCGTACATAAGGCTCCCGCCAACGAAGTAGTAAGAGGCTGCGTAGGTCTTGACTGCCAGTTTAACAAGGGCGAGCAGGATATCCTCAATCCCAGAGGAGTAAACCTTATCCGCTCATTCCCCGGACAGGGCATACGCGTATGGGGCGCAAGGACTACATCAAGCCTTGGCAGCTGGAAATATATCAACGTTCGCAGATTGTTCATCTATATTGAGGAATCAATCAAGGCAAACACAAACTGGGCTGTATTCGAGCCAAACGATGAAGTATTATGGGTGCGCGTACAGAGGACAATCAGCGTATTCCTGAATACTATGTGGCGCAACGGCTCGCTTGCAGGCAGCTCCCCAGAGGAGGCGTTCTTTGTAAATATCGGGCGCGATACAATGAGTCAGGATGATATTGATAACGGACGGCTTATCTGCGTCATCGGCGTAGCACCTGTAAAACCCGCCGAATTTGTTATCTTCAGGATAACTCAGAAGACGGAATCAGCCGCATCGGCAGAATAAGCCTACTGGCGAAGAAAGGAGCAGTAAATCATGGCATACCCACATGGTAGATTTAGATATAAGGTAGAAATTGACGGACTTGCCGCAGGCGGCTTTTCCGAGGTAACAGGCTTTAACGCATCGATTGATGTAATAGAGTACAGGGAGGGCGACATGGTGACTACACCCATGAAGCTTCCTGGATTAAAGAAATATGGCAATATCACGTTAAAACAGGGCTTGGCTGATTCTATGGTGCTTTATGACTGGATTGTAGAGGGCATAAACGGAGCCGTACAGCGCAAGACAATCACAATCACGCTGCTTGACGAGGAAGAAAGCCCCGCGGCTTCATGGCAGGTAATCAACGCTTGGCCTGTTAAGTATTCGGCGCCCGACTTTAACGCAACATCATCAGAGGTAGCTATTGAATCACTCGAAATCGCACACGAGGGAATGACAAGAGTTTCTTAGGCTGCATAATTATTATCTGCCCGATTATAAAAAGTCGGGCAGATAATGTTACCGCCTAAATTAAGAGGAGGAATGTGGCTATGGGCTTAATGGATATATTAGGAGAATTTGGTGATTATGCGGGAATGGGCGGAAATGCCCTTGGACTTGCCAGCGGATTTATCAAAGACGACAAGGTTGCCGGAGGTATGGGCATCGCGTCGGGAGCGGCAAATACGGCGTCGGGTCTGGCAGGACTTGCGACAAGCGGTAATGAACTGAAAGGTGCGCAGAGCGGCGCTGATAAGGCATCGGCAGGTTTTGGCATATTCAACAGTCTTATGGGGATTGGTGGCGGCATAGCGGATATGATTGGCGGCAATGCTCAGATGAAAGACGACAAAGAGACTAAGTACAAGGCGGATATGGCGAGCGGCGCTTTAGGTCTGCTTGGAAGCGTTGGCGGTTTTATAAAAGGCGGAATTGACTTGCACCGCGCTGACAATAAGAAAGACAAAGCGGCGGCGATTAACTCAATGGTAGGCTCGGGACTTGGCGGCCTTGGCAGTATCTTTAGCATGGTTGGCGCTCAGAAAGAGCATAACGGCGATGCGGCAGGCGGAGAAAAATGGGGAATGGCAGGCAATCTTTTCGGAAACGGCGGAGGTTTGATTTCAGGAATTATAGGCAAGGTTATAGAGAAAAAAATGGGCGGCAGCGAATCAAGCGATACGCCTCAGAATTCTCAGAGTCAGACAAGCGATACGTCAAAGCAGCAGACGCCAACGCCATAACAATACAATAATCCTATAAGGAGGTAACAGCAGATGGCATTTCAGGAGGAATATACGTTTACATTGCCGAGAGGTTATGTGGATATGCAGGGCAATGTGCACAGGGAAGGAGTAATGCGCCTCGCAAACGCGGGCGACGAGATACTTCCGTTGCGTGACCCGCGCGTACAGCAAAATCCAGCGTATCTGACGATTATACTTCTTGCCAGAGTTGTGACTAAGCTTGGCACTCTGCCCGCTGTAGACACAAACGTTATAGAAAAGCTGTACACTATGGATTTGGCGTATTTACAGGATTTATACCAGAAAATAAACACGATGGAGATGCCGACGTATCAGGGCGTGTGCCCGCATTGCGGCCAAAAGCTTGATATACCTGTAAATTTTATGGAGGCCGGACAATAGCGACGTATCCGGCAAAAAAAATATACGAGGAAATGGCATTTATCGGTTACTATATGCACTGGAGCGCGCAGGAAATCGCAGGATTCAGTCATAAGGAGCGCCTCCAATGGTGCAGGGAGATTTCCGCAATCAACAGCAAATTAAATAATGAGCCTGAGAACGAGTTTAAGCTGTAAAGCGCTCAGGCGGGAAACGGGGGCACGACGGCGGATATGGCGGATTATCTTACAGGCGCGGAGTTTCAGGTACTGTTTGATTTGATATCGGTCAGCTTTGCGAAAGTCACCAATGTTAAGGCGCAGGTAGAGTATGACACGTTTATCGAGGGCGGGGTAAATGACGTCCCGCACTATTTTGTGAAACCCAAAAAGCACGCGGACACGATTATTTTTGAAAAAGGGCTGAACACCAAGCTTACAAACAATATATTCAGCACGATTAGCGAAGGCATGAAGATAAAGAATATCATTATCCTTGTAAAAAACAGGGGTACGATAGAGCGAATCTTTACCATTGACGAGGGGATTGTGCTGTCAAAGGAATTTTCGGGCTTTGACGCTATGAGCAGGAACGTGCTCGTGGAGCGTCTGGAGCTTGCCCATTCGGGCTTAAAGGAGACGTTTCTGCCGTTTTAGAATTTTGTGCGGCGGCTTGTATATGGGAGGTGAGGCGCATGGTAACGAAAAAAATGAACACGGTCGCAAAACCGATTGCGGCTATTTCGTCAATGCGCAGCTTTTTCCCAAGACGGCTTGGATGCGTCGGTTTGAAGACGCAGACGTTTGTAAAGGAAATTCTTGACAAATATACGGAAAAGCTCAATTATCCGTTTGACAATGCGGCGCTCATATTTTTAAAGCAGGCGGCAGACTGGCGGGAACAGGAAAGGACACAGGAGCAGATGGTGTCCGTTACCTGTAACCTGCTTTCTTACTGTATAAGAAATAATATTTATGAAAAACGCTACAGCCCCAATTCCAATATAGACGGTATGCTTTACCGTCAGCTTGTGCCGTATCTGGAGCAGAGTATCATGGTGTTAAAGCAGACGGCGCCTGCACAGGGAGCGGAGCTTGAGCGCTTTTATAAAGAATACCGTGAGTTCACAGATATCGAGCATACTCACAGCGAGGCGGACAAAGAGGAGATAATCAGGCAAAGGGAAACGCTTGCCGAGCGCGTAGAGCGACTTTCCGCAAACATTGCAAGCAATATGTATGCCGACACGCGGTCGGTAACACACAGCACACGGCAAAGCAGCCATACTCAAAATACCTATACAATGCCCATAACAATGTCTCAGTCTTTTTTTGGCAATCTGCACCATTGGATGCGTGAAAATCAGGTGAAAAATTACAGGCAGCTTTGGCAATGGCAGAATACGCGTCAGCTTAGACAATATAACCTTGATTTTCGTCTTAGCCAGATTGCGAGGGAGACGGACTTGCAAAAACAGCAGCAGCAGCTTGTTTTTGCGATACAGGAGTACGGCGGGAGGCTTTTTTTGGATAGGCTTAAGGCTGCCGATGATAAGCGCAGAGCTGCTGTATTAAATGCCCTGCAGTCCATGACACAGATAAGGCAGCAGAGTATTAATCAGGAATATCATGACGTATCGGTTGTTCAGGACAACTATGATTTGACATATGAAAATGCGCAGGAGAAAATCATTCAGACGCTTAACCAAAGCGATGAGACTGTAAAAAGGCTTTTTGCGGAGAAGACAGAGGAATATAAGCAACATTTTCTGGAGGTAATCAGGGAGGGAAAGGCTGAAAGTGATGAAAGCCTGCAGATTTTTTCAAATGAGGAGATAGAGCTGCTGCTAAGGGCGACGGACGATGTTGGCGTACAGCAGGAAACAGCGCTTAAAAAGCTTGATTTGATAGCGATGCGCGAGGTCGCGCAGCACTTCATTGACGAGCGCAGTACGGCGGTACAGAGAGAGCGCCTGGAGCAGATTGTAGAGCTTTTGGGCGGCGTATCGTTTGAGCCGAGCGATTATGATATGCAGCAGGGGACGGACAGAAAAACCTCTCAGGAGGTTTTCAGACAGTACGAGAAAATACAGACGGAAATAAGGAATATTTTAAACACAAGCGACGATGTCACCAAAATGCTGCTGGAGGAAAAAACGGAGGAGTACAAGGCGCTCTTTTTCGATTTAATCCGTGAGCACAGGATTGAGGCGACAGACAGCGGTACGCATAATGAGGAAAATCCGGAGATTTTTTCAGATGCGGAGATAGAGCTATTATTGAGAACCACAGAAAACAACAGCACGCGGCAGGAGACAATACTAAGGCAGGAGCAGTCGGTTCAGGAGACTGTTTTGAGAGAAAGGCAGCCTGAGCCGGAACAAAGGGAGGCTGCACAAAGCGGACATATGGAAAAGGAAAGCTCCCTGGTATATAAGACAGCGCTTAAAAAGCTTGATTTGATAGCGATACGCGAGGTAGCGCAGCATTTTATCGAGGAGCAGAGCCCGATTGTGCAGAGAGAGCGCTTGGAGCAGATTACAGAGCTTTTGGAGAGCGTTTCATTTGCACCAATGGATTATGATACACAGCAGGAGACAGACAGACAAAAAGGTCAGGAGCTTTTCAGACAATACGAAAAAACACAGACGGAAATAAGGAATATTTTAAATACAAGCGACGATGTCACAAAACTGCTGCTCGAGGAGAAAACGGAGGAGTACAAGACGCTATTTTATGATTTAATCCGCGAGCACAGAGTAGAGGCGACAGACAGCGGCACTCATAATGAGGAAAATCCAGAGATTTTTTCAGATGCGGAGATAGAGCTGCTATTGAGGACTACAGAAAACAACAGCACGCAGCAGGAGACAATACTAAGGCAGGGGCAGTCGGTTCAGGAGACTGTTTTGAGAGAGAGGCAGCCCGAGCCTGAGCAGAGGGAGACTGCACAAAGCGGGCGCATAGAGAGGGAAAGCTCCCTAGTATATAAGACAGCGACAGAAAAGCTTGATTTGATGGCAATGCGCGAGGCGGCGCGGTATTTTATTGAGACGCAGACAACGCCTCAAAGACAGGCAGAGCAGGAGCTTTTCAGGCAGTATGATACGACACGGGCGGAAATTCAGACTATTTTAAATAGAAGTGATGACATCACAAAAATGCTGACTGCGGAAAATACGGAGGAATATGAGACATTATTTTATGACATAATCCATGAGCACAGACATGCGGGGGCGAAAGACGCGGCGGAGGCGTCCGCGCTCGCGCGTACTCTGGTATATATAGTGTCAAATATTCCACAGGCAAATGCCACAGTGCGGACAGCAGATGCGGTACAGACAGGCGAAAATGGCGGCGCGGCGGTGCAGGCAGATTCGGCGCTGATAAATCCGGGCAGTACACAGCTGCCGCCGCAGGATATATCCATGGAGCTGCTTACCCAATACAACAGTGACTTTACAAGACCACCCACAGGCAGGGTGCGCAACAGGCTTGTACTCCGCGAGGAGGCGGGAGCCGTGATACCGATATCTGTCGCGGGGACGGGAGCTGGATTGCAGCCGCAGGAGATAGTCTATGCGCTTGCCAAAAACACGGCGCAGAAGAATGACGACGAGACACAAAACCGAGAGAGCGGCAGAGAGATACGCGAACAGGAAATAATTATCAGAAGGCTGGAAAGCGATTTGCTCGATTACCAAAATGAGCTAAGGAACCGCACAAATCAGCTTGACGAGGTGGAGAAGAAGCTTTCAGGGCAGCAGAAGGAGCTGGAGCAGTTTCGCGAGAGAAGCTACAGTGTGGAGGGAAAACTAAGGACAGCGCAGGACAGCGGCAGAATGATGGCTAAGATTAAAGACGAGCTGCTCTTGGAGCGCATGCGCAGCGGCATGGACTAAGTAAGGTTTACAGAATAAATGATAGGAGGGATTTGGAATGTCGGTTTTATTGTCTTCTTTAAAATCACTGGTAACGGGAATAAAGGCTATGTTTTCGGGCAAAGCGTATTTTCAGACGGAAGACGGAAAACAGATTCATGTCCAGTTTAATCCCGAACAGTTCCGCATAACAAAGACGGCGCAGTACAGTTCATCGGCGGACAAGGAAAATCCGTATATAATTTATTCGGGAATGGTGCTGCCGCAGCTTGAAATCAGCTTTTTCTTTGACACGAGCGGCATAAAGGAGCTTTCAAAAATCGGCTCGGTCATCGAATCGGACGTAACCGTGCTTACAAATGATTTTTCCAATCTGGCTCATTTGAAACCGGATTTGCACAGACCGCCCATAGTGAAATTCGTATGGGGGTCGATTTGTTTCCCGGGTTTTGTGAAGTCGGTTTCCACTACCTACACGATGTTTAACAAAAACGGTATGCCAATACAGGCAAAAGTTGACGCGCAGCTCATAGGCATACCTGAAAAGTCGGAGGCAAAAATCCCGCTGGAATCTCCGGATAGGACGAAAAGCCGCGTAGTGTCGGAGCGGGCGGACATCTGGAGGCTGGCAGGCACGGAATATGGCGATATAAGCAGGTGGCGCGAGATAGCGCTGGCGAATAATATAATGGACCCGTTTGACGTTCCCACAGGGACAGTGCTAAAGGTGCCCGCTTTAAAATAGTGTGGAATGGAGAAATAATATGGCAGATTTGATGACGGCTAAGTCGACATATAAAAAGCTTGCCGATACATATGCGAATTTTATCGTTCCGCTTGTCAAGGTAAAGGTGAACGGCGTTGATGTGATAAAGACAAAGAAACTTATAGTGCATGAGCTGGAAGTCAGGCTTTCTGTCCATATGGCGGGAAGTGTGACAATTAAATTTGCAAACCAGTATAATGAGGAAAAACATTCATTTGAATCGAGCATAAAGAGCACGTTTTCGCTCGGCACGGTCGCGGAGGTCGAGCTTGGATACCTGTCAACGACGCAGAAGATATTTAAAGGCTATGTGGAGATGATGGGCGTGGAGATGGGAGAGGCGGAGCTTTTTGTAGTCACGCTTATGGACGTGAAAAGGCTGATGATGACTTCGGGGAAAAAGGAATTTTTGTATGACGCAAAAAATTATTCGGATATATTTTCACAGGTGATGAAGAATTATTCTGCTGTATGTAAGACGAGCGTTGACGCGACAAACGACAAGCTGGAATCGCCGATTGCACAGCTTGGCACAGATTATGAGTTTGTCACACGGCAGCTTATCGGGCGCGGCAAGGCGGACAGAGAGTTTATCGTATTTGCGGGGACAGCGTATTTTCGCAAGCCGCAGAAGGTGACGACGCCTATCATGACCGTGCGCTACGGCAGGGAGCTTAAGAGCCTGCAGATATCGCACTGCTACAAGGATTTGACAGTGGAGGTGCACGGTACAGACGAAAATGAGAAGACAATCACGGCGAAGGCAAAGGTCAAATCAAACGCGACACAGAAAAAAGCAATGAGCCAGACGCCGATATACACTATCACGGACGCGGCAGTGGACACGCAGGAGAAAGCGAAGACAAAGGCCGAGGCGATAGCAAGGCAGATACAGGAAAAAAGCACAGTGGGCTACGGCAGCACAATCGGGCTGCCCGAGATTGTCCCGGGACGTTACCTTGAGGTGGAAAACGTCGATGCGATAGTGGATAAGAAGTATTACATTACAGAGGTAACTCATACATATACAAAAGACGATTTTGTTACACAGTTTGAGGTGGGGGGCTGCATATGACGCTGCTTGGCGGGTCTTCGGGCGAGGCGAATAAGGATACAGTGTCAGGGATTACGACAGGTATCGTAAAGGAAAACTGGGACGAAAAGCACCCTGGCATGGTCAAGGTCGAGATGTTTCTTGGTGATGCCGGCAAGTGCGTGACGGGGTGGGTGCCCGTGATGACAAGCTATGCGGGCACAGGGTATGGAAATTATATTCTGCCCGAGGTCGGACAGCGAGTAGTGATTGGCTTTGAGATGGGACAAAAAGACTGCCCCATAGTGCTTGGGGCGATTTGGGACAAGAAAAATAAGCTCCCCGATAAGACGGCGAACGACAAAAACACGATAAAACGCTTTAAGACTAAGGGCGGATGCGAGGTCATCTTTGACGAGGAAAAAGGGAAAGAAAAGATAGATATCATATCGCCCGCAAAGCTCAACATACATATTGAGGACGAAAAAAAGCTTATATCGCTAAAGGACGACAAGGGCGAAAACGCCGTTACGCTTGATTGTGACAAGGGTGTCATAACCTTGTGTGCGAAGTCAAAGATAGAGATGAAGATAGGCAAAAATGATGTCATTACTCTGGACGACAAATCAGTGACGATAGCCAATCAGGACATCAAAAACCAGGCAAAGAGCGGCTTTAACGTGGACGGGCAAAATATCAAGCTTGCGGCAAAGGCGGGCTTTTCAGCGCAGGGCTCGTCGAGCGTGGAGGTAAAGGCAAGCGGTTCAATGAAACTCAATTCAAGCGGCATACTCGAGGTAAAGGGCAGCATGGTTAAAATCAACTAAAATAAACTAAGCCGCTTAGCAAAACGGAGATTATACGGAGATTGTTATGAAAGAAGACGTCAACGCATTTCTGGGGCGGGGTTTTAAATTCCCGATACAGGTGGATAAGGTAACGGGTAAAATGCAGATGGTAAGCTATGAGGACGATATAAAGGAGGCAATTTATATTATCCTTATGACTAGAAAGGGCGAGCGCATCATGAACCCTGAATTTGGATGCGGTGTGCATGATTACGCGTTTGGCACTATGGATTACACGACGCTTAGCATGATGGAGCGCGAGGTGCGCGAGGCGATTACCTTGTGGGAGCCAAGGATTACGGACCTTGACGTGGTGCTTACCGTCGATGAGGACAAAGATGGGTGCGTGTACATAAATATAAGCTATACCGTGCGCTCTACAAACAATCCGTACAATCTTGTATTCCCGTTCTACATGAACGAGGGCTTTGGGGAGAACGCATAAGTATCATCATAAAGGCAAAGGAGGGAGCATATGAGCACCAAGGCAGGTTCGCCATTCGAGACATTTGAAGAAATAATAGAGCAGATACAGAAAAAAGCGGCAAGCTATACGCCGGAGTGGCGCTTTGGGACCGATATGCCCGACATAGGTTCGGCGCTTGCGACTGTCTATGGTAATATGCTGTACGGCACGGCAAAAAAATTCCAGTATCTGCCGTATAAAAACCAGATTGCCTTTTTCAATTCGCTTGACGCGCAGCTTTTGCCGGCGACGCCGTCGGAAGGGTATGTGACTTTTGGCATGGTGAGCGACGAAGTCGAGGGGGCGGAGGTGCCCGCCGGTTTTCGTGTGATTGCCCCGTCTATGTCTGAGGATGGAGAGGTTTCGTTTGAGACGCTGGAGGATATCTTTGTCACTCCCGCGCATATTGACAATATGCTTCAGGTGTCGGGACAGAGGGATTTCATCGGTATTTCCAATATAGAAAATTTACAGGATAACGGCGTATTTTTATTTGATTACAAGACGGAAAATCTGCAGAAACACAGGCTGTATTTCTGCCATGACGACGCGTTTTCGATTACGGGTGCGGGCAGGATTACAGTGGAGTTTCTTCTCCGAGGCGAGGCTGTTCCTTTGGAATATACAAAAGGGCTTAAATTTTATTACAGTTCGGAAGATGGCTATGTGCCGTTTCGCTCTGCGGGTCAGGACGGGAACAGACTTGTCTTTATCATCGGGAAAAACGATGCCCCGTTTGCGCTGAGGACAGAGGAGGAAAGGGAAAGCTTCTGGATAATGTGCGAGACGCAGGACGCTGAACTGCTTGACCGTTTCTGTTTTAACAGACTTTTGATTACGTCAAGCAATGAACGAACGGCGCCGCGCGGCATATACGCAAACGGAATGGACATCACAAAAGAGGATTTCTTTCCGTTCGGAGAGCAGCTTTCGGATTACAGTGAAGTATACTTTTTGTCTGATGAGGTATTCAGAAAAAAAGGCGCGAGCGTGACAATGTCGTTTACGCTGTCGTTTGCCAAAATCCCGCTTGACACGAATGACGAGGCGGCAGTGGAGTACGATTGGGTGATGAAAAAGGAGGATTTTCTTGTCGCCCCTGATTATGATGTCACTGTCGAGGAGGTTGTATGGGAGTATTACAACGGGCTTGGCTGGACGGCACTCTTTGAAAAGAATAAATACGGCGATGTGTTCACTACGAAGAACGGCACTAAGGAGCAGTACAAGACAATGCGCTTTGTCTGCCCGCAGGATATGGAGCCGATTTTGATAAACGCCAAAGAGGGGTGTTATATACGCGCGCGAGTGATGAAGGTAAACAACCTTTATAAGCTGCGCGGCAATTATATTTCGCCAATCATGGACAATGTCCATTTTAAGTATACATACGAGGAGGCGCCGATAGTGCCCCAACAGCTCATCACGGAGAATAATCTCGAACGGGAGACACATATGTCAGGCAGACATGGCTTTATGAAAGAGTTTTATCCGTTTGAGGGCATAGCGGACGATGCGGATGCGCTTTACTTTGGCTTTGATACGGCGCCTGTCGGAGAGCCGATTAAGATTTTGTTTGACTTTACGCAGCAGCTTGACAGAAAAAAGAAAAACCTTATCTGGCAGTATTGGAGCGTCAAGGGCGGCTGGCGCGAGCTTGAGCTTGTTGACGAGACGCAGAACCTATCGGGCACAGGGCTTGTCACTATGCTTGGCAGCAGCCATTTCGCGTCCAAAAGGCTTTACGGACGGGAGCAGTATTGGATAAGGCTTATCGATATCGGCGAAAACGGCTCAGATGAGGAACAAAAAAACCTGCCGTGTCTTTGCGGCATATATATGAATACCGTGCCCATACGGCAGCTTACCGATATACAGACAGAGCTTTTTCATATGGAAGTATATCAGGAGGATATGCGTTTTGAACTGCTGTACGACCATGTAATAGGCATAAGGCTCTGGGTGGATGAGACGGGGAGCCTTGGCAGTGAGGAGCTTAATCAGCTTAGAAAGACTGGAAAGCTTATGCCTGAGTACCGCGAGGACGGCGAGCTCTTGCGTGCGTGGGTTGAGTGGGAGCTTGTGGATGATTTTCTGTCGTCCGGGGGCATGGACCGTCATTTTATGCTCGATGCCAATGAGGGTACGATACGCTTTGGAAACGGCAGATATGGCAGAATACCGCCCGCGGCGCGGACGGACAATATTCTCGTCAATTATCGGACGGGCGGCGGCGCTCATACGAATGTACCCGAAAATTCCATAAGCCAGACGGAAAGCTATGTAGGCTTTATAAGCAGTGTATACAATCCAAAGCAGCTTACGGGCGGGCAGGACGCGGAAAATCTTAACGCGGCGCTCAAAAGAAACGCGGCTGTACTACGCCACCAGAACATGGCAATAACAGAGCGTGACTTTGAGGAGATAGCTATGGAGGCGTCGAGGAGCATACGACGCGTGAAGTGTTTTTCGGGCTATGATGAAAACGGACAGAAAAAAAGCGGCGCCGTCACGCTTGTAGTCCTCCATGAAGATTTAAAGCAGGCGCATACGCGTTTTTACGATATAAAGGAGCAGGTGGAGCGCTACATAAGAGAAAAGCTTTATAACGGGCTTATCGAGCAGGGGCGTTTTGCCGTCATAGCTCCGCAGCTAGTGGAGCTTAGGATACGCGTGGAGGCTGCCGCGGAGAGCTTTGACGATGTATTTAGATTAAAAAAGCAGGTTCAGGCGCGGCTTGACAGATTTTTGGACCCGATAAACGGCAACTTTGACGGCTCGGGATGGGATATAGGCACTCTGCCAAACAGCCTTCAGATACGCAATGCCATAACGGATATACCAAAACTTTTATATATCAGAAATATATATATCAGTACATTTGTGGGAGAGCAATCGGGAATGATTGAAGTAGACGCTGAAAAAATCAGGAATTGGAAATATGTCCTGCCAATCAGCGGCAAGCATGAGACTATAGTGCATGTAAAATAAAGGGGAGGTGAGAGCGAATGCTGGCGGATTATCAGCTTGATACGGAGCAGTTTAGCGACATAATGGAGGATGCCAGAAATATGGCTGTGAGCCTGTTTCCGCAGTGGACGGATTTTAATTATCACGACCCCGGAATTACGATGCTTGAGCTGTTTTCGTGGATAAAGGAGGGACAGCAGTATTTCCTTGACCGGATAGGAGTTGAGCATAAAAAGAAATATTTAAAGCTTTTGGGAATAAGCCCGCGCCGCCGCACGCCTGCCGAAACCTTTGTCAATATATATTCGGACGCGCCTCTCTCCTTGCCGGCGGGGACGAAGCTGGGCGCGGGGACAGTGCCGTTTGAAACCGTCCGCAGGCAGTATATAGGGCGCAACAGTATACGCTACTGCTTTCATGGCAAGACTGAACTTGAAAATACCTGCGTCGGCGGCAACATAGAGGACAACAGAAGGCTCAGGCTCCCGATATTCGGATTAGCTCCGGAGTGCGGCGACGACTGGTATATCGGATTTGAAAAGGCGCTCCCGATAGGAGAGATGGTCGGCATTTATGTCGGTCTTGTCGAGGAGCTTGAAAATAAAAAGAGGCGCAACCCCATATCTGAGATGATGTATATGCCGCTTTTGCAGCTTGGGTTTGAGTATTATGCCAACGGGGCATGGCAGCCCGTGGAGGCTGTGGAGGACAACACACATGGCATGCTCCAAAGCGGTATGCTGTATATCCTGATAGAGCAGGAGATGGAAGAAAAATCAGTATTTGGCAATAGCGCGTACTTTGTGCGAGTGCGGGTGGAGAAAAGCGATATCGACATACCGCCGATGCTTGAGCGCATAAGGATGAATATGGTGCGCGTAGTGCAGAAGGATACATGGGTGGAGGCGCAGGAGACTGTCGCCGCAAAAAAGGGCGGCAGATATTCCGTATGCGTGAATACGTATGCGGGGCTTGAAGGCGCTAATGACTTGTATTTGAAGAAAGGCGATATATATTATCCCATTGCCGTATCGGAGAAATACGCAAAGGGCGGGGAGCTTGGGACGGAATGGACTTTTGACGCGGATGACGCGGGAAACAATCCGATTGTGCTGATAGTGAGCTATATGGAGCGCCCGCGCCTGCAGAGATGTCTTGGAATAGGAAACGGAATGCCGTATCAGGAGATGGAACTTCCGACGAAGGATATTTTATATGACAGTGTGGAGATACTTGTCCATGAGATAGGGAGCGGCGGCGGTTTTTCGCGTTGGAAACGTGTCCTGGATTTCGGCGCATCCACGCCGGAGGACAGACATTTTGTGGTGGATACGGAAAACGCCATGATTTGCTTTGGCGACTGTGAACACGGCATGGCGCCCGAGGGAAGTGTGATTTTGGTTTCCTTTGTGGAGACGCGCGGCGCGGAAGGCAATGTGACACACGGCACGCTTGATGTATTTCCTGACGAGGAAGATGAGGGAGCAATCTATATACATAGTGAGCACGATGCTTATGGCGGTATGGAGGAGGAAACCATAGAGGAGTGTTTTTTCAGGGCAAGGAAACTTTTGAAGACATCGCAGACGGCGGTCACAAATGCTGATTACGAGCGCCATGTGATGGAGACGCCTGGGCTTTTGATTGATGGCTGTAAGGTTATACCCGCGGACAATGATGAGGGGAATACGCTTACAATCGTAGTAAAGCCCATATATTTTCAGGAGAGAAAAGCGCTGTCGGAGGCGTATCGCCGTAATATTCTCGCGTATCTTGAAAAGTACCGTATGCTTGGCGCCGGTATAGAGCTTTTGGCGCCGCGGTATATATATTTGGATATTGCGCTTGAAGTAGAGGTGAAACCGCATTTTTTGCAGGCGAGGGAGATTATCTACGCGGCTGTGAGAGAGTATTTTGCGGCGTATCAAAAGCAATTCGGAGCGGTAATCTTGTACAGCGACTTGTACGGGGCGATTGACAGGCTCGACTGTGTAGCGGCGGTAAACGACCTCACGTTTGACGTGCGTGACGGCAATGTAAGAAGAACACGTGACGGCAATCTCATCCTGCCGCCAAACGGCATAATTGAGCTGAAACAGATACAATGTGTGATGCCTATGTCGCCGACAGACTAAGCAGCGGCACGAAACAGGAGAAAAAGCATGGGGCAGAAAAGAAAGTATTTTGTATTAAATAAGGCATTGGATTTTCAAAGGTGCCTGCTGCAGCATATGTTTTATGAGCAGGGCTGCCTCCGGACTGACAGCGAGGCGGGAGTTTACGGATGCGCCTTGATTTCCAGGGTATTTGACAGCGGGGAGACTGATATGCTCTGGCATCGTATTGTGTGCGATATGGCAAATGAGGGTAATCCCGCGTTTACGATATCAATATATGCCGCCAATTCGCTTACGAGGCAGATGGAGGGCAAGGACGAGACGATAGAGCACATTTTATTCGATGACAGTCTTTTGCTTTCGGAGAAAAAGCAGCTTTTACAGCCTTACTTTCAGAAAGCGGAGACAAACATGGCTGATGTGCTGCTGCATGACATAAAGGGGAGGTATCTGTGGTTTATATTGGATGCCACTTTGCAGGAGGGACAGCGAATTGCCGTTGAAAAAATAAAACTTTATTTCCCGTCGGAGAGCTGGCTTTCGTATCTTCCCGAGATATATGAGCGCAGCGACGACAATCAGTTTTTTGAGCGGTTTCTGGCGATTTTTCAGACCATGTATGAGACGATGAATGACGCTATCTACAATTTCCCGTATATGATTGACATAGACTGTGCGGGAAAGGAATACCTGGAATGGCTTGCGGGATGGCTTGATATCGCCGAGAGCTATATGTGGACAAAGGAGCAGCTGCGTAGGCTGCTTAAGAATGCCGTGACGCTGTACCGCATGAGAGGGACGCGCGCCGCAGTGCTTGAGTTTGTAAAGCTCTATACAGGTGACGAACGCGCGTATCTTGTTGAGAACTTTCAGGTGCGCAGGCATATGACGGAGGCTGACAGCGAGCTGTTAACTCAGCTTTACGGTAACAATCCGTATAGATTTCAAGTAATAGTGTCGGGCGAGTGCGTGCCTACGGCGCGTGAGTACCAGACGCTCACCAAAATAATTAAGGAGGTAAAGCCGGCACACATGGAGGCGGAGCTTATTGTACTTAAGCCGTTTATTTTCCTTGGCAGTCACACTTATCTTGGGCTTAACAGTATCTTGGGCGAATACAGAAGACTGTCGCTTGACGGAGCGTCTATGCTGCCGTTCTTCGTGCTGGGAGAGGAGGAAAAGCAATAATGAAAAACACAAAATATTTTCCCTTTGAGAGAAACAGATATTTTTATGGAAAGCTCCTGTCGGTCGACGATTTTGAATTGGAGCAGCGTTATGTGAACGACAAGCGCAGGATGACTAACAGATTTCTTCAGGGGAGCGGTGTAGCCGCGGGACTCTATGTAGTGCGGCTTGACGAAAATACGCTTTCGGTCGAAAACGGCTTTGCGCTTGATTCGCTTGGACGCGAGATAGTGATTGATTCACCAGTAATCCGCAAGCTCAGGCTTATTGACGGGTATGATGCGTGCGTTGAAAACAGCGATAAGGATTATGTGTATCTGGGGCGTGACTATGACGAGGAGCTTACGGGCATTGTCCACAATATGGCAGGGGGCGTCGCTCAGTCGGACAATTTTTCGGCATACAACAAGATAAAGGAAACATACCGCCTGTATCTGACGGATGAGGAGCCGCAGCAGGAATGTATGGATAAGACTGCACTTTATATGCAGGAGCGCGTGCTCTATGCCCAAAACGGTGTGAAGATAAAGCTTATTGCGCCCAGATATATGCCGGCGGGCGGTTCGGGAGAGATAAAGCTTTCGGTAGAAAATCTTTCAAAGAAATATCTTTCGTTTTCTCTAAGGCTCGTGACGGAATACATGGACTATGAGGGCAAGCAGGTTATTTCCGTGAACTTTAACGAGATGCAGTATGAAAAGACGGGAACATATGAGATTTCATATATATTGGAAACGGGTGATTTGCCGGATGCGTTTGCGTCGCTTAAGCTTGAGGAGAACAGCGCGCAGATGTTTCTGGATAAGGAGCAGCGCGTCTTTGCCGTGCCGGAGGCGGAGAGTAAGCTGGAAATACAGCTTATAACGGGCGATGTGCGCAGCTATGTGATAAGGGACTATTACAGGACGGCTATGGAAAATCTGGTAAAGCAGAATCAGGAGGAACGGCTTTATCTCGCGAAGATATACCTCATTCATACGGGTGACGGCTGTGTGATTGACCGTGTGGAAAATCTGCCGTTTGGACAGTATATATTAAATCAGAATTTAAGCTTTGCACTGCACCAGCTCACGCTTGATTCGTATGGGACTGCAGGCACACGGGAGCGCAGAGTAAGCCTGAAAAAAGAACATGGGGGCATTGGCGCGGAGCAGAATCTAAAATTTGCGGAGGGCAGCGAGTGGCTTGACTTAAACGGCGGAGGACAGCGGGGCGACCGCTTTGTGAGCAAGGAGATACCGCATGGGCTGGGGCTCGGCGCAGTGACTATGCATGTGGGCATAGAGGGCGACGAGGGCGTGACGACCTATGGGTCAAGCGAGATATTTGAGGATATGGACGTGATGATTGAGCTTGCGGTACGCGTATTTCCGGAGAGAGGTACGTTTCAGATTGGCGGGCGGCTGCGCGAACAGGTGATAAAGAGCGGCGTGTCCGTACACTGGACGGCGATAAGGCAGGCTGAGGAAAAGGATAAGAAGAAATTCACGCGCAAGATATTTATACGTCCCGGTGTACTCGAACTTGCCACGAGAGAGAGCCATTATCTCGAGGCGGTATGTACGAATATGGAGGATACGACGGTGGAGTGGAATGTGCAGGAGCAGGGCGGTACTATGAGCGAAAATGGCATGTATACCGCGCCAAATACGGCAGGCGTATATGAGGTAGTAGCCAAGAGCACGGCATATCCTGATGTAAAGGCGTCAATCTTTGTAGTCGTGCGCGATGTGTAAAGCGCGGCTGACGGACAAAGAGGCAGCCGCAAAATCCCGTTGGAGGAATAGCCAATGTTGATTGAAACCTATGATGATGTGTATACTGTGCTGCAGCATTGCCATACCGACGCGCAGTTTGACACATATATGTGCAGGCGCAGGTCAGACAATGAACTTTATACTGTGATACGCGTGCTGAACAAGGAGATGACCGAAAAAATCCTTGATTTCATCTGCAGCCAGGCGCGCAACAGAAGCTTTTCCGATTTGGCGGGGCATTTTGTGGCGGACGGTGATTTTTATGTGGTTTTTGCGCATGCGCAGGGCATAAATCTGTACGATAAGCTTGCGCAGCGCTGCACGATAGAGGAGCGTATGGTGCTTGGCAGGCGTATTTTGGAGCGCATTGTCCTGCAGGGGCAGCCGTACTATTTTGTATGCCAATGCCTTGAGCCTGATAATATTTTGGTGACGGACGCGCTGGACGTAAGCTTTAACTATACGCTTGAGGGTGTGGAGCAGTACAGTCTTTTTACGGGGGCAGATGCTGTGAGCTATGTCTACAGTCTGATGCTTTTGTTGTTTGCGAGGGAGATTAAAAAGAACAATACGCCGCCGTTAGCGCTGTACTTTGAGGAATTAGAGGCGCAGGAGAGCTTTGACAGCATGGAGCAGTACCGCAGGTACAATGAGCTGTGTGAGCAGATTAGAGCGATTCCCAAGGAGGAGCTTGAGGTATCAAAGGGATTGTGGTACCGCATAAAGCAGCTTATAAAAAAACTCCATGACGGGTTAAAAAAGGTGCTTTTGCCGATTGTGTTCATCGGTGTGTTCATATATATGCTTTATAACATCTATATGGCATTTCAGGACAAAGGGCAGGCACATCATTTCGACCTGATTGGCACGGTCGGGATAGAGGAGGCGCAGACTTTAGAGGAGGCAGAGTCTGTGGATTATGGGAAGGAACAGGACTAATGGGCTTTAACAGTAATTTTTCAGGTTCATTTCGCACATTCGGAAATAAAGTAAAACGTGTTGTGCTGGCGCCGTTTGACATGGCCTTTCGCAGGTTTAAGCAAAAGACGGCAGTCAACACTGTATTCAATAAAATAAGTGAGGATGTCAGGTCAGAGGTAAAGAGCATTACAAAAAAGCCCGAGTCGCAGAAAGAATATTTTGTGTTTGGCGACCGGTATGTCGCAAAAAAGATTGTTTACGTCGCGGGCATTCTGCTTATGTTTTTCATTATCTTTATGATAAACAAGGGATATCCGGCGATTGTAGAGAAATGGTTCACGAAAACTATGATTGTAAACGATATTGAAGTCGCGGACTATTCGGGCAGGGTAAGACTTTTGAGCGAGAGGGATAGGGAGACTGTATTATTTGTCGGAAAGCTCACGGAGGGAGCGATTGAGGGCAATGGTACGCTGTACGACTATGACGGCAATCTTGTCTATAAAGGCAGTTTTACCGACGGGCTGTATGAGGGCGAGGGTGTAATGTATTATCCGAACGGAAATGCAAAGTACAGAGGCAGCTTCTCCAAAAATAAATTTGACGGAGACGGCGTTTTTTATGACGAGGACAAAAATGTGCTGTACGAGGGCGAATTTGCGCAGGGCGAATACAACGGCACGGGAAAGCTGTACTACAGCACGGGCGAGACTGAGTACAGGGGCAGCTTTGTCGACGGTAAGTACGAGGGCGAGGGCGTCCTTTATGACAGAAACGGCGATGTAGTCTATGAGGGCGAGTTCTCGCGAGGAATGAAAAACGGTGCTGGCAAGGGTTACAGGGATGGCGTGCTTGTGTATGACGGCACGTTTAGGGACGACGAGTTTATGACAGGCTATGCATGCCTTTACGATTCGAACGGCAAAAAGCTCTATGACGGACAGCTTGAAGACGGCGAATACAGCGGTATGGGAAAGCTTTATAAGAACGGCTTGCTGCTCTATGACGGAAGCTTTGCCAATGGGCTGTATGAGGGCGAGGGCAAGCTATATGACAAAGAAGGGCGTATTCTCTATGAGGGTACGCTTGCGGCGGGTGAGTATGAGGGAAAAGGTAAGCTGTACTGTGAA
Source organism: uncultured Lachnospiraceae bacterium (assembly GCA_947623805.1). GTDB lineage: Bacteria > Bacillota > Clostridia > Lachnospirales > Lachnospiraceae > COE1. The sequence continues at coordinate 17,089 of CANQHZ010000009.1, read as the reverse complement.
GGAGAAGTGATTTACGAGGGCGATTTTGTGGCAGGCGAGTATTCCGGCGAGGGCAAGGAATATGACTGGAACGGCAATCTCGTCTATACAGGCGGTTTCCTCGAAAACGAACATTCCGGCGAGGGTAAGGTATATAACGAAGAAGGAACGCTAATCTATGACGGCGGCTTTGTCGAGGGAAAGTATTCCGGCGAGGGCAAGCTGTTTGACGAAGATACGGGCGTGCTAATTTACGAGGGCGGCTTTTACAATGGATTGTATGACGGAGAAGGAAAAATATACAATCCCGAAAATTCAAAGCTGGTCTACGAGGGCGGCTTGCGTGAGGGACTTTACGACGGATATGGTACGCTTTATGACACGGCAGGTTTTTTGTTTTATGAGGGTAATTTCTCGCTTGGTCTTTATAATGGTGAAGGCGCAAACTATTACTATGACGGCGCCGGCGGCATTATCAGGCGTGAGGGAATTTTTGTGGACGGAGAGTATGAGGCAAGCAAGTCGAATATTACGGATTTGAATGCCGACGGCACTACGACAAAAAATGCGGACGGTAATGAGGATACGGACGAGAACGCGGACACGGATGCCACGGAGGGCGAAGGAGAGCAGGAGAGTGAAGGTGAGGGTGAAGGTGAAGGTGACGCTCAGCCGCCTGAACAGGCGTCGGGCGCGAAGCCCATTATAATAGATACTGACTTTGCATCTGATGCGGATGATATACTGGCATTGCGATTGGCCATGTGCTTTCAGGATTTAGGAATGGTCGATATCAAGGGGATTGCGCTGTCTACAGTATATTCGCGAGCTCCGTTGGCAGTCCATGCTTTATGCAAGTATGACGGCTATGGAGATATTCCGGTTGCCATGGATACTTCCGGTAGAAGCGTGCAGGTGGAGACAAAGTATGTCGATGTGATGTGTGATTGGCCAAGGAGCAGGAATGATTACGAAGTACCGGTAAAAATGTACAGGCGGATGCTGGCTGAGTCGTCTGAGAAAGTGAACATCATAACGTTGGGATTTTTGCAGAATATACAGGATTTGCTCGAATCAGCCCCCGATGAGTATTCGCAGCTTAATGGAATGGACCTTGTTAAAGAGAAAGTAGAGGCTATATATATTGTGGGCGGCAGCGACAGTGGAAGTCCGTCGTTTAATTTCTACTGGACGGGCAGCAGGGTTATTAACGCGGCGCAGATGGTTACAACAAACTGTCCTGTAAAAACCATCTATTTGTCTTCGGATTTGACAGGGGATACATTCTGCGGACAGTTTTACCAGACAGAGGACAGCGGTGAGAAAGATATAGTGACAAAGGCCTTGAAAGTAAACGGGCAGGGAAACGGCCTCATAGCCTGGGATGTGTTTTCAATGTGGTGCGCCATACAGTATATGACCGGAAACAGCGAGACATACAGCTTGGGATTTGAGCCGGGAAACTGGTATGTCAGTCAGACTGGAGCCACCCAATGGCAGAAGGAAAGCGCGACAGGAGGCGGCAGGATTACCAAGGGACTTAGAGGCAGAGACTATAGTGATTATCTGAATTCCATGCTGCACAAAAAGTTTGAGGACAGCAAAAAATGACAGGAGGGTTAATATGGCGGGTTATACTGTGATAGCTGATGTGGGAACTACAATCGTGGACTTGCTGCGTGAGCATATGGTGCCCGAGGTAATCCCGCACGCCGACGAGATTGGACTGTGCAATCCCGCGGACAAGGGGGATATACAGCTTGGTCTGAATTTATATGACATAAGGGAGAGCGAGGGCGTATTTGAGAACGGGCTTAGAATGTCGGGACCAAATACGCAGCAGCGTTCATCAAAATATTTGGATTTGTACTATATGGTTACGGCGTATTCAATGAGCGATATAAAATTTCGCGCCGCTGAGGAGCATAGGATTTTGGGACGCGCGATGCAGGTGCTTATGGACTATTCGCTGCTGCAGGAGGATTTTTACGGCGACACGACGCAGAACAGGTATCAGATAAAGATAGAGCAGCTGAGACTTAATTACGATGAAAAGATGAAACTGTGGAACATGCCAAATGTACCCTACAAGCTGTCACTTTACTACAAGGTATTTCCCGTAGAGCTGGCATCTACGCGCATAAAGACAGTGCAGAGAGTGGTACGCATGGACGTTGGCGTGGAGGAGACAGGGCAGTATACGCTAAAGCATTAGTATGCGCGAGCCTGTGCTGTCGATACGCGCTCGGCAAGCCGTTTATGGCATTGTGCGGCGGCGCGCGGAAATGGAGGTAAGATATGACCGGCTGCAGAGAACATATAATAATGCAGGTTTCGCTGGTGGTGGCGGCGGTAGATGAGTTTTATGGAAGACCTGTAAAGAGCAAGCTCCGCGTGTGGATAGAGGGAGAGCGTCTCCCTGTTGACAAGCAGGACGGATACTTTGTGTTTATCAATATCAGAAATCCGCATATTGTGCTGCACGTCGAGGGACCGCAGTTTTATCCGCAGCGCATTGAGTTGGAGGCTGATGAGATAGAAAAGTACCCCGACAGGACTTTAAAGGTGCGCCTTTTGCCCAATCACTCATATCCTATTCCGTATCACACTACATGTGTGGAGGGTCATGCGCCCGCAGGCAGCGCTGTAATGGCATACAACCATGAGTACGGCGAGCCTTTCAAGCTCTTAAATCCATACGCAAAGAAAAGTCCCCTTATGGAGATTTTTCACCCTGAGACAATGGATTTGGAGGGAAAGACGCTCATAATACAGAACAAAGAAGGTACAAAGGACGAGGTATTTGGCATAGTGAAAAGGGATGAGGCGGGAAAAACCATATATCAGATAACCCCGCCGCTCCAAAACGATTATAAGAAAATAGGCACGAAAATTTTCCCTGTATATGTTTCGCTGGCCGACAAGAACGGAGAATATTATCTGCCGATAGCAAACTTAAATTCCGAGAAGACCATGTTTACATTCTGGCTCTCAAAAGACGGAGGACGTGAACAGCAGTTGGACATAGAGCTTGTAAGCGGGCGGGTAAACAGAATAGATTTTAATTAATTGTGTGATAGACGAATGGAGGTTTTTAAATGGGACAATGCGCATGTGCTACAGGAATGTTACAATGCTCTTTTGGAATGGCGCCGTCGACCTTTATGGTGCTGCCCGACAAGATGATATTATCCGAGAACAAGCCGATGGCGAATATTATGGACAATAAGCCGATGGTAAACATAATGCCGTTTGGCATGTGTCAATCATTGGCAAATCCGACAGTGGCAGCCGCTACGGCAGCGGCGCTTGGCGTGCTTACGCCGATGCCGTGTATTCCCATGACTACAGCTCCCTGGGCGCCCGGAAGTCCTACAGTGCTTGTCAAAAATATGCCGGGACTTACAAACAGCTGCAAGCTTATGTGTAACTGGGGCGGCATTATACAGTTTACCAACGCGGGAACGACAAAGATACAAATGCCGTAAGGAGGGATTTTGGTGTTTCTAAATATAGAGCGAAGCTGGCTGTTTGGCGGTATTAACATATGGCTTGGCGTGATTGCGCTGGTATGCCTGATTGTGTCAGGCGTGTATATTTGGAAAAATTACAGCCTTAGAAATGTCATAAACAGATACCGCAGAAAGGTCAGGGAGGAAAGCGAGAAAAGGCAGGCAGAAACGCAGCTACAGGAAACAAGCTATTCCGCTATGGCAAGGCATATCCTGCCTGTCGAGCTGTTTGACCTGCTGGACGTGAAAAACGAGGAGGATTTATCGCTTGAGCGGCAGAGGCGTGTCAAGACAGCGAACCTTTCCGTAAACAGCAATGATTTTTCGGACATTGTACATTCTATGAATCCCGAGGCGGTTTTTTCGTTTATAAACAAATTCCTGGAAAAAGCCGTGCCTGCCGTGTACGAGGCGGGCGGAGTCGTGGAGGGCTTTAAGGAGGCGGGAATGACGGCGCTTTTCCTGAAAAACCCTGAAAAAGCGCTTGAAACAGCCGTGACCTTGTGCGAGCAGCTAAATGAGCTTGGTACGCGCTATCCAAAGTATACGGAGTTTTCCATAGGAATTACATACGAAAATGCCATCATAGGCGTTGTGGGCGCACCCCAGCGAAAGGGAATACTGCTGATGTCAGAGGATTCGTCAGGTCTGTCGGCGTGGCTGCAGGGGCTTGCCGTGAAATATTATGCAAGGATTGTCGTTACTGAAATGTACGCCTCATTGGTTGAAAAGTTCCAGAAACGTTTCAATGTGCGGCTATTGGGCTATGTGTATGTGAGTGATACGGATACCACAAAGAAAATTTATGATGTCTTTGACGGAGATGAAACTGATATTAAGAACCGCAAGCGCCAGACAAAGATGCTGTTTGAAAAGGGAGTGGCGCTGTTTATGGAACGCGAGTTTATGCAGGCAAGGCAATATTTTATAGAGGTGCTGAAAACTGACAGGTTTGACAGGGCAGCGAAAGAGTATGTCTTTCGCTGCGAACTGTACAATAATAATCCTGAGGAGGAGCAGACGCTCTTTCTGGAACGCTATGGCTGACGGTTAAATTCCTACATAGCGGAACAACATCACTGTACTATCGTCACCCTGCGGCGTATCACCCGCGAAAGTGTTTATGCTGTCAAACAGGCTGTCGGTCATAGTTTTGAGAGAATATTCTCTCTGTATGATTTCCTGCAGCGTGTCCTTTGCGTAGTCACTGCCAAAGATAAGTCCTTTTTGGTTTACCGTGGCGGCTATGCCTTTTGTAAATACAAAGAGTATATCGCCCTGTGACAGCGACGCCGACGATACGGGATATGCGACCTGCCCGATTGTGGCAAGCGAGAAGCAGCTCTTGTACGGCAGCGGAGTGAATGACGAGCCAGGACTTTTGAGCATTGCGAATACGTTTTTGCCGGCGGTAACGTAAGTCATCTGGCCATCGTGCAAATCTATGATTGCAAGGAATACATCGACAGTCCTTTCAGCTTGATTGTTTTTGCTTAGTTCGTCATTGACGTTGGCAAGTATTCTGTCGGGCGAGAATTTCATCGTAGCGTAGTTCCTGATAAGCGTGGCGGCGATAGCTGAAAACATAAGCGTCGGTATGCCGTTGCCGTTCACATCACCCGCAAACAGGCACAAGTGCGTGTCGTCAAGCAGAAAGTAGTTGTAAAAGTTGCCGCCTATTGCGGGGCAGGACTGGAGACGCGCGTATATGTCAAAGTCCTTACGCTCAGGGAACGCGGGATAGTGGTAAGGGAAAAGGTTCTGCTGAATTTGCTTTGCCACGTTTGATTCAGCCTCCATATGCTCGCGTGTGGCGGTTGCCGCTGCAAGATTTTGTGTATATTCGTGTATGTCGTGTTCCATTTGGATAATGGAATCGGCGAGACTTTCAATTTCATCGCCCGTATGGATTTTGTCCATTGCGATTGAGATGTCCGAGCCCTTGATAAAGCCTGCGGCGTGGCGAGTGATTTTTTTAATCGGACCGATTACGTTGTGGTTAATATATGCTAAATATATGACAAGGATTACTATTACAAGCACTATTGTAAGGCTGAAAGCGTAGATTAAATACTGCTTTAATGTGTCATACATTTTTTCAAGGCTTGACTGTACAAACAAGTCGGCGACAATAGCGCCGTCGCTGTCATAAATGGGAACTATGGCAAAAAAGTTAGCGCCGTAAGCCGCGCTGTCCACATAAATGCAGGAGTCGCTTAAATCCGTGCCGTTGTAATATACAGCCTCTATCTGCTCCTTGTACTGCTCAGGATAAGGCGCTACACCGCCAAAGGGAAATTCCGCTTCGTGGCTGACATATGTATCAATCAGGTAAAAATAACTGCCCTGTTCAGGAGAATTAATCTGTGTCACGAAAATTCCTATAGAATCGGTATTCTGGCGGAGAGTTTCGATTTTTGCTTTCATCGGGTCATATGTTTCGTCGGTTTCGCCTGTTTCTATATAACGTTTGAGGGTGTCTCCGTCAAGCAGGGAGCGCGCCTCATATGCCGTTGCGTAGGCATGGCTGTTGTAAATTTTTTCAATGTTGGTGCGGTAGATATAATAGCCTACTGTACAGCTTGCCGTCAAAATCAAAAGGGCAAGCATGAAAAAGCCCAGCATGAATTTGCGGCTAAGCGAACTGAAAATCCGTTTTATGCCTTTGTTTTTTTCCATATTCAACCTCCATAGTTTGAGTATTACAGGTAAATCCTGTTATGTGCATATTATAGTGAAAATATCTAAACAAAATTATAAACAACGAAAGGAGAAACATCTATGCAAATGCCAAAAAAGAATAACAAACAAACAGAAGAAGAAGCTTCCAGGCTGAAAAAAATAACAAGCATATGTCTGCTCTGTCTTCTCATTTTCCCGATAAGCATAAGCGTGCTGTCGCGTGGCAATGACGTAACGCAGGCGCAGCTGGAGCAGGCGGAAAATTTTTTCAGCGTGAGCGCGCGGACTGATACGCCGTGTACAAAGGCTGACGGGAGCAAATTTACGATAGGGTATCTTGATATCGATCCATACCCTGAAACGGGTGCGATGCTTTACTATTTTGTGGAGCAGCTCAGGACAAACGGCTGGATCACATACGATGGCGAGCTGCCCTTTGATCCTGCAAACATAGACGCCAAGGAGCTTATCAACTACCTTGCAAAGCAGGATTTAGGTCCCTATATTCAGTTTTCGGACGAGGTTAATTATTATGTGTCCGACAGCTATGACGGAGCGCAGTTTGTGAAAAGGGACTTGAAGAAGCATATACAGGATCAGGACGTTGATTTGCTTTTCTGCCTTGGCACGCAGCCCGCTGACATAGTTATAAACGAGATGGGAGTTGACGAAGTCCCGATTATGGTGTCGGGAACGGTTGATCCGGTAAGCGCGGGGCTTTGCGAGGCGGAAGACTATTCAGGCAGGAAAAATGTATGGTGCCACACAAACTCAGAGGTATACCGCAGCCAGCTTAAATATTATCATGACAGTTACCCGTTTACAAATATCGGAATGGTGTTCTATGACGAGGTAATAGGCTCGTACGGTCCCTACAGCGAGACGGCAAAGGAGCTTGGCGTCAAAATCACCTACAGGAAAATAGGGCGTGATGTGACAGATGATTACTACGATAAGCTGCGCAAGATATATACTGAGCTTGCAAACTCAGGAATTGACGCGTTTCTGCTTAACTCCGACATCATAAAAGACGAAAAGCAGATTGCGCCGCTTCTGGATATTTTCTATGATAAGGACATTCCAGTGTTTGTACAGAACAGCGAATACTATGTGGCTGACGGGGCGACCATGGTAGTTACGGCAAGTGATGCGCGCACTCAGGCGCCGTTTCTGGCAGACGCGTTTTCACAGATCTTGCACGGTGAAAAGCCTGAAAATGTAAGGCAGAAATTTGTGACGCCGCCGTATCTCAGCCTTAATCTTGAATCGGCAAAGCGCGCGGATTTTGAGGTTGACGCAGACATGCTGCTGTCGGCAGAGAAGCTTTATACAAAAACAAAAAGATAGAAATGTCAAGGGAAATATAGAGGCAAGGAGGAAAATACTATGAATTTTGACGAATTATTTGCAGAGTTCAATGAAATTGCAGACAATTCCGAACGCAAGCTTGAAAGAATGTTAAAGACAGTGTCAAGCGGCAGAGTTCCCACCAAAGAGGAAAGAACGGAGTTTAACAAGGTAATTGACGCTTTGTGCGAGCGCTATGATCTGGTATGCTCATTTTCAAAGGAAAAGCTGATGGATGAGGAGCTGCCTGACGACGGAAGTTCAGCCGAGGATTATTACGAGGCGATAAAGGGCAGCAGATACGCCGAACAGCAGAGGCAGATAAGTGAGCTGAAGGAGGTCCTGACAAAATTTATCTCTGTCCAGTCACTGGTTGAATATTCGGCAAATGCCCTCGAGCCGTTCCAGAAGGAAGCGGGAGAGCTGTTAAAGATAATTGAGAAAATCGAGGACATTATAGCAGACATTACAGAGGAGGCAAAGGGACCGAGGTTGTTTATGCACGCCATGGAATATCCCGACTTAAATTCTGATGAAGGAAACGGCATTCTTGATTCGCTGGAGGAGGCATACGGCTATCCGTCAAAGGTTACGCGAGGTCTTGTGAGCGGAAGCTATTTCCTGCCTGATGAGGCGGCGGGAGAAGGAAATCAAGCCTTGCCTGACGGTGAAAGCGGGAAAGGAAATCAAGCCCTGCCCGATAATGAAAACGGGGAGGGAAATCAAGCCCTGCCTGATAATGAAAGCGGAGAAAATGAAGTCGCATCTTATGAAGAAGAAAATGATGGCTTATCAGATGAAGAAGATGCCAGCCAGCCTGATGAGAAAGAGGAGGAAGCAGAGCAGGGAAATTTTACTTTACCGGAGGAGAAAATAGCGCAAGAAGATTTTATCCTTCCGGTAGAAAAAAGCCAAGAAGAAAATTTAACTCCGATGAAGGAGGAAGCAGAGGAAGAAGATTCTCCCCTGCAGGAGGAGACAGCAGAGGGGGAAACAGGGCAGGAAAATATTATCACGCCAGAGGCAGACGGTGAGGCAGCAGAAGCCGCGGAGCCGCAGAAAAAATATGAAATTCCAAAGCTTGTGCGGAAACCCGCTTCAAAGCAGCCTGATGAGCGTGAACCAAAGCAGCAGCTTACGCACAGGATAATTACATTTGCGATAGTGCTTGTGCTGACACTGTTAAGCTTAGAGTTTGTAAACTGGATATGCCGCATGGCATTTGAAAACACCTGCACAGAGCTGGAGGAGCAGTATCTTACAACAGAGATTTCAGAGATAATTGAAAATATGGAAAGCTCTATAAACTTCGGAAAAGAGCTTGACAATTATTATGGCATAAATGATGTGTTTGAGCGCGTGGCAAACCTGTCGGATCAGGAATTGAACGTGATTATATTGGATGACAGCGCGGAGCCGCTGTACACCTCATTTGAAGCCTCTGATGAATCCGTAAGCGAATTTGCGTATGTGTACACCACGGACTACAAGACAAGGCTTTTAAAGACGGAAAGCATGGGTACGCGAATTGAGTTTGGAAAAAATGTAAGCCTTGTATTTCCTATATATAAGGAAGATGTGCAGCTTGTGGGCTATATGGCTGTATATTATGACGACGGAGCGCTTATAAGTGATGAATACAAGGTGGGCACGCAGGGCATCCTCTTTGCGATACTTGCGGCGGTAGCGGTATTTGCGCTTGTGTTTTCAGCGTTTTTCGACAAGGCAGGGAGCAAGATGCTGTCCGCGTTTATGATGGTCGGCATGCTCTGCTATATCATATTTTTGTTTTTCACATACCGAGAAAGCTATAATACGCTGGTACAGGATAAAGCGGCGCAGGCGTCGGTTTCCATACAGAACATACTGGATGGAATGATTGACAAGGGACTTAGCGTTGATGACCTTCACCTTTTGGACGACTGGCTTGAAGAAAAGGAAAACACGAGTGAAACAATAACAAATCTGCGTATTCAGACAGATACCCAAAGCGGCGAGGTATCCGCTGACACTATGGTATATCCGATTGGGGACGGAGAAGCGCAGTTTTTGGCAGACATAAACCAGGACTACATAAAAGATAAAATAAACCTTATGACATTGACTTTCGGCGCGGTATTTGTCGTGTGTCTGATGATAGCGTTTGAGCTTGCCAACATGACGGAAATCTTAAACGTAAGGTTTTCAGATGACTTTAACCGTGACACGCCCGCGCAGTACAGCGGAATTTCAGCGCAGATACGTCTGCTGTCGTTCCTTGGATATGTGGCTATTTATATAAGTACGCCGTATGCGGCTGTTATTATGAGGTCGTGGGACGCTTCCGTGTTCGGGCTGTCAAAAGCGGTGAGCGCATCGCTTCCACTGACTGTCGAGCTTATCTGCGTGCCGATAGCGTCGGCTATTATGCAGAGGGTATATCGTGACGCGCGCCCGAAAAGGCTTATGGGCTTCGTATTTCCGTTTTTGATATTGGGCAATTACGCATGTACAAGAGTTACATCTCCCATTATGCTGATTGCACTTCGTGCGTTCTGCGGTTTTGGCTTTGCGTTTATGAAATACTGGTTAAACGGCATTGTCGCAATCGGTTCAAACAGCGACAAGAGCTTCAGGGAAAACTGTGCCAAGCTTAATGTAGGGCTGCTTGGCGGCATTACGGCGGGCGCGTCGCTTGGTTCTATATTTGCACAGGCGCTTGGCTATCAGTCAAACTATATGTTTACGGCGGCGATTTTGCTGATACTCTGCATCTTGGCAGTATTGACAATGCCATGGAAGCTTTTGGACGAGAACAGAAAACGTCAGATGCTTGGAGGCGCTACATCAGCAGAAGAAGTCCATCCGACAGAGAAGGTTTCTATATTAAAGAACCACAAGGCAATGTCCGCGATACTGTTTGGCTGCATACCACTTAATGTCGGTCTTATGTATATCGTAGCGTTCGTGCCGTCATATATGGCAAGCATCGGACAGTCCGCGATAGCGACAAGCTATGTATATATTGTAAATGGTCTTGCGGGAATGTACCTCGGCATGATGATTGTAAACTTTATGAAACGCAAATCGTTGTACGTGTCAGGCATTATGGCGCTTGTGCTTGCGGCAGTGGGAATTTTGATACTTCCTATGAGCAAGAGCCTGTTTGTGGTTATGCTGTCAGCGGCTATCATGGGTGTATTTGACGGCTTTGGAACTCCGTCGATTACGGGCTACTTTACAGGGCTTTTCCCTGACTCCACGCAGACGACAAATATGCTTACCACATTTAATATGGTGGGCAGCGCGGTGCAGATAGTCTGCCCGATGCTTTACAACTTTTTGATACAGCCTGATGGAAGAATGACGTACCTTATAATATTTGGCGCGGGGTATCTGCTTATAGCCGCATTGTTCCTGATGCTGGGCAGACCTAAAAAGGAGAAAACAGTGTGAAAAATAGATTTTTCACACTGTACATCAAGAATGGAGGATTAGTATAAAAATGAGAAGCAGCATATTGTCAGAGCTTGAAAGGGATGCTGAACGCTTTGACGAGGTTCAGCAGGAAATCCTGCAAGGAATACTCCATAAAAATAGTAAAACAGAATACGGGACAGAACACGGCTTTGGAAATATAAAGTCCGTGCAGGAGTATCAGAGCAATGTCCCCATAACAGAATATGAAGATTATAGGGAATATATTGACAGAATGCTGCGAAAAACTGAGAAAAACCTTATTACAGCTTACCCGATTCGCTATTATATGGTTTCATCAGGCACGACGGGCGCTGGAAAAGAAATTCCGATGACAGAAGAAGGGATAGACGCATATGCCCATTATTCGTATGACTGTGCGGAGGAACTGGCAGATCGATATTATTCGAGGTCAGGCGATGTGAAAGCGGCGGATAAGCATAAGGTTTTTCTGCTGAATGAGATACGCAAGAAAAAGCTTACGGAAAATGAGGACAGTCTGCTTGTGTCGAGCGCGGTATTTGAGCGTGCGCGCGAGCAGGGAGTGCTTGACTATGATAAATATACTTCGCCCGAGGAGGTATTGTTTCCAAGCTGCCATATGGACATGAATTATCTGAAGCTGCGGTTTGCGCTTGCCTGCGGAGAGGTAACATCAATCCAGGGCGTGTATATCCATCAGATATTAAATATTATGTCTTATCTGGAACAGAATTGGGAGCCGCTTGTAAACGATATTGAGAAAGGGACAATAAGAGAAGACATAGCGCTGCCAAGAGATATCCGTGCGAAGCTGGAGCGCAGAATTGCTCCGATGCCTGAGCGAGCGGCGCAGCTTAGAAGGGAATTTGAAGCGGGGTTTGACAAGCCGATAGCCCCGCGCATTTGGAAGAAGCTTTGCTTTGTCATGGCGATAAGCGGGAGCGTGTTTGAGCCTTATATGAAAAAGCTGCGCAGATATATCGGGGACACGCCTTACCACTACTTTATCTATGCCGCGTCGGAGGGATTTTTTGGGACAGCTTATGAGATAAACAGCGATACATACATTCTTGCCCCGAGAGCGGGATTTTATGAGTTCCTTCCCTTAGATGGCGAGGAGGAAACGGCAGGAATAATAAAGGCAGTCGATGCGTCGCAGGTAAAGCAGAGCGAGAAGTATGAGCTTGTTTATACAGGCTTTTCCGGACTTTACCGCTATCGCATGGGTGATGTGCTTGAAGTGATAGGCTTTCACAAAAAAGCGCCGCTTGTGAAGTTTCGCTACCGCAGGAAACAGTGTGTCAATGTGGCGGGAGAAAAAATGGACATACAGAGTATTGTGCAGGCAGTGGAGATATTTGCGGAGCAATGTCATATTCATGTTCAGGAATTTAGCGTTTATCAGGATATGGACTGTATGCCGGGGAGATATGTGTTTTTCATCGAAACGCCGTCAAAAGTGGAAGCGGGTGATTATGACAAGGCTTCCGAAATGCTTGACAGGCTGCTGTGCAGACAGAGTATGGACTATGAGGACTGCAGGGATTTGGGCGAAATCGGCGCGGCGCAGATATACTTCTTAAAGGAGGGCGCTTTTGAGGCGTATAAGGAGTATCTGCAGGAAAGCGGCGTGGAGACAGGGCAGTACAAGCCAATACGCCTGCTTGACACACAGGCGCGGTACAGCTTTTTTATGGAGAGGGCGAAACGCTTTCAGGAGGAGCTTGAACATTGAATTATAAAAGGCGCATCCGAAACATTAATATGTTTTCGGGCGCGCCTTTTGTTATGCTGATTTAATATTTTTCCATATATGCCATTGCCTGATCATTATTAAGTTTATAGCTTTCCGCCAATTGCGCCATAATAAAACTGTCATCAGCTCCGAGCTTACGGGCAGAACAACAAAAATCTGACGGCAGAACATGTTGTATAACCTCTTTTTGCCATATAAAGCAAGTGGAAATTAACACAGCCTATATTATTGCAATAAGTTCGTCAGGAGTAAGTGCGGTTATTCTGCTTTTGGTAAAATCCTTTAAATTCCTTGTAATTATATAATCTGCATGTATGCGTTCGGCAGTTATGCTCTGCACAGCATCTTCGAAATCAATCCAGTTTAATTGCGCAGCGCACATAAGATCAGATGGGCTGACTTCGGTAAACTCAAAAATTAAAGACAGTGAACGCAGAACTTCCCCAATTTTTTCTGGTGTCATTTCCCTGCGCATAATATAGACTAAATTTGCGAAGGTCAATACTGAAACATAGCCATCTGCGCTGTCAGTCTCACACAGCTTCCATATAATAGAGGAATTGAATACATACGGTTTGCGGTTTTGGAGGACATCCAGCAGAATATTCGTGTCAATCAGTAATTTCATTCTTTTCTTTAAGCCTTTCTAATTTTGCTTCGTCAAGGTCATAGTTTCCCTTTAAAATGCCCGTCAATGAATCGGTCAAATATGACACAGCGGCAGCCCTTGGAATGAAACGCCCTACTTCGCGTCCGTTTTTTGTTACGACAACTTCCTGTCCGTCCATGACAAGGTTTAAATATTTCCCGAAATTATTCTGAAATTCTGTTGCAGTAGCGGTTGAAGTAACCATGCCGCACCTCCTTTAGATGATTGTAACCTATCATATTTCAACTATTCTATTACTGATTTAATATTTTTCCATATATGCCATTGCCTGTTCATTATTAAGTTTATAGCTTTCCGCCAATTGCGCCATAATAAAACTGTCATCAGCTCCGAGCTTACGGGCAGACGTCACCATAGCCATGATGCCATGCTCGCGCTCCTGTTCACGTCCCTGTTCCACACCTATTTGTACAAATGCATCAGCCACTTCACACACTTTAAATTCCTCCTTATACTCATCGCCAATCTGTAAATATTTGCTGTCGCCTGTGATAGCAGTAAGCGTATATAATGTATCTTTTGGGTGCATAATCCTCCTGCTGCTGCTTTTAAGCATATCCATCCGCTCATCTTTATTATATTCTCTGCAAAGGAATTTTGCAATATACTTAAAGTCGGATTTGAATCTGTCGGTCTGCTTTTTTGTCAGATTTTTTAAGCTGATTACATTCAGCTTATAATTCTGTATGTACTTCCTTATATTTTTTTCGTCCGGCATATTTAGCATATCAAAAATAGATTTTGGCATTTCGTCATCGCCCCAGTAAAGCACCAGGGTTATAACAGGCGTCAGCTTCTGCTCGGGGAGGAGAGTCTGAGCAATTGCCTTATTGCCTGTTTTGTTTTTGGCGGTAAATTCGCCAATTTGCCTGTCGTATGTCGAAAAGTCATACCCCATTATCCTGAATGGAATAGCGCGGTCAATGCCGTTCTGGTTTTCAATGCCCCACAATGCGTATCTGATGCCGCTGCGCATGTCCTCCATGCAGTTGTCGCGGTACAGCCCTTTAAGCATGCTGCTGTTCTTGTGTACGCTTTTGTTCAGATAATAAGGCTTTAAATTCTGTGCGTCAAGCACCTGCTTGCCTTCATATACTATTGCGTTGATAATGTCCGCAAACACATCTGAATGTGAAATCAAACTGTTTGACGATAAATCAGCCTGTCCCATAAATTTCCCCCGTAAAGTAAAATTTTGCAAAGCAATATCAGCACTATATCAAAGGCGGATTTATTTGTCAAATCGAAATGTAAAAATTAACGCGAAATGTAAAAAATAATACAAAAACATATTAATTTCAACAATCAGGCGTCGTAATTAAATTTCCCTGCGCCGCGTTCTTCAAGCGCTTTGATAGCGTGGTAGGCAAACTCGCAGTATGGTACGGGGATATTGAGCTCTTTGCCGAGGCGTATCATGGTGCCTGCAAACATGTCAACTTCTGTGGGACGCTTGGCGTCTAAATCTTGAAGTGTGGAGAAACGTGCGGTATTTTTAAGGGTATTGCGCGGCAGCAGGTATCCGCCGATATCTATGCCCTTGGCGGCGGCGACTGCGGCGGTTTCGTACCATATTTTTTCGGAAATGAATTTGACATGGCTGCTGTCTGTGTATGCGCCGATGCCTACGTTTAAAATTGCTTGTGGCAGGTTGTAGGACAGGTTCCATGCGTATTTGCTCCACTGTTCTTTTAATATGTCGTCTGATATATGATATATAAGCGGCGTGTGGCTGAAAAGTTCATCCAGAGCATTGATACGTTCGCTGGGGGCGTTTCTGGCATCACGCTCTCCGAAAAATAGACCGCCGATATCGCCCTCATCATAGTCTATCACGTTGCCGACACGTTGTGAGGCTATGCGGATTAGGGAATATATTATCTGCGACGGGTTCACTACCTCCGCGATTATTTCTTCACTGTCTACGCCGTTTAATACGCTCATCACAATTGTGTTTTCTGTGGCAATTTCTTTTATATCGGGAAGTATTTCTTTCAGTGCTCCGTATTTTGTGGCTATAATCAGCAAATCGGTGCCTTTTGCCTGTGATGGGGTTTTTACGACGGGCATATAGGATTTTTTGTTTAGTATAATGCCGTCTTTTTCAAGATGTTTTTTTCTATCGCCTGTCGCGACAAAGTAGGCATTATCGCCGAGGCCTTCGTTAATTCCCCACCATAGATATGCGCCAATCGCGCCTGCGCCGATGATTGCGGCTGTGTTTATTTTCATGATATTATAATCCTCCGTTTCGTTCTGATTGCTGTGTTTTTATTCATTATATTCTTTGGGGAGAAATTTTGCAATATTACTATCCAATTAGGTGTGTGGGTAGTTATATTATTATATATAGAAAGAATTTAGAATTCGGGTGAAATATATGAATGTGTAATTGCGAAAAGTGTTCTAAGCCGTCCGAATTTAGCCAAAATATATAAAAATCGCGTCAATGTACTGTATCGCAGATACAGTACATATGTGCAGCAAGCTGCAAGACGCCGCTTATTTTATATATTTTGTCTAAATTCTATGTTGTCAATGATGTGCTATATGAATGGAGTTTAGCAAATATATAAGCGATATAAAATGAAGGGGGTGTATGAGTGGCGCAGGATTTTCTCCTGATATGGAGAATGAAAAATGGTGATGAGGGCGCTTTTGATATTTTTGTGCGTAAGTATTATCCTTGCATTTTAAGGTACTGCCGATATCATGGCGCGAAAACGGAGCAGGCGGAGGATGTGACGCAGGAGGTTTTTTTAAAGTTTTTTAGGGCGTTGCCAAGCTATGGCTATAGGGGGAAAACTTTGAATTATCTGTATACGATTGCAAAAAATCTATGTATTGACGCGGTTAAGCGGGAGAAAAAATATGCTGTGGCGGAGTTGTTAAAATCGGATGATGTGTATCAGTCAGAGGTGTTAGCAGCAAATATAAATAATGACAATGATTGTGCAGTGGAGACAAGGCTTGACGTGGAAAATGCCTTAAAAAAGTTAAGCTGTGAGCTTTATGAGCCTGTGGTCTTGTACTATTTTCAGGAGCTTAAAGTAAAGGAAATTGCACAATTGCTGGATATCAGTGTTCCGCTTGTAAAGTATCGCTTGAAACGCGCGAGGGAAATATTGCGGCAAGCTATGGGTGATATTTAGCAAAATTGAAATATGGATAGCTTAAAATAAGAACTTTGTGTTTTTGAAAACGGTATTGAGGAGGTTAAAAAATGAATAAGTCAATTAAAATGGGGGAAGTGGAGAATAAAAGTAAAATTGCAGGTGCAGTGCGATTGAAAAAAAGGCTTAAATGTTTCAGGGCATCAGCAGATATAAAGCCGGATGAGAGCAAAATTGCGGCGGTAATAGAGAAATCAAAGCTTGCATACTGTGAGAGCGCGGAGGGCAGGGTAGCTTCGTGGTTTGAATTTGTCTGCAGCCAGGTGCGGTATATTAAAAAAAGCTGGTGGATTATTCAACTGCTTATATTATATATGGCGTGGCAGTCGGCTTTTTTGACAAATGACACGAGTGTCACAATTAGATGTATGGGGGTATTTGCTGCGCTGTTTGTTATAACGGCGTTTCCTGAACTGTGGAAAAATCGCAGCAGCAAGTCGGTTGAGATAGAGTTATGCGCGTATTATTCGTTGAAACAGATATATGTGGCGCGGCTTATTGTGTTTGCTGCGGTTGATGGTCTGCTTTTGGG
>CANQHZ010000008.1 GCA_947623805.1 uncultured Lachnospiraceae bacterium | reverse complement strand
CCTGCCACTCCATGGACGCCTATTGCCTGTTTTACCATATGCCTCGCTGTCAGCATCATGGCGCAGGTAACTATCTGCGCGAAGCCGAGCGCCACATCATCTCCTGTCCCAAAGCTTGATGCAGAGCCGAGCTTACCTATATAACATGGAATGGCAAGCAGCATCGCATCTCCCACAGGAACAAACAGGCAGCCAATCAGAAGGCTGACCCACTGGTTAAGCATATTTTTATCATATGAAAACTTCAGCACCGCTATGGGAAACATCGCAAACAGTATCGTAAGGTTTAACGCCGTTCCCGCATAAACGAACATAAATAGAAGGTTAAGGACAACAAGCCCAAGATACATCAGGGTATTTAAGAAGCTCACGGAATCCCCGTCAAGCGAAGCCAGGTCGTGGAAAATCTCAATTATGGAGCCTCCGCCTGCTATATCACTGTTACTGTACAGCGTATTCCCGACAGCATACAAAAGTATATCCCTGATATATATGGCAAGGTCAAGAAATGTCGGAAGGAACGCAAGCAGGAGCATAACCAAAAACGCTGTTTTCACTGCATCCTTAGCGGCTATGGTTGACGCGCCCCTGCCATGTTTCCACATCGCGGCGGCAAGCTTCGCCCCAAATACCACCGCGATAAAAACATACACGGCTCCCCTCATAATGTTATAAACAATGCTTCCGATAACGCCATACGGATTGCCTGATGTAAGCTCAAACCCAAAATATGCCGTGCCTGATTTGCCCATTACGCGCCCAAACACAAGCTGGTCCAGGGATGCATTGCATTTCTTAAGCATGGAAAATATCCCATCGCTGAGGCCGTTAAGCATTCCATACAGTATCTTCTCAAACCAGTTCGCTTCGTTTTCCGTTTCCTCCACATCTATGGAAAACTCCCCTAACGCATTTCCGCCCCCCTGGTATATTTCACCGCTGTGGTCCACCCAGCTTGCGTTTACTGTAACGGGTTCATATGCCGCGCACAAAAGCAGGACAAACACAGCAGACACCAGGAGTCTGAAAAACCATAATTTACGAAGCCTTATCTTCATCGTCTTTCATTCTCCTCCCCTCATGTTTTTCCTTTATCTTCATAAGATCAGTTTCCACAATGCCAAACTCAGAGTCTTCCAGGTAGTCAACCTTTATGAACACGGGATGCCCTTTCATCACCATGCATAATTCGCCCTTGCGCGCATTGCCCTGCGTCTTGTCCAAAGGATCACCGCCCAGCCCCATAAGCATTGATATCTGCGCATCCGTCATTCTGGTGGTTTTTTTGATAAAGTCCGTATGCTTATCCTGTTTCAGCAGTATCATGGTGCTTGTCTGTTCGAGGATGGACTCCGTTTCCTTGTAGCCGCTGAAATCATACAATGCCTGTGTAATCAGCCATGGGGATATGAGCCTCTTTCTTGCCGTGCGGTATAAATCTGACAGAAATCTTCTTAGATGCTCGTAGATGAACATTTTATGGCATTCATCAATCATGATAATGCGCTTGCTGGCTTTTCTCGGATTGGCGGAGTTTTTCTTTATAAAATTTTCATTCAGGTAATTTGCCGCTATTGCTTCGGCTATAGGCCTGTCAGCCTCGATAAGCTGTGATATGTCAATATTTATCCATGGTGTTTCCATATCCACTTTTATTGTTGACTGTCCGTCAAAGAAGCTTCTTGTCCCTACTACTACCTCAACCGTATGCTCCGCCCCGTCTTCATCCACATATACCACCTGACCGTCCGCATTCCTGCCAAGCTGTTCCGCCTCCTCTTTGGTGAAAAACTTCAGGGTATCGTCGGTATACGCGCAGTATTTTACAAACCCCTGCATTGATGATATCAGCAGCTCAAAAGCCTTGTCCTTCAGCCTGCTTTTATTCCTCCTGCTCTCCAAAAGAAGCTTCCTGTAAAAATCCGTTATTGTCGGGAGCTGTTTTTTTACCCTGTTTCCATTGATGTCTGTTTCATACAGCGAGTTAATGTCATGGTCTGCTATCCCCCTTTCATCAAAAAGGTCTATTACAATCTTCCTGATTATTTCCTCGTAAAATACCTCCGTATCATAGTCAGGCTTTGATTTACTGTATGTCGCCATCGTCATAAGCAGATTAACAAGGTCAGATACTTTATCCATAAGCAGCAGATCTTCATACTCCGTATTGCCTGACTCGTCATATTCCGTCTGTGTATCTATCTCAAAAAGATTTATAATCTCATCCGAACCGACCTTTACCACAAAATTCTGCCCGCCCGACATCTCACACGCATTGCTGTACTCGCCTCTTGAACCTACACGCTCAAAGTCAATCGAAGCTATCTTCATATTAAAATCCGTAAAACGGGTAAGGTACATTTTTACGGTCGCCGATTTTCCCGTTCCCGTGGCGCCCGACACTATGACTCCGTATGAGTCAAACATTCTGTCATAAGGATCAAATGTGGCTGCCCTTCCCGTATTCATGTTCCTTCCGGCTATTATGCCGTTCTCATGGTAAAAATCACTTTTGGTGTGGTTAAAAATGCATGCGAGCGACTCCGCATCCATTGTATGCTTTTTGACGCATGTAGTCCTGACAAGGCCTGATTCCGCCCTGTAAAGCCTGTTTGTAGGGAATGCTGATATAAAGGCTTCGGGATGTACGCCAAAGCACGAGCATACGTCTATGCCTGCGTTAAGTGCCTTATTATGAAATTCATTTGCGTCAAGCATAAGCTGGTCCAAATCCGTGCTGTGCAGCACGAAGATAAAGGATACCTCAAACATCTTTTTTGCCCCGACCTCTACCTCCTCCGCATAATTCTCCGCGTCACGGAGCTTAGAGCCCAGCTTGCGGTACCTGTTCCTGTCGCCGTCCTTCTCCGCCCCCTGCTGTTCACTGTCAAGAATAAGGATGCGCTTATCCATCGCTTTTGACGCTTTTCCATCCGTAAGCGGCTCAATATGTATTGAAGTGGTTACTCCCTTTGAATTCATGAGTGTTTCATATGTGCCTGCAAATTCATTTTTTCTCGGATTTTTTTCTATATACATGCACATAACGTATATATCCCTTCCGCAGTCATTTAAAATCAGGTATCCGTTATGGTTGGGATCTATGCCGTCCCCCGCTATAAGCTCTTTTATATCGCGCCTTGCCTCGCCAAACAGGTTATTCTCGTCTATCATATGGCGTATGGCGTCCTCGATAATCTGTTCCTGCGTCTTTTCGGGAAGATACCCTTTTTTTGCCATCCTGTGTGTTTTCCTGCGTTCAGCCCGTCCGGTCCTGCGCAGTAATTTCTGTTCCCGCCTACGCGCCTTTTCCCTTGCCCTTATCTGTGATTTTGTAAGCTCCTCGTCCTCATCAGCATTTTCGTCTTCTGCGCCTTTTATTTTTCGGTTCTTATTTTTTTCTTCCTGAATTTTTGATATCAGGTTTTTAACATATTCCGCATCATCCTGAATGACGGGCACTGTATTGATACTGCCTTCTTTTATGTCTTCAATATTTTCAGTACATTTATCCTTTTTCATAATAACCCTCCCCTCAAGCCTCAAACTGCATTTTTCATGTTTTCAAGTTCCGCCTTTATTTCTTCAGATTTTTTTACGAATATCCGTGCTGACCTACCGGCAAGCTCTGTCCCAAGCTCCTCAATTATCTTATTATGGCTCTCCTCTACACAGTCGCTTTCTATGACATCGTCATAATATGATGTATGCCCAACATTCTCAAACCTAAAATCCCTGGCGCTTATGGGGGCAAAATGCATCCTGCATGTTTCAACAAGCTCCGCAGTCGGCATCCGTTTCGCCTTTACTCCTGCATTTGACAGGGCGTATGCCATATTGTGCTCTGCGGCCTTTAGCTCGCCTACCGCCTTTTTATAAATTTCCTCGTCACTTAAGTTCCTGGAGAACATATTCGGATCATAAATCCAGTCAAAATGGTATGTTTCCACCCTCTCAGGTATTGAATCGTCACTCGAAATCCTGTCCAGGTATCCCATCTGGTCCCTCATATGGTATTCACGCCACGCCAGGGATTTAATCTGCTTCTGCATTTCCTCCATTCTGCCGATAAGCTCCTTCTCCCTTATCAGGTTTTTTCCCTTAATGCTTTTGAACTGCTCCTCCGTCTCCCTATATTCATCCGTAATAATATACAGTTCTTCAAGAAGCTTGTTATGCGTATTCCTGTACATTTCCTTCGTCGGTTCAAGGTTTGACAGCCTGGTGTACTGTCGGTACGTCACAGGACTTTTTATTCCGGAGATAAAATTTATGAAGCCCGTAACGGTGTGATCCTTTGCAACAGCGCTCGCACTGTAGTAATCGTACCCAAAGCACCTTATTCCGCCAATAAACCTTGTCCCGTTATCAACAATGATCATATCATCCTTAATGTTGTCAATCCTTATATAATCCCTCATGTCCTTCCTGTTGAGGCTGGCGCTTATCTGCCTGTCGCTGACCTTTGCCCGCCTGTGCTTTTTACTCCAAAAATAAAAAACCGCTATGCCCGCGATTATGAGC
Organism: uncultured Lachnospiraceae bacterium; assembly: GCA_947623805.1. Taxonomy (GTDB): domain Bacteria; phylum Bacillota; class Clostridia; order Lachnospirales; family Lachnospiraceae; genus COE1. The sequence goes on along the minus strand of CANQHZ010000008.1, from coordinate 57,346 downwards.
ACAAGAACTGCAATAACGCCATACATTATATTTGTGACTCTCTGTATCATCTCACTCATTCTTTTGCACCCTCCCTTTTGCTGTATCTCAGCATAAAATCATCATTATCCAGCTTTTTCTGCACCAGATAAGCCGGCTCTGTATCAAGAAGCCACTGGTTGTAGCCCTTTACATACAGGCACCTGTTTTTTCTTCTTATATAGCATCTCAAAAGTATGACTGCTATGGTGTTTCCACCGCCATTCATGTAGCTTTCACCCGGTATTGATATCATTGTGGTGCCCGTTATTACCGCCGTCGCTATCCCGCCCGCGATTATCACAGGCCACAGGTCTTCGGTAAACAGCGCAGCAAACCTGCATGCCAGCACTGACGCGCCAAACATCACAACAAAAACCAGCAGCGAAGTCTTTGAAAATATTTTTAGCCACTTATCATCGTTTTTCTCATCAAATTCGCGCGGCACATTGAACCTTGCCATATTAATTACGCCTCCCTTTATTCATTTCAAACCCATTCCAAGGGATTGAAGTATGCTCAGTATGGTTGTGATTGAAAATATCCCTATTCCTGCCATGCAGATATATAAAAGGCGTTCTTTTGTTTCCGCCCTCATATTTGCATTCTTTTTTACCGCAAGCGCAAGCCCGCACGCCATTATGGCGCACAATACCGATACTGCCCCTATCGTCTGCCAAAGCACGACATATCCTGCGCCTTCCTTTTTTACGGCATCTACAGCTTTTTTCAATTTATTGTTGCCTGCATCATTCAAAAAATCATAGGCAGCCGCATTCACCAAAAGCTTATCCGCCCAAAAAGGCGTTAAGGCCGCAGGCAGCCCTGCCATATGCAGCCAATATTTTCTGTTTCTTTTTTTCATATATGCCCCATCCGTTCTTTAATGTCCATTTTATAAAAGGCAGGATTTACCTGCCTCCTACCAAGCCGCTTTTATAAGTCCGTCTGATATCCCCCATATAATGGAAAGGATTGCCGTACCTCCAAAAAGCGCCACGCCGCATGCAAGCTTGCCTTTAATCTCCTGCTTCCACTCGCTCCGTTCAGCAGAGTTTCTGCCAAGAGCAAGCTTAATAAAGCCCATTATCAGCGTCGCAGCAAGCCCGACTATTCCCACAGCCAGAAACAGTTGGTACAGAGAGCCGACATTGCTTTTGAGCACATCCCCGCCATTGCTGATTCCAAATGTGTTTCCGCTTAATATACTCCATGGATTCATTTTCAGCCTCCCTCGCATGTATTAGAATGAAATTCCCGAGCCGATTGTCTTGAGCCCTCCTACAAGCGCGCCCGCGCCAAACAGTATTATTCCGCCCACTGCTATATAAACAAGCTGTGTCTTATTGTCATCGCGCTTATTGGCATTCTTTCCAATTGCAAAGCTGAGTCCGAGTACCACAATGCTTATGAGCAGCCCAATAATGCCGATTACAAGTATCAGCTGGTATGCTCCCGCACCTTCCGTCTTTACGGTGTTTGTCAGTCCGTTCAATGCTGATGACGAGGCATTTGCCGCGTCTGTAAGCCAGTCGATTGTAGAGTCAACTCCTGACGCATGGGCTACTAGCATATCCGCTCCGCCGTAATAAATGGCAGAAGCCGCAGCGCTTACGCCTTTGATGGCTTTTGAAATTGTTTCTTTTTTCATGTTGTTCCTCCTGTTGATTATTATTTTGCTATCCTTTAATGGATACATACAGCGAAAATAATCTTGGAAAAAGCAATAGTAAGTCAAGGGGAAAAAGATAATAAATTTATAACCTGATATTTTTTTAAGATAAAAAAAAGATAACCATTCTTTTGGGGTGAATGATTATCTTTATAATGCCTATGGCAATGTGCTATGTATATTTACGTGAAGTTCCAAAACCTTTCCTGACGGATTATGATAAAATTCCGTCAAAATATCTTCCTATATTAGCAATAAACCTTAAAACATCCGCCTTCATTACATTAGGGAATGCAGTCAGCACAGGGGCTGTCTCAAAGCTCAGTACGCCTTTATAGCCGATGCCCTTTAGTCCCTTCACAAATCCGTCCCAGTCTGTTGAGCTTGTATTTTCCCTTGTCCTTGTAAATGTAAACGGTATCTGGTGGAGATCGCTTATACCGTCATTGTCGTGGATGTGTAGGACTTTGAGACGAGGTCCCAACGTAGTAATAAAGTTCTCAAAATCAAGACCGACAAGATTGGCATGACCCGTATCAAAGCAGAATCCAAGCACCTGTGCACCATACCTTTCGTTAAATTCGTCTATGCGTTTTGCCGCCTTTGACGCATCGCAGCATGGTCCCTCAACGATATGTCCTCCAAGACCTGTATAAAGATTTTCAATGCATATGGTAATCCCGTACTTCTTTGCCATTGGCGCAATCAAATCCAGAAACTCTGATGTTTTTTCCCATTCCGCTTCTTCTGAACCAAGATAATGCGAAAGCTTAAAACCGTGGACTACAATATACGGACACTCCAAAAAGGCGCAAATCTCCATGCTTTTAGGGGCTACTACGCAGCGCAGGTACTCGTTCAGTTCGTCCGTCCCCCCAGGCACATAATTTGGATACGGCATATGCATCTGGCTGATTGTAATGTCTGCTGTTTGCGCTGCCTGTTTATGAGGCGTAAAATACTCTTTCAGTTCATCAAGCGGAGCGCTAAAAAAATCATTGATTCTGTTCTGATAAACATTGAAATTTTTTAAATAAACATCCAAACTGAAATCGCAACATGAAAACCCTGCCCGTTTCAGCATAGTAAATCCTTCCAAGGGACAGCTGTCCTTTATGACATTTTTTGTCTGCACACCGATTTCCATAGCTAATCTCCTTTACCTATTCTTCGTCACGCTCCAGCCTGTCAAAATAAAATGTCGGCATATATTCATCGTTAAAATACTCTATGTTTTTGATTCCCATTTCCCTAAGTTGTGTTTCAATCTCGCGGTAGTATATATTGCAGATATAGACACCGCAGTCATCGGGAAGATTCTTTAATTCCTCCGGATTTTTTACAGTAAGTCCCTCAAACTCCGTATCCCAGAGCTTGGGATTGTTGTCACAGGTAAAGAGAGGTGGATATTTTCCGCCATAACATTTCATATAATTCCTGCACATATTGCCGGCACCGAACAGGACGATTGATTTATACTTTTTCAAATTCTGCTCTAGCTGGATCTGCCATTTAATATAATTCCCGACTTCGCAGGCAAGGCGAAACAGTGTCGGGCGCAGGAGTGGTGAAAATACAGCCAGTGTATCCGTAAAATCAACAATCAGTTCTTCCTGAAAACATATATCACGAAGACCTCTGATTAACCCTATCCAATCAGTTGCAAGGCTTTCCCCATGCGCACAGGTAAACGGCATCTGCGCAGTGTTATGATGTCCATCATTATCACGCAATATCACAGCCTTTAGCCTGTTCCCAAGCGTATTGATAAAACTTTGCACGTCATTCCCACAGATATTGCAGACACCCATATCAAGACAGAATCCGAATACATTATTTCCCGCATCGTGATTCAGCTGGTCTATCAGCTCTACCACAGCATGTGATTCACATAAAGCGCCTCGTACCAAATGTCCCGCAAAATCCTCCGCTTGATTAATCAACAATATCATTATTCCCGCTTCCCGCGCTTTTGCAGAAAGCTTTCCATAAAAACCAATATAATCATAATCTTTTTCAGGCATGCCGACAATCAGATATGGACACCCTGCTCTTTTGCAAAATTCGATACATTCTAGCATCATGTCCGTTATGTAATCCTGCAGCCAGGGTTTATCTTTTTTTCGTGAAAAGCGCGGCGCATACAAAACCGATATCCCTATCCCGTTTCTTCGGCAGGCTGTAATCATATCCATATAACGATTCTTTATCGTATCTGGTGTCTCCCGTTTGCGCACATTTTTCTTCCCCCCCCACCTTGGCATTTCCTCCTGTTCTTCTTCTGGCGGCCAAAGCCATGCCGAAATACAGAGCATTAAATTCTGAATCCCCGCATTTTTTAAGTCCCTTATTCCTCCTGCTGGTTTTTTCGTATCAATCATATAGGTATTGCGGTAACTAACGTTCATATAGACCTCCTCTAAAACTCAGCTGCCTTAATGCCCAGCCACTGTTCTGAATAATTAGAAAATACATTCTGTCAACAATCATCCTGTATTTATCCAAGTTTTCTTTACATCAGCTTTTTTTCAATCAATCCCTTAATTTTTGTAGAACTTGTACTTTCTGTATATGGGAAAAACACCATCTCCGAGCCCCTGCTCCTTAAAAATGCCTGTTTCTTGAGCCATGCCGTATTGTGTTCATAATCACTTCCGGAAAACTGCGCGTCAAACCGAAATTTCCTGTATGCGTCAGCAGTATCGCAATATAACAACGGTATCTTTACAGCCTCATCCACATACCGACAGGCACTCACCATTTGCAAACGTTCTTCAAAGTGGATAAACGGTTCCGTATGTTTATTCTTGCGTACTCCCTCATCGCTTACCACTCCTACAATCAGATAATCACATTGCTCTTTTGCGCGCCGAAGCAAATTCAAATGTCCAATGTGAAACAAATCAAATACGCCTGCCACATATCCAATATGATATCGTTTATGAATTTCGCCGCATGAAAATCCACTAATCCGCCTTCCTTTTAGCACCTCTTCCCGCGGTCTCTCAAAATCCAGGGTATAAATTCCATAATGTTTCACTCCCAGTTCCTTTACTTGTTTTAAAACAGGTCCATATTCCTTAATACATATAATGACTTTATAGCTTTCGGCATCCATACCTTCCAGTTCTTCTGGTGCTGACACCTTAATGCCTTCCACGCAGTCTCCCCAGCGCTTTGCATTATTATCCAAAATCATTTCTATTTTGTACTCATTACCAAAAAGTTCGACAAACTTATAAGCATATTTCCCTGATCCAAACAACACCAATTTCCTGTTTTCAAGCCCGTCCAAAATATTCACAAACAGCCTTTGATATTCTCCCGCGGAATAATTCATTGCAAGGCGATTGGCATTAAGCGTTTCCATATCTTGTTCTGTCTGCCTTCGAAATTCCCTTAAAACATCCAGATGCCGCAGCCAGACCATAAAGTCGTCAGAATACTGCATTAGTTTGTTACAATTCTTTGAGAGCCCGTATCTTTCAAGAAAAAAAGTTCTTGGAAGAATTTTTTCCAATTCCGAATGTCCCCTGTATATTAAATCAACCATACGCATTACAGCCATGTTAATTGGATAATTTTCCATGCAGAATTCCTGATCATAAAACAGGTATTTTCCTTTCACGTAAAACGCATTCAACGGTACCAAGTCAATATATGCTCTCTTATAACACTGTTCATCTGGCATGTTCCTGTCTGCCGCTTTCACTGGCTCTGACGATTTTAGAATATACTCCCGAAATACATCCATCTCACGAATAAACATTTCCTTATCTTTCTTCAAAAGCCTCTGTAAATGGAGCTGTGCTGTATCCGCGTCAACAAAAGGCATAACATATGTATCATTAATAAGCTCTGAATCCACCATCGGAATACCGTGGTTTCTCAAATCCACGTCATGCTCTGCCAGCGCACGGATATGTGGAATACCTTCAGCAAAAAGCGCCTTTTTTTCAACGGTCTCATCCTCATTTATTATCGTGGCGAGTCCGCGTTCCCTCCCACGATCTAAGGAGAGCGTTACCTGCAATGCCTTTGAAAATCCTGTCTTGTCACTCTTTTCCTCATTAATACATTCAAAAAGATATGCATTTGCAAATTCATGTAGTGTACCATTTTCCACAAGCTGTCCATACAGATATTCTTCCTTCAGGAATACCGATTCCTTGTGTCCATACCTTGGAATAATCCGAAGCTCCAAATTTTCTTTCGGAAAGTAATGGTTTGCAAACAACATTTGGGGATAATCAAGATTCGGAAATACAGAATACCTTTTCCAATTTTTCAATCCTGATTCTGATAAAAATCTTTCGATTTCGGCGGCTGAATAACTGCGCCCGTCCAAACTGTCCACCCCCTGTGGGGTTATCCCATGATAATTCTCAAGCCCATCAAATGCCCTGCCTGTATAATCCTCATGATCGCCGCAGAAATACCGCAGCCCCAGCCTGTTATCCGTTCCTAAAAGAAGCTTGCCGCCGCTTTTTAAAGCCTTTTTCATACCGCTAAGCAGTTTCGCGGGTACAGCGCAGCGCTCGATAACACCAATTCCTACGGCATAATCATATTTTCCTGCAATATTATCCAAGATATCGTTTTCTAATAAATCCTCCGCGCGAACAGCCATTACGTCAAGCCCTTTTTCCCGGAGCAGTTCTTCTATCCGGAAGTTTTTGCCGCCTACGCATAGCGCTTTTTTTTCCTTCTCAAAAGGATACCAGATTAACGTCCCTTTCGGAAATTCCCGCAAAAGCGCTTTCGCTTTTTCCGTCTTCTCAAGACTCCCCATCATCCCTCAGCTCCTTCTTCCTCTCCTCAAAATATGGTCTGTACATCTTCCTAAACTGCGCTAATGCCCTATCAAACGCCGTAAAATAATAATAGTCCCGTTCACTGCCAATCCAATTTTTATAGCCATCAATGTAATACCATGGCAAAATGTTTTCACTTACCTTTGTCACATGTCTGCACAGCCGAAATAACGCGTCAAAGCTGCCGAGGTCATAACCTTCTGGTGAAAAAACTACCGTAACCTCAATTTGATTATTAATTTTTGAAAAATAATCCAGCACAATATTCAATGACTGATAATCTTCAGCATCATGTTGCGGCATATGAATTAAAACCGTATTCCACTCCAAAAGACGCTGTCTAAGCGGACTGTTTTCCGGTATAAATATTCCAATAATTCCTTCTTTTGCCTTTCCCGTAATTCCATGAGCAAAATCATCCCACGCATTCCACCTTGTCATCATTGTCGGCACAAGATTTTTGGGCGGACAACCGTAAAGCTTGGAAAACAGCTCTTGCGTCACACTGTCATAAAATGCATCCAAACATTCTTCCGGCAGATATTTTGTATAAAAACGGTATCTGTTTCGGTTTGCATAATATGCCAGAAACAAATTCTGCGGTCCTGCACCAGAGATATCATGGTATGCCTTTGCAGCGCTTAACACGACAACCTTGTATCCCGCCATCCGACACCGTGTACACATCTCTACGTCATCCCAATAGATAAAATTTTCCTTTGGCATTCCACCGGCAGCTTTCACTGCCTCCATTCTGCACAAAAGGGCGCAGCTTGCCACATAATCGGCTTCCATCGCCACAGGAATTTTAAGCATATGTGACTTTGCCATAATTCCTTTCATATAAAAGCTCTCAAAATCAAGCCGTCCACCAAAATCCTGATACAATTCAGGATAATGCATATTCAGTGTTTCCGCGCCACAAAAACCTACATCATCATGCGTTTTCAAGTATTCATAAAGACATTCTATAGCGCGCTCATCTAACATTGCATCATTGTCAATCAGCATGATAAACTTGTAGCCTAGCTCCTCCGCCTTTTTTATGCCTGTATAAAACCCGCCGGAACCACCAATATTCTCTGAATTTACAATAACAGTTATGGTATCTCCAAAACGATTGCGCAGTTTTGGTACAGATTCATCCGTGGATGCATTGTCCACGACATAAATATCCAGATTTTTGAATGTCTGGTTGATTACCTTTTCCACACATTCCACAACATAATCTGCCTTGTTGTAATTACAAATAATGACACCTATCTCATTCATGCTTCCTGCAAACTCCCCTTCTACTGCATTTCAAAAAGTTCATGGTGCGTATCATAGTAGCTTTTCATCCCTTCCGTCTGCGGGCCAAAAGAAAAATGACCAACAACGCTGCTTTCATCAACAACCAGTACATGCGATTTCAAAACCGTGCGGGCGCACAAATGTACCTCATCCTCCCCAACATCACCAGGCTGACCTGTTCCATATGGATAGGCTCCACCCATTTTATCCCAAAATACTCTGCTAAAAAGGATGCAGCCTATACTAAAGCGCACATTGCAGAAACTGTATTCATTGCTTTCTGCAAAAATTCGGTTCAATTCATCCAGTTTGGGGAGATCCCCTGTCGCCCCCCACATAAATGCCGCAGCATCAATGTCCGACTCAATTTTTTTTACGGGATATCCTCCGCTCAATACCTTGTCAAATCTCTTTTCATATGTATTTCGCATCCCAAGCTTATCCAAAATCCTTATATATCCGTATCCGTTTAAGGGAATCAATGGCGCCACTACGCCAACATTGCATGGTTCCAGCTCCTGAACTCTGATAAATGTCTTAAGCATGGATTCCAGCGTTCCTTCTGTAAGAAATATATCCTCGTCCATCTTATAAATCCATTGGGCATGCTGATAATATTCCATTGCAATATTCTGTATCATAGTAACAGAATTGTAGATCGTACTTAAATAAGACCAGCCCTTCTGTTCGGCAAATGTTACCAGCCATTCATTTTTTAATCCAGAAGACAGGATACAGACTTCAACATCCTCAGGTAAATAATTCTCCAATCTTTCAAATACATCTTTCCAAAGAAATTCTTTATAACCCGCAAGGAGAAAAAGAACTTTATCCGCAAACTGGCGCCTATCAGTAAATTCGTGCTTTTCCAACATATAAAGCTTTTCCATAATTTCCTGATTTAAAACAGCATACCTGCTGTAACCTGAAGCTTCCAGTCCCTGAATAATCTCTTTTTGGTGCATTTCGCCTACCGCAATCCAAAAAAATGCATCTTCCTTCCTCACATCAAGCCCTGAAAGCGGCATTACACGAAGCCCTCCTATTTTTTCGGGATTTCCTTCTCTCCTTGACACAATAACGCCTTCAATCGAATGGCTGGGAAGACACTGCCTCAAACGCTGCAGGTAATTTATTCCTGTCAGCCCTGCCCCATACAAATAGATGTGTTGTGAGCTATTCAGTTTTTCCCTTAACACATTAATATCCATTGTTTTTATCTGCCTTTCCGTTTTGTCTGATTGCCTGTTTCCTGTGCCTGCTGTCTGTCTACAGTCACATGTTAGATACTTCTCTAAGAATCTCTATTGTCCGCCCTATTCCTGTCGAAATGTCATATTTCATATTCCAGCCAAGCCCTTTTAGCTTACTTCCATCGAGCCGAGCCTTAGTTGCCGTACTATAACCTGCTCTTTCAACAGCATCAGGAATTTCAAACAGAACCTGCGTACGGCTGATTTCAGCGGCCATTTTTGCCAAATCTTTTAACCGAATATCCGCTTTACTGTCCGCGATGTTATAAGCCTCCCCGCACCGCCCGCATAACATCACAGTAAAAAGTCCCGATACCGCATCCGCCACATAAGTATAAGAATAGTACTGATTTCCCTCGCTTTTTAAAATAATCGGTTCACGTTTGATTGCTTTCAAAATAAATTGGGAAACTGCCTTCGTATCGGATGCAAGCATGGTTGGACCATATGTACGTGTAAAACGCGGGATTACAACATCAACTTCCTTTTCTGTCAGATAAGCCTGACACAACGCCTCACCGCATCGTTTACTCTCCGGATAGCCTGCCCGAAGTGTATTTGAATTAATATATCCACAATATGTTTCCGTAAAAAATTCAACGTCACCCCTATTTTCCCCATAAATCTCATTTGATGAGGCAAAAATGAACCGCTGCGCATTATGTGCGGCTGCATATCTTAATAAATAATCAGTTCCAAATATATTGGCAGCGATTGTGGCAACAGGATATCTTGCATATGCCATCGGATGTGTACAGCTTGCAAGATGGATGATGTAATTAAAATCCTCCTGCGTCTTTTCCTCCAGAGGGAAATTCACGTCATGGCATATAAAAACAAACTGCGGATCATCCCAATAACGTGCAAACCGTACGCTTGCTGCATCACTGTTTCGCCCTAATGCATAAATCTTACAATGCAGGCCACTGGACTGATTTTTCTTCATCAGCACGTCAATGGCAAAACTACCAATCATTCCACAGGCTCCAGTAATCAGGAGCTTCTTATCCTGAAGCTTGTCCCACGGCAAACTGCACTCCGCCACATATCGAACATCCTCCATGTACATTTCACTCTCTAAAAGCCTCACAGTCCCCTCCTACTTTAGCCACTTATCCTTTTCCATTTTTAAATACGCCTTGAACAACTCAAGATCTTCTTTCGTGGTGATTTTGATGTTTTTGTCCGATCCTGCCGCAAAATACAGCGTTTCCCCAAGCTCTACCATCATCGTGTTGGTATATGAGGAGCCATAAATTCCGACTTTTCTTTCATAAGCCTCATGATATGCCCTGTTCAGTCTGCCATACAGGTATGCCTGCGGAGTAGCCACCCTGCGCAGTGTCTCACGCGGGATATAGTGTGTTGTTGATTTATCATCGTCAGCCACAAAAATTTGTTCATTATATGGCAGCGCTGTCACGGCATTTCCATATTGTGTGCATTTGATAATGACATCCGACAAAACACTGTCGTCCACAAGCGGTCGAATACCGTCATGAATGATGATAATGTCATCCGCGCTGCATTTTCCGTCAAGATTATACACACCGTCACGGATTGATTCCTGCGCTGTGCTTCCGCCTGAAACAATCCATCTGAGCTTGTCAATATTAAACTGTTTTGCATAGGCTTTGACGACATCATGCCAGCCGTCAAGGCAAACCAGTTCAATCGCGTCAATTTGCGGATGTCTTTGAAAACTTTCCAAAGTATATACCAGCACAGGCTTATCGTATACGTTGATGAACTGTTTTGGGATGTCCTGTCCCAAACGCTGCCCCGAACCGCCTGCTATAATAAGCGCTATGTTCATATTTCGACTCCTTTTTGATAATATCAATATATATAATAGAAGTAGTTCGTAAGCTGCGATAAATCTACTATGTTCATAAATCCCAGAATTTTTAACTGTTCTTTCATTTCATAGTACGATTTTGAATGCTCTCTTACTCCCATAACTACAACCGAATTGTTTTTGTATTGTACTAAGTCATCTATGCATCTTACCGAAAGATTTCCGACACCCTCTGCTGTTTTTCCTGTCGATACAGCAAAACACTTTATTTTTCCCTGCATACCCTGGCAGGCGATAATGCGCATTGCAGTCTGTCCAAGCCAGCCTGCCCCGTAAATAATAATATGATTAGTACATTCCAGTTTTCGCAGCGTTTCCCGTTTCGCATGGATAAACTCTGCACAAAAATTGTCAGGATTGGCACGCACTTTCTCAAGCCATTCATATAGACCTGTATTTTCAGACGCAAGCCTTTGATATTTTTTAAAATCATTGATGATTACGTCACAGTAGCCCCGTTTCATTTCATCTGCAATGCGCAAGAATACGCCTCTGTGGCGAAAAATCCTATAGTAATTACAGATGTCCAGTTCATACCATTTGTGTTTTCCTTCCAATATTCTTGAAACATATTCATACTCCCTGACCATCGCCATAACATTACCCTTGCTTTTTATTGAAGCCAGTGGATTATCCTGCCTGTACAGGTAGAAAGCGTCTTTAAGCCACATAGCACTCTCGCAAAATGACAGCGTCTGTATCCAAAATCCGTTGTCCTGGTATGCGGCGCCTGGCGTTTCATTGTGGCGTATGTTGTTTTCCATCAGAAAACTTCTCTTGTATATACCTGTCCATGTATTCATAAAAAATTGAAAGAATCGCTTTCTGTCAGAGGAATTTAACACTTTTCCGTAATACTCATTTAAGTCCTCTCTGTGGTATTCGCAGGTATATTGCAATGTTTCCCACCAAAATATGACATCTGATTTTACAAAGTCTAAGTCATTGTCTTTCGCTGCGGCATAGAGTGTTTCATACATATTGGGCAATATACAGTCATCGCTCTCCACGATTCCGATATACTCTCCTAATGCCGCCTCCATTCCCACATTCATTGAATGACCGTATCCACGGTTGGCTTTATGGATGACATGCACACGATTGTCTTTTGCCGCATACTCATCCAAAATGGCAGGGCTTTGGTCTGTAGAACCGTCGTCTACGCAAATGATTTCAATATCGGTTAAAGTCTGTGCCAATATACTGTTGAGGCAGGCGGGAAGGTATTGCTCCACGTTATATACTGGTACGATAATGGATAATTTTGTCATGCTTGTTTTCCTCCAGGGTCGCAATTATAACCAATTTCTTTAAGATACTGCATCGTCGTTTCTGGCAGCATATTTGGTATATACCCCCCCCCTGTGGCAATCAACTCACGCACTTTTGATGCGCTTATGTATCCTTCATCCATTTTCAATCTTGGAATCTCGTCCAATTTTATACCATACAGCGGAAGCAGCTCCTTCATTGTCTGGTTATACTTCCTTGTCACCAAATCGGTCGGTTCCTCTCCAACAAACCGACATGATATGTTCATGCACTCTGCAATTACTTCACAAAATATACGCACATCATATTCCATTGAGTTAATTTGGCTGATTGTCTTATCCTTTTCAAAATATTGCGAAAATGTGCTTTTTGAAATACTGTATTTCCCAGATGGTACAACTTTTATATTGCCGATATCCTGTGTTCCTTTCCGCACCATCTCAATACGGTCAGCAAAAGAAAATACTGACGCATCCTCCTCTACAACAAATATAATCAGCGTATCCGTCCTTGCAGCAGCATATTCTGCTAAGTACCTATGTCCCTTAGTAAACGGATTACAGTTCATTACAATCGCTCCAACAGTTCCTCCTAGATTTCCAAGGTCATAGTTCAATGCAAAATCTTTATAATATACATAAATATCCCATGCGATAAAATAGTTTTGAATCGGACCCTTAAAATCATCCCTCTTTTTTATGCAGCTCTCATGCCCAAGATATGGCTGCACTGATGCGTAAATCCGCTCGGCAATCAGTTCTGATATTTTGTAATTTGTGTGTCGAAATGTATCCAAAATACATGAAAGCGGATTATGTATATTGACAAATATATCCGAAAAGTTCCCTATATAATGCACATTCTGATATTGTTCCATAAAAGACGCAGTCCAGTTCCTGCTTTGAAATGCAATCAGTACAATGTCCTCGTCGTGTATACACTCTGTCAGCAAATACTGAAATTCATAGCCAGGTCCAAGCGCCCCCAAATTGACCACCTGCCATTCATATCCATTATCATTAATAATTTGTTGCAGATAGTATTCAATTGTTTGATTGTCTGTCACATATGCTCCAAATATAGTACATGGACCGGCAAGGTAAATCTTCCTTTTCGCATTACTGTTTTGGTTTGGCAGCTTTCTTTTTCCATTTTCAAATGTGATATAATGCGATGATATATTGCTATCAAAATATTTAATCCCATTTTTTTCGGTGACTTCTATTTTTGAGAATTCCTCCGCAAAACGCCTAGAAATTCCTGATTCATAAACGGTATCTCCCCAATATATCTTTTCCTCCTGCCCTGTCATATTTCTTAAATGTGTTAAAGCGTCTATTTGGCTCCTCTTATTAAAGTTTTCTTGTTCATCACTGCTCTTTAAACAGCTGACTGCCAAATCATCATCTGGCAGGTTTGCCAAAAACACAATTCCTTTGAAATGTTTCATAAACTTTTCTGCCGTTTTTATATAAAAGGCTTTTTCATCATAATACAGGCTCTTCGCGTACATTCGGAAACTGTCCCAAGTTCTGTCAGAATTACATTTCCCAGATTTCACAATACCAATGAACCGTTCATCGTCGTCAATTAACGGAAGCTCATGAATTGTTGGATGAGTTCCAAAAAAGGCAAGCATTTTTTCATCATCCTTCTCATGTACACATGTAAAGTCCGTATTTAAGATTTCCTTTTTCCTGCCATCCAGGCATTTGAATAAATCTCCGATAGACACTACAGCCCTTAGCTTTTCATCATTTACAAAATATAGCACTTCCTCTTTTTGATTCAGAAACTGTTTCAAAAACCAAGATAAATCTGGCTGATTTTCCTCCAACACAAATACGGAAGTCATATCTTTTCTATATTGCACTTCCACCCAAAATACCACCTATCTATCTTTATCTATCTCGTTCATAATCCTTTTGACAACCCTTTCTGCTGCATGTCCGTCATCACATGAACCATACTCCTCAAAAAAGGCATTCAGTTTTTTTATATAGCTGTCATTATCAAAATGTATTATGGCGTCAATTAATTCTTCCTGCGTGTGTGCTTTGGGGTATGGCCATTCTGACACGGGAGAATAAAACCCCCTGTCATTTTCATAATCCCTTTCATCATTTTGATACAAAAATACCGGCCGCTTTTGCAATGAAAAATCCCACATAAGCGATGAGTAATCGGTAATCACAATATCTGCCGCTACTAAAAGCTCCTGGATATCCTCATAGTAAGTTGCATCAACTGCATCCGCATAAAAGTTTTGGGGCATTCCTAATGCATATAAATAATGGTGGAAACGGTATACCAAAATGTATTCGCCCCCAAACCGCTGTCCTAAAGCATTCACAACGCGTTTCATATCAATATCATATTTTTGGAACGAACTGCCTGTATCTTCTCGAAATGTCGGTGCATAAAGCAGGATTTTTTTGTCAAAAGGAATCCCAATCTTTTTGTATACGGAAGCTTTTATTTCATTATCCGTAAAAAACACATCATTTCGCGGCGCACCGCACTCCATCACTTCGCCTTCATAAAAAAAAGATTCCCTGTATATTTTGGTATAAAAACGGCTTGCTGTTAAGAATAAATCACTTGCAGCATTACTTTTGCTGTACCGCTCCCTGCTCACGGCATCCTTGTTCACAGCACCCTCTGCAAGCTTAAACGGACCGTAACCATGCCATGTATTGATAAAAAACTGCCTTTCCCTTTTTTGCTCGTAAAGATTATGAACCGTATTTGTTATATATGTACCCGATGTAAACAATTCCCTGTAATAACGCGGTGTTCCAATCATTACTTTCTCTATCTGCTCCGGTATCCCTTGTATGTTCTTATCTGAAACTGCCCACACAAGCTTTACAGGATAATGTCCGCCGATAAATTTTTCCGCAATATATTTACAATTCCCACCATACCCCATTCCATCATAATTTGAAAAAATCACCTTGTTTTTCTCAATCGGCAGTTTCCTGCTTTCAGCAATAATTTCTTTTGTTACATCTTCAATTGTTTCTTTGCTGACATGATATATTCCTCTCACGATATTTTTTTGCAACCGTTCAACTACCCTGCCTATTTGAGAAGCACCAATGGCAACAATTACAATGGAATCTTTCAGCTCTTCCCGAAGCTTATCTATAGTCTTAACTGGTTTTGTATGAAAGAAATCAGGATTTTCTTCCTGAGCCGATACTGCAAAACAAACAACATTTTGCCCCAATCCCTTTAATTCCAAAAACGAATACAGATAATCCCCATATTTTCCCGCTCCATATATTATGATCTTTTCTTTTCTGATAAAATCCAGATTATGTATATCCAGTAATTTTATGTCATTCATAAAACTATAATCATATCTCCTTTGACTTTTTCTTCGTCTAACAGTACCGCATTACCCTTAAAGGCTTGCCCCATATGATTTTGTCTTCAATTACACCAAGCCCTTTCAGCTCATTTTTTATCTCGCAGAAAGTCTTTTCATTATTTACTGCCACTAAAATGTAGTCATATTCGCTGTTCTTAATATCCTCTACCGGCTGTACATCAAGACCGTTTTGCCTATATTTCTCATAGTTTTTATCAACCCATCCGCCAATGCGGAACTTCACACAATCCTCAAATTTCTTATGATAATCTGCTCCAACCTTGCCCGCTCCATATAAAATCACATTTTTTTCATTCATCTGAAAAACAGACGGATCTAACTCATAAGATACTTCATACAATGATCTCTCATTTCCAATCAACCCCAATCTGTAATTGACAGTGTATTTCACTTCATCCATCAAATAACATCCCAACTGCCACAGTAGGAAATCGCGCTCTTTATGAGCTTCAAACAAGTTTTTTGTGTATTTATAAAATGCCGTCAATTCTACCAAAAAATCAGGATTTTCCTCATTGCTTGCACTGTCTGACCGAATACAATAATGATAATATGCCACATCCATAAAGCAGACTTTTATGTTTTGAAAGACACAACCAAATACAATTGCCTTATCTTCTGCATACTTTATGTCACTCCCGATTTTTCCCATAACCTCCTGCAGCATAGATCGGATAAACAGTTTTGCAACACTGTATGGCAACACCCCGTACTGCTGTGTATCCTTATAGTAAAATAAATCCCTGCATATTTTACCTGTTTCATAAACTCCGCCTGGTATCTTATTTTTCTTCTTGATGGTACCTTCACTTTTATCCATAAACACGTTTGAGCAGACAAGTGAGCAGCTGTTTTCAATCATCTGGTTAACCATCACTTCAAGCAGTTCTTCTTCAATCCAATCATCGGAATCTACAAACATGACAAACTCCCCATGACATTCTTTAAGTGCTGCTTTTTTTGCAGCTATAATGCCTTGGTTTAATTGATGAATTACTTGGATTCTTTCATCCCTTACTGCATAATCATCACAAATCTCCCTTGATTTGTCTGTAGAACCATCATCCACCAAAATAATCTCTATCTTTGGATAGCTTTGCTTTTGAATACTCTCTATACAACGTGGCAAATATTCCTCTGTGTTATAAATCGGAACTATGACAGAAACTAACTGCCGCATGTTTTTTCGCCCCCACAGCTTATCAACTCTGATATAAATTTTGCTGCCCTCTCGCTGGCATGACCGTCCTCATGAACACCGTACATTTCAAAAAAATCATCCAGTTTTCGGTCATACTCACATTGATTAAAGTTTCTAATATCCGCGCATAATTGCGAACTACTTTCGGCAATCGCGAACGGAAGTGTATCGTAATCTATCAAAAGCCTGCGTTCATGATTGATGTACTCTTTCCTGTCAGGTGCATACAAAAATACTGGTTTATGAACAAATGCAGGTTCAAACATAATGCTGGAGTAATCCGTAATCACAATATCTGCGGCAGCAACCAGTTCCTGGCTGTCTTGATAATCCCCCGCGTCAATCACAAATTTGTCTTCTGCCCGTCTAATGTTCTCCCTTGAAATAACAGGGTGCATACGAAATAAAATAATACACTCTCCACCGTATTTTTCTGTAATCGCTTCATGCAGCATTTCAAAATCCAAATCAATGTTTCCCTGTTTCATAATATAGTCTTGTCCTGTTCCGCCTCGAAAAGTAGGCGCGTACAATAAAATTCTGCTTTCTGGGTTTATCCCATATTTTTCACAAACAAGCGACTTATATGTTTCCCTATGAAACAAGACATCCGACCTTGATGATCCTGCCTCAAATATATTTCCATTATAGTGAAACCCTTTTCGGCATGATTCCGTATCAAACCTGCTTCCTGTTATCAGATAATCAATTGCCTTTCTGTCATGCTCGCATATTGCAATCCCATTCTTAATATTACGGAACTCGTAAAAATCAAAACCAAAAGTTTTCAATGTAATGCTTGACCAATGCTTCAACTGAAAATACAGTTGTCCCTCTCGTTTTCTTATATGCAACGGGATTTCACTTTCAAAGAGCCAACAGCCTGAAGTTTCCATTTCATATACAACTTTAAAAAAATCTGTTCCCAGGATTTTGCGAAAATTATTTGGCATTTCAATTGCTAAATCATTTACTATCCAAACAATATCCCAATCTTTATTGCGCTTCAGCATTTGATTCACAATTTGTTTTCCATGTCCTGCGTAATTTCCTTCTGTATATACCACTATTTTTTTTCTGTCTATTGCTTGATTGCAACAGTTTATTATATATGTATCAAGAAGTCTTTCCTTAAGCGTATTACCCGTTCCTGGCAGTTCCGTAGGCTGATTGTCTTCCATTATTTTTAAAATGAAATAATCATGGAATCCTTTCTCCTCTATTTGTTCAGCCATCTCTTCATAATGGTACAGGCTTGTAATCAATATTATAGTTTCAGATGGTATCAGGTTTTCTATCTTATTGACTGCGCAAACAGGCATATTTTTAATGCTGTCACATTCCATTCCGAACGCAAACTCCCCAAAATATTTTCCTTGTTTTTTTATATCATTATCAATTACCATTTGAAGGCACAAATCCTTATAGCGCAAAAAAAGAATAGATGCAAAAATATCAGCGCCAAATATAGCTATTTTTTTCTTTTGCAGAGATTTTTCTAACAAATCCCAGGTCTGATTTTTTAACATGCCTGCCATTATCTCCCTTTACTAATACGCACCCATTAATTCAAAAATAATATATGGATATTTTCAATGTCATTTGACATCAAATACTCCGCAATCTCTTTGCCATATAAACCGCCAGTCAAAAAATGGCATTCTGAATGTTCCTGTATAATTTTTTCGGGATTGACAATTTTAACTCCTTTATATTCTGTATCCCACAACATACAATTTCTATCGCAAAAACATAATATACTGTCGGTCATATTGTTTATATCAAAAAATTCATATATTGCTTTTCCTGTTTTCCCTGCTCCAAAAATAACAAATTTTGTCCGAGCATCCCTTAGTCTCTCATCATAAATAATATTTCCTACGTATTTCATTTTGCACCGCCCTTATATTATACTTTATGAAGAACTGCCCCTATAATAACCGGATAATCTTTGTCATATTCGGCAAAATCACTTTCCGCTAAATCTTCACAACACAGCCCATATAACATTGATATAGCAGTCTTGACATTCCCATAACATTTAACGCTCACATTCTCTACTCCAAACAGCGGCTCAAAAAGCCTATGGAGCGCATCTTCATGGAAACTGTAATAACTCCCCCATCGGTCTGCGTCATATCTTGATATTTGCGATATTCCCGCCACTGTTACGAATGCAGTTCCTCCATGCCTTAACGTTTTATATATATTTTCTGCTGCGCTGCGCAAATCATATATAAACATGAGTGTTTGCGTAATAATCAATGTATCGTATCGGCAGTCCTCAAGTCCTTCACCCGTTTCCAGATTTCCTTTAATTGCATTTTCTCCCCATCCATTCACATGAAGCATATATGCATGTTTAATTCTGTCTTCCCCATATTTTAACGAATATGTAATTTCTGCGATTTCCAGCGTTTCTCCCCAAATAGATTGCTTGTTGTCATTAAGAAATTTTTCTATATAATAACGATCTACGGGCTTCCCCCGTTCTGTCCCAAATATCCTGCTGGCAGGAACATCCGGCATGTTTGCAATGATATCTATATACGGATATTTTTCTTTGTATATTTGATTTGCATATTTTTTAATTTGACTTTCATATTCCTCTCGATTGTTTAATATAACATCATGCTTGTCTGACCTGAATACCAGCATTTTATCCTCAATTATCAAATGCTCTTTACCTGAAAATACCAGTTTTTCACTTCTAGTAGTTGGAAATAATTCTATGCCAAACAATATCCGTTTTTCATCAATTCCTAAGTCCAAGAGTTGTCTATATATTCCCCAAAAATTTTTAATCATGATAATAATTGGATATAAACCGACTTTTTTCACGTCTGCCGGATTGTAAATAGATATATTTAAGTCTTCCAAATATTCTTCCATTCCCATATTTATTTTATTATCCAAAAAAGCAATCACATGATATTTTGCATGTATATCTGTTTTAACACTTTGATAAAATTTCCCTCTGCCAAAAATAATTACCTCCTGCATTGTATTTACTCCTCTTTCCCAAATAGTTTATTTATTTTTGACTTAAATTCATACAATCCCCAATTTCCTATACTATTTCGTGGTATTGCATATGGATTTAATTGTTCTTGCCATAATCCCTCATTGACCGACGCTGCCTTCCTTATACCAGATACTTTACACGCAGCAATTGTACTTTCATCAAAATCTATGCTTTCTACCCCAAAAGGATAAGAAAACATATCTATTTTTTTTTGAAGTAAATTTTCTAAATAAGCAACCGATTGCTGAATTTGCGACTTCTGTTCCTCAAACTTTAACTTTGCCAGCGATGGGTGTGATACAGTATGTGCGCCAATCGTAATATATTTTGATTTTGCCAGCTCCTGACATGTCCTATCTGACAATGTCGAATTTCCTGTATTTACATATCGCGTTTCGCCCCGCCATTTCCACAATTGTTCAAACCATTTTTCTCTCTTTAAAGGATTTACATGATTTTTCATTAAATAATGTAATGCCTTATAACAATTTAACCTAAATTCATATGTATCCGTTCTCCATTCACAGTTATATATATCATCTTGCAATCGAAACACATCTGAGTAATCCCCATCGGTCAACAATAACGTTTCTAATTCGTCCCACCATAGTTCTCTGATATCTGATAATGTTCCTGTACTAACGAATATAGTTGCAGGGATTTGTAATTCCTCAAGAATTGGAAGTGCATATGTAAGATTATCCAAATATCCGTCATCAAATGTAATTACAATACTGTCACGATCACTTCGAGTCCAGTCTTCCTCAAAACGAAGAATATTAAAGTTTTTTTTCAAATATTTCATCTGCTGTTCAAACTTTTTCGGTGTAACACACAATAAATTTATATCACACTTCTTTTCATATACTCTATGATAATATAATACAGCTGTCTTCACTTTCATTGACGCCTCCATCAGCTAATACACTTTTGATAATGCTTATTAAATTTTTTTCAAATACTTCCTCTGAAAATTCCGCTTCATACACCTTATAAGCTTCTTCTCCGATTTCTTTCAATTGTTGCCTATTTGACAAAACCCATTCTATCTGTTTTGAAAGACTCTTTACATCATCCGGCTTACAAAGCAAGCCATTTTTATATGGTACAATATAATCCGCTGTACCTGTAACATCTGTTGTAATACATACCTTCTTCAGCATCATTGCTTCCGCTAAGACAATTGGCATCGTATCGTATCGAGAGGCACATATCAAAACATCAATTTCTTCCATTAGCTCTAATACCTTTTTATGATCAACCGCACCAAAAATTCTAATTCTACCTTCCATTTCATATTGTTTTTTAAGCTCATCAGAAATAGCTCCTATTATCCAAAACTCTGCCCGTTCTTTCCATATATTCCAAGAGATTTCAACTGCCTTACTTAATATATCCTGTCCCTTATGATATGCAACCACGCCTATCATTGCAAAAACAACTTTTTTTTTCACTTTTATAATTCCAGTTCCTTGGTATTTTTGAATGCCATAGTGTAAATCACCGATATTCTCGCCTCTTGCATACTTTCTAAATGTTTGTATAGCTCTAGGACCCACGCCATATACATGAACATTCTCTCGAATATTTATATTGTTGCTTCCTAAATAAGCTCTATATCCGGCATTCTCCTCATGCAGCCACCATACCATCGGAATTCCTAAAATACTTATCTTTGACATAAAATCATATAGCGCAATTGTATTTACAATAATGCAATCATAACCTGAAAAATAATATATTATTTCCTTTTCATCTAATTCAAATCCCTCCAACACTGTCACAGGAATTTCTGCTTTTAAAAAATCATATAATATTGCACCTTGACTCTCTGCATAAATCCGCACATCAAAAAAATGCTTTTTTAATACCTTTGCCATTGATAAGTAAGCGATTTGAGCCCCTCCAAACAACATTGAATGCGAAATCATTGCAATCTTTTTGGGATGTGGATTAGCACTGCACATAATTACGTCATAATGTATGCTTTCCTTTATCATAGAGTAAATCCCTTTATGATCTTTATCCAAAATTTTCTTTTCATCCACTCCCAAAGAAAGCAGTTGGGAATGCATCTCCGTATAATATTTTCCTACCAGAATTACATAATCAAATTGGTATTTATAAATATTAGCAGGAGAATCTATGATAATTCCATCAAGAAGAGAGCCCTGTTTTTTTACATCATTATCTAAAAAAGCTATAATCTGCATATATTGAAAGCGCGATTTATTTTGGACATATCTCTTTCCTGTTCCGAATATTATTACATTCAACTTTTGGGTCTCCTTTAACTTCTTATTTATTTCTCGTGAATATGCCTTATAAGCAAAAATAGTAATAACTGCTTCTATATGCTTGACATATATTTATCTTCTTCCAATCTAAGCAAAAAATCCTCCATGGAAATGACTTCGCAATTAATTTTTTCCTTTAATACGTCCAATGCTCTCTCATCAATATTTATTATCGTAACAATCACAATATCTACACTTTCCAAAATGTTTTCAACCCTATATATACTCAATTCACCTCTAAAATCTTTTGCACATTTATCAATACCATATTTTATCTCTACCCCCGATGAATACATATCCAAATATAAGAGTTCACCTAATGTACCTAAGCCATAAATTGCAATACTCTTTATATTCTTTTTCTTAAAATAGGCATCAATATCAATACCTGATACTTTAAGTTTCATCCAACGTTGTAATATTCGATTTGTCTCACAAAGCCGCGCATAAGATTTTAAAAGTACATTCGTAACACCATTTTTTCCCACTTCACCATAATTTAAAACATATCTGGTAAGCATATGCTCCACAGATATTTTTTCCTTACCTAACAGCATACCTTCAGTTAATAAAATATCTTTTGCTTCTTTAATTGAATTTGTCATTTCCCACATTTTAATAGAAGTAGATGTCCTTTCAGGGGTATGATAAAACAAATAATCATTATTTATTACAAACTTGTACCCTTTCTTCAATACCATAACCCATAACATCCAATCATCTGCTCCGTTATTCTTAATAACATTTACCAGCCACTCATTGGGTAAAGCGTCCTTTCTTATCATTACCTGCCCTGGCGAAATAATAGCATTTCCTTCAGCCAAATAATATCCCACATCATTAACGCGCTTTTCATAATTTTGTTCATTATTCCATAATAACTTGAAGCGACCTGACCATCCGTTGCACACGCAATAATCAGCCTTCGTTTCTATAATTTTTTTCAGCTGACTATATAGCCAATTCTCACAAATTATATCATCCTGATCCAGCATAATAATGTATGCGCCTTTAGAAGCTTGAATTCCTGCTACGCGGCTCTTGTGTATTCCTATATTTTCATAATTATTAATACACTCTATGGCACAAAAAATATCGTCTGACTTATATTGAATTTTTTCAAAAGGATAGTCATTAACAAAAATAATTTCCATTTCAAATGTTTTATTTAAATCTTTATATAGGACATTTTCTTTTAACATTTTCAAAAGCCTTATGATGTATCTTTGCCCTTCATATAATGGTATAATTATAGAAATATATGGTTTTCTCATTTCGTCTTTACTCCAAAAATTTGCACATTTTATACGCGATTAATATATTACAGTAATTCAACTTTTGTTATGTTTATATCTGTTACAATTTAATTTTGCTTATTACATGTTGTTTTTATAATAAATTAGTTTCTTTAATTATCTTTTCATCTTTCCACAGCTTCATTTTTTTTCGGCATCTCCTTGCTGCTTATCTCCATAATTGTACTATATATATCTAATGTTCTTTTTACATTTATTTTTTTATCAACAAGTTGTGACATCTTCATCACAGCATTTGCTGATAATTTGTCGCACAGACCATTCATATTTTCAAATACCCTGCAAATATAAAATGCCAGTAAATCAGGTTCATCATGCGGATACAAAAAGCCTTCTTCTCCTGTAGTCATTCTATTGTTTGTTCCACCCACATAAGAGGCAACCGAAGGTGTTCCAACAAGCATAGCCTCATTAAGCGAATTACTGGAATTCTCAATGCTCGACGCTGAAACAAACACATTAGCCTGAATATACTGATCTACCATCTGCTCTGCGTTTAAATTTCCGATAAAAGTAACATGCTCCTGCAAATGATTTTCTTCAATCAATTCAATTAAATAACAAGCATATGGGATCTTCTTTTCTGCTTCAATGATATTTTTGCCAGCAATATATATATGCGTACCTGGGTATTTTCTTATAATTATGGGCATCGCCTGCAGTAAATAATGCAGTCCCTTTACAGGATAAGTGGCTTGACTTACAAAAATACGAAACTTTTGACAATTTTCATATTTCCATCTACCCATATTTTCATAAAAGACACTCCGCAAAATCTCATCGCAATGATAATAACAAATATCTGGACTGACTGCATTCACAACCGCATAATCCCAGTCTGTCCTGCCTATGATATGCTGTAGCATACTTATTGCTTCTATTTCACATCTGCCGCGACATTCATATGCGTTACGTCCTTCTTCTATCGTTTCTAAATCCTCACTCTTCATGCTTACATATTTTGTTGGTATATCCGCACAATAATGTCGCACATAATTTGATGTTAGCCCTTGAATGCTTGCGACTACACGATTTAAAATTCCTTTTCGCTGGCAAGCATGCAGCATCGCTGTTGCAAAAGAAAATTCCACTCCCCATATATGAATTAGATTCGGCTTACTTATCTCCAAAATCTGCTCAAATTCTTCAACCATTTCATCATCGTAAGTTTCTACACTTTTGCAATGAAACGTATAATACTTATGCCCGTTACATTCACCGTTCTTCATGCGAAGCTTATCATAAATCGGGAAACACAAATCCACTTCTATTTCATTTCTCTTTTCCAGTTCTTCCAACATTCCGCTAATCCAACCAGCTCTATTATTTTGCTTTATACCAAATTCCTGCGCATAACTCGGCAATACGATACAGCTTAGCCATAATATATGTTCCATATTTCTATTGTTCTCCCTATTTCTTAAGCCACTCTGGAGCTTTCCATTAATAAAACTATTTCTTCAATAGAGTAATACAATCCAATCCTTTCGTTCCATACCAATCTATAACACTTTGGTCAACTACTTTAAAGCCTGCCCTATATGCCAGATATGCAAAAATGTCTTTACTCATAAAACACCTTGCATGTGGTGCATTCGTAAAGTTTGTCTTATAATCAGATACATAGTTAGAGTGATGAAAAAGCGCATATCCTCCCTCTATCAGTACTCTATAAATATCTTTCAAGTATTCATAAATATCCATTAACTCAAAATGAACCATAGAATCATATGTAAATAATGCTGTATAACTATCATCAGAAAGCTTTTCCAGATTGTACCCGTTGTTTTTGTAATATTCTATTTTGTCATAATTCTTAAATCTATCTCTGCAGATCTCCATATTTTCTTCCAATATATCTACCAATGTAACCTTTTCAGCAGAGTCTATATAATATGGTACATGTCTCCCGTGTCCACAGGCAAGTTCGATTACATTACTTAAGTCTAATCGCTTAAAGTACTGGTAAAACACTGAATTATCACCCCAAAATACATCGACTGCTTCCTTTTGTTCAGCATCATCAAACCATTTATTATTGTATCTTGCATGAATAAATGCGCACCACTCCCTATAATATACATGTTGCTCCCATCCCAGAATTTTGTATAAGTCACTATATAAGTATCCTTTACCACCGTCATTCTCTATCATCTGCAAAACTTCATTGCCTATCTTCTCATCAGCCAAAGCAACCAAAAAAGGCATATCCATATTTATCGCCTCAGAATACGATATGCACTTTCTACCATAAACTTCTCCCATTTCTTTATACTTTCTGTCACAGAATGCACTAATATAAATGTCTTCTATTCCCTTCCATTCGATAAACTCAAAGCATTTTCTTCCACAGCTGCCTGCTCCATAGACAATAAATTGTTTCATCGCTAACTCCTCTCATATATTGATTTTTTAATGTATCTCCCATATCTCAAAAATAGCTATTTTATAAAATAAAACAGTCCATATCGATAATTCCCATTATGCTTGTCTTCGTCATACTTATGAATGTCAACATTATGCTCAATCATTCCATCCGCCGTACATGAAAATTCTTTCAGCTTCATTTTATCAAGCTGCTTTACAATCGTTTCTGCATAAAATACTCTATGCGCATTAAATTCAAGCCTCTCTTTTCCAACTGGAACTGATATATACAAGTTTCCACCTTTGCAGATTTTATCCTGTATTTTCTTAAAGCACTTAAAGCAGGCTTCCGGGTCTATCGGGTCGCCATAACGCCCTAGACCGAAATGCTCCAATGAGCAGAGTGCCGACATACTTTCAATGCTTTCGTTTTCTACTTGAGCCAAATTCGTAGCATCATCTACCAAAGTATGTAAATGTTCAATCTCTGTCGGAAACTCCCTGATGTCAATCAGTGTCACATCAATATCCATAGCAAGCAGATGAGCTATAAATCCATCTATTCTTGAGCCAATATCAAAGTGATTTTTTATTCCGCTTTTATTGATTAACTTTGCCGCCCATAAATCCTGCCAAAAATAATTTCCCGCCGTTCCGGCATTGTTAAATTTATCGCCAATAATCGGCCATTCATATCTTTCTTGAATACGAAATGCCTCTCTTGTATTTAACATATTGTACTGTTTCTTATCTCGTTGAAAAAAAGAGTCCTCTATCAAACTATATTCGGCACAATAATTTGTGTAATTCTTCTCTCCAAATATGGTATGAATTATTTCTAAATCATTACAGCCAATCTGACTTTTGACACCACGCACAAAAATGATTGTTCTCATGTCTATACCGATTTTAACGCATGTCTGATATATCTCATTAGTATGTGCACTGGCGACAATAATAAAGTCATATCCTTTCGGCAGTTCATCTATGCCGTACAAAGGGACTCCGTTATATTCATCTATTGTTTTATATGTTTCAACAAAACCAATTACCTTTGCGTTGATACCATTTTCGATAAATTTCTTTGCAACAGCGCCTGTTCCCCAAATCAATATTTTATACATTATAAATATTTCCTTTTATCACTGTTTTTGATTAATTATAAAAAAATTTCCTGTATTCGCCTATATTTTTCAATTATTGCTTTATATTCTTTTTCATTCCACATCGTTTATGGAATAATCTGATTGTATTTGCCAAAATTATCAACATATATCCCAACCTATTATTTATTTCTAATTTGCCTTTTTTCGTTTTCCTGCATAGCAACCTTTCCAATATCAGACAATGTCAAAATATATAGATTACTATTCATATTTCTAACTTGTTCCATAATTTTATCTCCATACTGACTAACGGCAATCAATACTCCACCAGAGTAATTTTTCAAAAAATCAGGAGACTCTATTTCTATTCTACAAACATACTGATGTTGCTTTGATTTATCATTATCAATAAAACGTTCTATCATTATATTATCTTGTAATATGCCCCCCATTCGTTGTCCCCATTTCCCTGTCCCAAAAATAACAATTTTTTTCAAGGAATGACTGCTTAACAGGTTATATATTACCTTTTCAATTAGTGATCTATCATTTTCCAAAAAATAATCTAAATATCCTTCATAATACTTATCATAAATCTTCTTCCTATAATAATCTTTATGGTTGCACTGACTAATATAAGCCAAAGCAATTTCCTTTGAATCCTCAATAGAGCGTTTCTTGTTCTGATAACTTTTCCCTCCGATTCTAAAATATGTTATCACTTCTTCCAAATGCCCGAATTTTAAATGATTGCTGTAAAGTCTTAACATCAATTCATAATCCGCTGCTATTGAATATTTTGTAAGAAACCCTCCATACTTTTTATATACTTCGGCTTTCACAAAAGTAGCTGGATGTGGAATTGCCATTCTGTACCACAAATCCTCAATATCACCACATCTGTATGTTCCAATCTCTTTACCTTGCTCAAACCACATAGCATTTCCATATACAACATCGGCATCTGTCTTTTGATAATATTCCACAACCTTACTTACTGCATTTTCTGTATAAATATCATCACTGTTTAATATCCCGATAAGTTCTCCCGTTGCGCAACCAATGCCCTTATTCATCGCATAATACAACCCTTCATCTTTCTCGCTGATAATTGTTCTAATGTATGGTTGATACTTGCTTATTATCTGACATGTTAAATCTGTTGACGCTCCGTCTATTATAATATACTCAATATCTTTATATGATTGATTCAATACGCTTTTTATCGTTTGTTCTATTGTCTGTTCCGCATTATAAGATGCAGTAATAATACTTACTTTCATATATCTTTGTACACTTTCAAAATTATATTGCAAAAATTGATACATCTGATTTTCTTCAAAACCGTATTGAAAACTATGCATGTGGAGAACTCTCTTTTCACTTTCAATAAAGGGACGAAAACAAAATATTCTATCCTTTTTCTAGTTTTTCCACATGCCTTTCTCCACTTTAACTAGTCATATTTTTCATCGAGTCGTTTCTCATAATAATTCAAATAATCCTGCGCTACTCGCTCCATAGTAAAATACTCGGCAAATCTTCTAATATAGTCTTTATCCCAGTCCTTATCTATCCATCGCTCGATTGCATTAGCCACATCCTGATCTTCCTTTCCATAAATGAACTGCGTTACATTCTCATCTGCTAAATCCGACGCTCCGCTTGTGTCGTCAAACATTATTACAGGAAGGCCAAAAACTAAAGCCTCTAACATAGTTAAGCTCAATCCTTCTTCAAGACTTGGCAAAATATAGCCATCTGCAATGCTATAGTATTTTCTCATCTCACTATTAGGTATAGTGCCTACATATATCAGGCTTCTTTCTAAATGCAATCTTTTTATTTCATCTTCAAGCTTTCCATCCATGCGATCCGCACCACAAAAGATAATGGCAAGTTCTTTTCGCTTCTTATCTTCTATATGCTCAAAAGCATGCACAAGTTGAATTTGATTTTTTCTCTTTACAATCGATCCTACACAAAGCAGGATTTTTTTACCCATAAGACCATATTGTACTCTTAACTCACTGTCCTGTATTTGATAAGTGAAATCCGTTCCGTTCAATATTACCTCAATATCCGTTTCCTTTACTGCCGGATAGTCTCTAAGAATATTATGTTTCATCATAGTTCCTACGGCAGTAATTTTTATATTTGGTATGTTAAATATTTGTTTCTCCCATCCAATGGTCTTATCGCTTTCTGGCAATTTTTTCTTTAATCCGATATACAAATGCTCCGTAAATGCATACGGCTGATCCATTTCAATACACTTTAGGACACACATCCTCGCTAGGTCTCCATTGCCATGCAAATTTACAAAGTCTGGCTGCAAGTCTTTTACCACATTCACAAACGCACTGCACATAGTTCTTAACTTACATTCATTTTCATCTAAGCTATCATCTATATAATCGGGGAAACGGGTCGTATCAACTATATTTATACTCCCTAACCTTTTTGAAGACATTTTCTGCTGACCTATGAATAAATATAACTCACACTTCCTTCCTATATACTCACAGATATTTTTTATCGCTATACTCCCTCCATTTGGTTTTATCTGAAGCTCGCTTAAACTCTCATCATAAATATTCCACGCATAAATTAATACCTTCAAAATCGCCCCTCTTTTCTATATATTGTATACACCCGCCTTATAAAATGACAAATTATCCTCCAACCACCTTATCGTTTCACTAATTCCCTGCTCCAAAGTATATTTCGGTTCCCATCCTGTCAGTTTTCTTATTTTTGCATTATCTCCAAGCAGTCTGTTCACTTCACTTTTTTCGGGCCTGAGTCGTTCTTCATCACATATAATCTTTGCTGACGGATTAATCTGTCTTATAATCTCCTCTGCTAACGTGCCTATTGATATTTCTTTCATGGTAGCAATGTTAATTTCTTCTCCAACAGTATTTTCCGACTCATATATTTTCTTGAAACCATTTACGGTATCCAACACATAATTAAAATCTCTGGTTGGTTTTAACGCCCCTAGCTTTATCTCCTGACTACCCGACAATAGCTGCGTAATGATTGTCGGAATAACAGCTCTAGCTGACTGTCTTGGACCATATGTATTAAAAGGACGCACAATAGAAATTGGCATGCCAAAGCTCCTGTAAAAGCTTTCCGCAAGTCGGTCTGCACCTATTTTTGTGGCAGAATATGGAGACTGTCCTTGAAACGGATGCTTCTCATCAATCGGCACATATTGTGCCGTTCCATACACTTCTGATGTGGATGTAATAATAATTTTTGACGTTTCCAACTCCCGCGCTGCCTGTAAAACATTTAATGTTCCTTTTATATTTGTATCAACATAAGAATCTGGTGAATGATAACTAAATGGAATTGCAATAAGCGCCGCCAAATGAAAAATACCATCTGTATTCCTTGCTGCCTCCCTGACACCATTCGGATCCCTGATATCTCCATAAAAAATCTCTATTTCGCTTTTTATTTCGTCTGGCAGATAGTCAATCCACCCATATGTGCCAAAAGAATTATAAAATGCAAACGCTTTTACTTTATATCCGGATTTTACTAATAATTCAGTCAAATGGCTTCCAATAAAACCATCTGCACCTGTCACTAATACTCTTTTCATTTCTTTACCTACATTTCATAACCGTATTTTCAAGATAATAATGTTCTTTTTTATCCTCGGTCACATTATAAATAACAATCTCCGTCATTCCTTCCGGTGTATTTGCAGATATAGCTACTTGCTCTATAGCACTTAAATTAAAGGTCTTATCATCGAAAACATACGACCATTCCCTTTTATTTTCTCCATAGTCCAAGTTATCCCAATAATATTTTCCTGTTGTTGTTTTAAAGCAGAAAAACGGCTGCGTTCCAAATATCTTACCTTGCGCTCTTGCGCGTAATACCGCTGCATTTTTTTCTTTGTCCGCATACAACGTTAATTCCAACTCTGCATATATCGGTGTTAAACTTTCTGCCCTTTGCATAGCTTCAATCGCATTACAATAATGAAATCTCACATTTGGATATTTTTCTGATGCCATGCGTATTAAATTCTGTGCATATATAACTTCTGTGCGCATATCCCTAAAATCATGACTTGAAAATGACAAAATCGTCGGCTTTCCCTTCTCTGCTTGAGTAAATGCTTGCTCTACATCACTAAATTCCAGTTTTATCAATCTGGAATCCAAACTTAAACATCTTGTTATCCATCTATGACAGTTTCCGGGAATCTGATAATCGTCATGACTAGGGTGATATGGTCTCCATTCTTTTGTCGCCCTCCGCCAGTCACCGTATCTGCCATCTCTAAGATCTGGCTGACGCTCTGCATTTTCCTTATAATACGAATTGCAGGAGTAATCAAATGGTATCCACTGTTCCAAAAACCAGTGTGCATCAGGTCTTTCCGCTTCCATACCTGCACGATAAGCTGCCGGAAATGAATGATTGTCAATTATCCTCTTTGCCAAAATCTGAAACAGATTATCTGAATTCACATATGATGTACCTGCATAATTATAAGCCCCATTAAAAGGCAACGGATGATAGTGAAATTGCAATAAATCTTTTTGTTCACATCTGTGTTCACGCAGTTTCATATAATAATGCCGATATATATTCCCATATCCTGCATCCCGACGCCTCGGATTATCTCCCTCAAATCCAGCATGATCAATGCAGAACCAATTATAAACCCATCCATTACCATCTGAATCCAAAAGCTGTGTTCTAAATTTCTCCGACATCAGTTCATCCAATACATCATCAATCTGATCCCAAGTGCCCAATGTCTTAATACGTTTTTCAGCAAACGCATCCGCAACAAGATTTTCTGCACCTTTTAAATCAATCTCCTTATTCTGCAGCTTTCTTAAATTCTCTATGGATGGTTCCATCTCTATGCCAAAAATTTCTTTTAACCTTGCAAATGTTGCATCTATAGACTCATATAATGGGCCTTCCGTATCAATGCAATGCACTACATACACATCTTTTCCCACTTACATGCCCTCCCTGCTTAAAAATCCATTAATTGTATTATTTCATCATACGCTATATCTCTTTTTGCAGTTTTTCCAACAATAAAATTGTAATATTGCGGTGCAATTCCGATTCCCGGACGTTTAAAATCGATATCCTCCATAGAAATAATTTCGTCTTTTTTTATATTTCTCGCAGCTACTATACTCCTTTGAAATGCCTCTCGGCGTTCGGCAGTTTCGTTTACATGCCTTCTAAAGCTCCCAAGCATCTTATAGCCAGTTTTCGCGGCATCGCATATTGTCCTTAATTCAGGTGGATCCGCTGATATTTTGTGATCCCAGCCTTCCATGTTTTTATCAATCGTAAAGTGTTTTTCTATAATTTTTACACCTTTTGCTAAAGACATAATCGGAGCAACAGTCCCAATCGTATGGTCTGAATACCCCACGGGATACCCAAAATTCTTTTTCAGCATATCTATATTATTCAAATTTACTTCTTCATCCTGGGGCGGATAAATTGAGACGCAATGCAACAATACAATTTCATCACAGCCCTCTTTTTCAAGACATTCTACAGCGTTATTTATTTCTGTCAAACCGCATAACCCTGTACTGAGTACTACGGGTTTCTTCTTTCCTGCTGCATACTTTAAAAAGGGGATATTGTTCAAATCCATAGAAGCAATTTTGATAAATGGCACACCTATATCATCTGTTAGCAAATCCATTTCTTTCTTTGAAAATGGTGTTGAATTAAAGTCAATCCCCTTGCTGTCACAATAACGTTTTAATTCTTTATGCTTTTCAAAATCAATATGATATTTGTCAACAATCTGCTCCAGTGTATAATCCTTTCTATTGCGATAATCATCTCCAAGAAAAAAATTATCCTCATATGTCTTTTTAGAAAAAATAGATTCTTTCGTCCATGACTGAAATTTTACACAATCTGCTCCACAACATACTGCCTCATCAATAATTTTCTTAGCCAGTTCCATATCGCCATTGTGATTTGCCCCTATTTCAGCTATAACATAAGGTTTTGTTTTATCGCTGCATAAATCCGGATAACTAAACATACAATCAATACCCTTCCTATTTTTTCTTACATATCAGAAACTCTGCATATTCAAAGTCTTCTAATGTATCGATATCCACAGAATCTTGCCCACACATAATATATGGTACTGTACTCTCACAATAATATGTACGCTTTTCACTCAGCAATGTGTAATCCAAAATATAAATTGCTCCGTTTGGCACATACTCAATCAGATTGTTCTGTCGATTCTGTACATTGCCGTTTTTCATTCCATATCCTAATGAAGACAAAAATCCATCTTCATTAACCGACAAATACCAACTCGCAGGTATTTCTGCCTGCATTACAGAAATTAAAGTTCTTGCATTTTCCTTATAAAACAACTTATAAGCTTCATCTATATGTTTCGCTGTCCGAAATGGAACTGTAGGCAGCAAAACCATAAATGGTTTCTTCTTGTATTCAGCCCCCAACCGACTTATCGCATCTATATACACATCTATCGCAGACGCATCATCTGATGCCAGTTTCTGTTCTCTGATAAAAGGTATCTCTGCGCCGCATCTTCGTGAAATCTCAGCAATTTTTTCATCATCAGTACTAACAACAACCCTATCTATACATTCTGCTGCACATGCTGCTTCTATCGTATAAGAAATCAGCGGTTTCCCATCTAAATTTTTTATGTTTTTTCCTGGCAGCCCTTTGGAACCTCCTCTTGCAGGAATAATCGCTAACATATCCACTCCCCACTTAATACACAATCAAAACAATATTTTTAAATCAATATTTTATCCAATGGAATAATATTGGCGTCTGGTTTATATTTAGAAATTATTTTAGATATTTTTTGGATATCATATATTGGCGTTATAACGAAATTCTTTCCTTTCAGTGAAACAATGTCCGTATAATGCACTATTTTCACTCCATCATAATTGCTTGCATTTGGGTGTCGGTCTACAAAACTCTCCACACTGCAGAATTTCTTGCATTTATCATATAAAGCCTTTCCGATTACCCCCCCCCCGTATATTATTATATGCTCTGGAAGTCTGCCAAGCCATTCTTCCTCTTTGCACTGAAGCAATTTAACAGCCATTGCATACCTATCCCTTATTACCAACTCATTTTGAGCAAGCTTTTTCCTGTAAAAGAAAAGATTTTTAATAATTCTTTCTTCAGGCAGTTCTCCGCAAAGGAACTTCAAAATATCATAATTTCTATCAAACAGCCAATTATTTCCTATTGCAATATTATAGGCACAATCGCCGACTTGGTATCCTATTGGAAAATATTTGAACGGAAATCCCTCAACAGAATCCTTTCTCCCCAGAAAAATAATTTCATTTAGATCATTCTGCTCCTTAATAATCGATAAAATATACTCATAATTTTCATAGATATATTTTTCTTCATCCTCATCCCGAATACATCTGATGAAATACGTTGGTGATTTTGT
Source organism: uncultured Lachnospiraceae bacterium (assembly GCA_947623805.1). Classification (GTDB taxonomy): domain Bacteria; phylum Bacillota; class Clostridia; order Lachnospirales; family Lachnospiraceae; genus COE1. The sequence continues at coordinate 22,962 of CANQHZ010000008.1, read as the reverse complement.
TATTTGCTGAAATCTTTTTATCCTTCTTTGATATTTGTTGTAAACAGAATCCCATTCATCATCAAAGTCATATGTTATTTCATTTGCAAAATAACAGTCATACTTTTCATCATAAAATTCATTTGGCCTGGATGAAATCTTTATATTTTTCCTATCCAAAAAATCTGAAAAATCAGTTTCCATAAAATGCAGCAAAGAGCTAAACTTAGAAACATACCAGTCAAAAGGTCCTGAACATTGCCGCAATCCATATTTTTCCATAGATCTTGCGACACCACATGCACATCCCATGGAAACAATATTATAAGCCATCATTATACCCCCCCCCCGTATATGTTTTTGATATTTTCTCTAACAAAAACCAGTTAAAATCATCCATAGGGAAAGCTTTATCACGATGATAGATAAAACCATAATCCAATAAATTAAGATCACTATATTTATCCAGCATTTCTCCTGCAAAATCGCGTTTACACATTTGTCCATCCAGACCTCTATATTTCACATCAACTGGCGTAGGATTATAATATTCCACAATTAAAATGTACTTTTTACTGTATGTATATAAGCTCTCATACACCTTTGCCAATTTATCCAAATCTATGTATATAAGCACCCCATTTACAAAAGTGAGATCATATCTGTTTTCCGTAGTAAAATCATATACCGATGTATTGTATACACTTACATTTTTTATCTTTGCACATTCGTCAGCAGCATACTTGTTTATTTCTACAACATCCATCTTTATATCTGGATATAATCTTTGTAGCGCAATCTCGTTATATCCGATATTACTTCCAATTTCCAAAGAACTTGAAATATAATCCGCCCGCGCCAAACATCTTGCCAGATTTCCCACTCTACATGCTATCATTTCTTCGCCATGCCTATTTCTTACCGTATATTCGTTTCCAAAGCTTCCTTTCCAAAGAATCTCATGTGATGTTCCTTCCATTTTATTTTATCTCCTCATCTTCTCTATATTTACTCATTTGCCCTCAACAAGTTCCACCAGAAATATTTTTTTCGTTCACTCAAATATTGTAAACCATTTACCTGTTGATATTGATTATATTTTTCCTCATAATATTTGTGGTATTTCTTTAGGCTGCCATAATGCTTTCTTTTCACTTCGATTTCATGCTTCACATTATACTCATTAAATCTCTGTATCCCCGCAATATTATTTTCATGTATTCGATATACTGTAAAACAGCCATCTACCCTTTTCCCACTCCCGCCTTCCAATAACATCCGTGAAAAAAGATACCAGTCAAAAATCTCATATGGGTATCCTTCTAGTGAATCAATAAAATCACTACTAATTTTCCGCATATTTATCGCAGTATTGGACAATCCCAAGAAATTATATTCGCCAATCTCTTTAAAATCCTCTATATATTCCGGTAACACAGGCATAATGCTTATCCCCTGCATGTCCCGCAATTCATTATAAAAAAAAGTATATTCCGGATTTTCAATACTGGCATTGATTGTATTTGATACACGGGCATTAGAAAAAAAATCGTCACAGTCTCCAATTATCAATAAATCTACATTTTCATGTTTCGCCTTTTTCAGCAATTCTATCCTTAGCTGCACAGGTGTTTTATTATCAAAATGTTCAATATTCATCTGAACGGAATATCTTAATAATCTTTTTTTCAGTATCTCCGGACTTATGTTATCATTTAACAAAAACAGCGAAAAATCGCAATCAACTTGTTCATCTACAGAGTGCATAAAATCTTCCAAATATTCTAATGCACTTTGATAAACAACGCTTCCAAATACCGTTTTCATACTACTTACCATTCCATATCCCATATACCTTTGTATTGTCTGGAACATCCTTTAAAACAATTGTCCCTGCCCCAATACTGCTATATGCTTGGATGTTTACTCCCTGAACAACTGTCGCATTTGCCCCCACAAAAACATGATCACCAACCATAACATTTCCACATAATACTGCACCTACAGACACATGTGAGAAATCCCCCACTCGATTCCCATGTTCGACCACTGCACCCGAATTAACAATGCACATCTTACCAATCTTACTTTTTGAATTGACTATCGCTCCTTTTCCCACATAACTGCCATCCTCAATCAAAACATCTGCTGCCAAAGCTGCCGTCTTATCTACAATACATGGTAATCGAAAACCGATTCTCTTTACTTTCTCATACAGCCTGTCCCTAATATCAGATTGGCCTAAATATCCAATACAAATCGCAGCGCTGTCAACACCCTTACTATAAACATCTGCCAATACATCATCGTTTCCCAAATAAGGATAATCTGTCTCAAAATCTGCTTTTTTCAAATCAGTATAGCCTACAATTTCATATACCCCTGCCTGCTTAATGCTGTCTATAATGCTTTCAGCATGTCCACCATATCCTATCAAAACGATTTTCTTCATTTATATCCCTTCAAAGTTTTTCTTCATCTTTTCAAGTTCTTCGGCTTGTCCCATGTCAAGCCATGCCGATTCACTTATTGGATATACACCCACCTGATTTCCATGCTTTCTATGTCTATCTATAATCTCAGGAAATCCCATAAAAGTATCATTTGGTATTTCTTCCAAGATTTCAGATTCGATAAAATATACGCCCGTATTCGTAAAAAAAGACACTGTAGGCTTTTCTTCCATAGATTCCACTGCTCCATGCGGCCCCATATGAACAATTCCATATGGTATCTTAAAATTTTTTAATGAGCAAATCATGCTTATTTTGTTGCCACTATTCTTGTGAAAATCCAGCATGCTAGAAAAGTCATCCCTTATTAAAATATCGCAATTTGATAAAATAAATGTCCCTCTCAGCTTATCTTTCAATAATGATAAGCCGCCACCAGTTCCCAACGGCTCTTTCTCCTCAATGTATTCAATCTGATAATCATGTCCAAGCTCATTAAAGTAGGCCTTAATCATATTTTTTTTATAGTTAAGTATCAAAAAAAACTTTTCACAGCCATATTTACAGAACTGATCTATAATCATCTCCAATATTGGCTTGTCACCAATAGGAATGAGTGGTTTTGGCAACACATGCGTATATGGTAACAGCCTTGTCCCTTTTCCACCCGCCATGATTACAACAGGTACATTCTTTAAAGCATGTGATATCCCACAAATTCCCTCATTCACATTATATGTGTTGAAAATAATATCTGTAATCTGACGCTGTTCATTGACAATCGGCAATGCACGCAAACGTTTTTCAATCATTTTTTCTAATGCATGTGCTCTATCTACATCCGATAAAAAGAATGGATTGTTCTGCATAATATCAGAAACCGTAATATTTAAATCGCCTGTTTTTATCAGCCACCTGCGAATATCCCCATCTGTCAGTGTCCCCATCAGCTGCCCGTATTCGCCTACAATAAATAAAATACCACTCCCGGTAATATCAATTTTCCGCATCGCTTCAACTATCGTCATTTGGGGATAGCCTACATATTTTTCGGTTTCTTTATTATTCATCGTATTCACTCCAGACAAAACATTATGCTGAATTTTATGTACTAATTTTTAATAATTCATTATTCAATTATTACTTTTCTTTTATACAATATATTCGGTTCCCATTCGTCAAGTTTTTGAAATATGCTTTCCATTTGATTCATAATTTGCTCATGCTTTTCTTTTGTCCACTCTTTCATGTATTCCTCATACTTCCAGGTTCCTAAGTCTTTACCGTAATTTTTTAGTTCTAATTTATCCATTGCCAAGATTGGATTTTCAAAAAATAATTTCCGAAATGGTATGTACTCCCAGTCGTAATATAGATAATTCAAACTATAAAATTGATACAAACCTTCATAATCTTCTTTTGTTTCTAAATTTTCTAAGTTCAAAATTAAATCATCATATTCTTCTTTCGTTTGAGGATTCCAAGTAAAATCATATGCGCTATGAGGATTGACTCCTGCATTAATTACTTGAATTCCGATTTCTGGGAACTCATGCCCAATCGTTCCATAGACAGTAAGCGCATAAGCAGCTCCTTCTTCTTTAAGCTGTAATGGCGATACATTTGACGGAATTTTCTTTATCCTTGGATATTTTTCTAATAGCATATTAATAATTATCATGTCTCTCCTTTGTGCAAAAGGATGCATCTTTAAATACCAATCATAATCTGGAGTTTTTTCGGAAAGCTCTCCTAAATGGCACAGCCATGCAAAATAATTATTATCAAAAATTTGCTTTCCACACCAATAGCAGTCTTCTTCAAATATATGTGGACATATGATAATCTTTAATTTATCATTATCTTCTAATATGCGATTATTCTTTTTCTTTTCAGCAAAAGTAAAATTATTTTTATTAGTATAAAAAACCTCCTCCGTTCCTCCACGCAGCCTTTTTGCAATATGCTCTTTAGCCCACTTCATTCCATATATTTGCTCATCATTTGTTAATTGCATCCACATTTCTTTAAAATACGGATACTGAGCTCTATCGCAATAGTCTAACGTCATCTTAGCCATCTTATAACCCAATGCGTATGTAGGGATTCCTTTTGAAATAGCTATATCTCTAATATACCCGTCCCAGCTTACTCCATCTGCCAACAAAACAACACTAACATCATTCTCAAAAATATAATGATACCAGAAAACGATTGTTCTAATTGTTCTCTGTAAAAACTGATACATTTTTTCTTCTCTTAAATCAAAAGTAGGAATATACCTTCTCAAAAAATCTCTTATAATTGTAGTACCAAAATGTATTCCATATATTGTAATGTTATCCCAATCCTCCCATGTTGACGCTTTTCTCCAAACAGCTGAGCATATGTTGTCAGCTTCATTTTGCAAATCCTTAACCAATTCTGTATTGATTACATCCTCAACATTAAATGCTCTGTATATATTTTTTATGGTTTCTGAAATATTTGAATATACTGCTCCTCCCCTGAAATACGCATATATAGAGGCATTGTATTTTTCTGCGAAATAATTACCACAATATGCATACACTACTGACATCAAATCATGTCTATTATCGAATGGAACCAGTATTTTCTTAGATATGTTGGATTTTTTATGTTCTTTCCATATATTGCTCAAAAAGCTTATATAACTTTCCGTAATCTCATCTGCGTGAAAAATCTGCATATTATCATAAACAAAAAAATCCACGCCCGATATTAATCCAACTTCCTCCAATTGTTTTATAATTTCCCTTGCAAATCTATAAGTAGCAATAATAATAGGTTCATTTGGTCCACGGTTCTCTAATCCTTGTTTTAAGCTAATAACATTCTTACCATAAAACATACTGCCATACTCTGCCCGCCTATTATCAATATATGCTCTGATGCCTATGCAATCCTCTAATTCCTGTGTAAATTGTTCTGCATCAACTCCTGTTCCAAACACAAATACTTTCTTGCCATTAAATAGTCGCCTACATTCTTCCTCCGTCAAATAAAAATTTATTTCATCCCTCAAATTATGCAACTATGTATCCTCCAAATCAAATTTTCTAATAATCTTGTAACTTTTCTCTTAGCAGAGTAGAATTCGTTCCTTTCGTATAAGGCAAAAATATGGTTTCCACACCAAACTGTTTCATTTCATTTTTCGTGGTTTCCCACCTGGGATTTCCTTTCCAATCATCTCCGATAAAAAGTAAATCATAGTGTTTTTGATCCCAAATTATCCTTTTATCCAAAGAATCTACTGATATCACCTCATCTACAAAACGAAGGGCTCTTATTATTTCCATCCTTTCAACCAAAGGAACTACTACTTTTTTTCCTTTGTATTCTTCTACAAGCTTATCAGAATTAACACCAACAATTAGGTAATCACACCGAGACTTGGCATTTTTCAAAAGATTCAAATGTCCAATATGAAACATATCGAAGGTTCCTGCAGTATAACCAATTAACTTTCTCATGAATTTACAAGGGTTTTGAAATGACTGCCGTAGCATCTGTTCCATCTGGCAGACTCATATAACCGATTCCCTCCCTTTTACAAAATTCTATAACCGCTTTCCTTACTCCTAGTAGTAATGGATGTCTAAAATCATCTACAAATATATATCCACCAGGATTCAGTCTAGGCCAGAAGAACTCCAATCCCGCCAATATAGGTTTATACAAATCTGTATCCAAACTTACAAATGCAAATTTTTCTTCTTCCAATCCTATTGCTGTATCTGGGAAATATCCTTTTCGCACAACTGCATTGGTACAATATCCAATATTACTCAAGGTAAGTTCAACCGACGTATCATCATGCATATGTTCTCTCCTAAACCGACCTGAATCAATTTGTTCCTGTGGGGTAATATCCCTATCATCAAATCCAGAAAAAGTATCAAACAAATATAATTTCCTATCAGGCATAAAACGGCTCATGTAATTGGCAAACCCACCTTGATAAACCCCACATTCTGCTATTGCTCCATCTACATGATTGTAATATATTTCTCTGGCAGCTGATTCTAACGCCATTAATCTTGGATCATCTTTAAAATCCGTAACATTATAGTACATGTCCTTATCAAAATAAACCGAATAGGAAAATACATCTACTATTTTTTCTATATCAACCACTTCCATTAACTGTTTACGGATTTCTGAATAAATATTATTCATATCACTTGTTAATAGTATAATCATGTCATCAATGTTTTTCTCTTTTAAATCCTTTAAACTAATAATGTTTTTATTATTAGATATTTCTGACAGTTTATTGTCAACAATATATTCTTCCTGAATGCCATAGCGCAAATTTAAAATATTTTTTATCATCATTCCATTATCACCAAATGGAAATAAAATAAACTTTCTATACCCCCCCCCTGTATTAAGTTTCTGATAACCCTGTCTGCTTTCCTAATATAATCCATTTTTTTCTTCCTCCCATGATAATAAAGTTAATTTTGAAACTGGATGCACCTTTCTCTTTTCTACTGGTGGCAATTCCATATAGTTTCCATACTTATAACTTAGGTACTCATCATAATTCTTCATTCCCATCAAACTTATGCCTTCAAACTGAGTCGGTATTAACTTTTCAAACCAACATCGCATATATCCATTCTCATGTCCTGGTACCGGGAAAGCAAAGATACGAATGCGCTTGGTTTGCTTTCTATCACACGCATTCGTAAATTTCGTAAAGGAATCATATAATTGCTTGTCTGGTATGCAACTAAGTAAGACATATATAATCCTTTTGATTCCTCGCTCTTGCATTTTCCCCAATGGAGCCCAAAACGCTTTCCTATAAAGAAAACATCTGAAATTATGCCATTTCCTAGTCAGGTAGAAATCTGGAACATTATCATACGGCATAATATCTATAAATACACCCTGCTCATATGGCATATGCTCCTGATATAAACGAACAAACTCTGTATTTTTTCTCCGCAGCTTTCCATATCCCCAACGATATCCAGGTGTATTCCTATAATCCTGAAAGTAAAATCTTTCTTTATCCAATTCCGTTTCACAAGCTTCACGAAATTTTTCATATTCCTGCCTCAAAAATGCTACATCCGCATCGTCATCCCAAGGAATAAATCCTTTGTGCCGAACTGCTCCCAACTGTGTACCAGCAGATATACAATATTGAATACCGCATTTTCTGCATATTCTGTCTACTTCTACCAACATTTCTACTTCTGTCGCCTGAAGTTCCTTTAATTCAGCTTCTGATAAATTATACCCTGCTCTATTTACATTACTGCTCATCACACTTCTCCCATAACTGCAAATCATTACATCCATAGTCTGCCAATAAAAAATCCCAACATAAAGCACCAAAAAAAATTTCATACTTTATATCAGGATTTGATTTTTATTTTTCTATATTTATATCTTACCTCTGCCCTGTCTTCATTAAGCAGCTTATATGCATTTTCTGTATATTCCCACCTCACGCATTTCCTCTATATCGTAAATATCTCCTCCAACGTCATAGTTATCGGAAAGCACTTGAGCGTCACTTCCGTCTTAAGATTATAATGCTCACTCTTTTCATCATCTTCCACAATATACGACTCAACCAATTCATATTTCCCATCGTTAAGATAATATATCTCCAAAGCCCGCTCAACAGGCGACACAATCCAGTATTCATCAACACCCGCTTTCTCATAAATGTCCTTTTTTATCGTCCTGTCCCTTTTCACAGTTGACGGACTTATCGTTTCCGCAACAAACTTAGGAGTTCCATAATACGAATTGCCCCGTATCTGATTTTTATCGCAGCATATTATAATGTCAGGCTCTAGATAATCATCTGAGTTTAAATTATACACATAATCGATGTTTTCCATAAACACCCTGCATATACTGTCTTTCAATCCTGCTTTTATTATTGCATAAAGATTACCGTTAATAAGGCTATGTTCATAGCGCGGCAACGGCGACATATCAAAAATCACGCCGTTGATTTTCTCGTCCCTTATCCTGTCCCGTTGTACCAATGCCATACGCATCCCTCCATTCTGCCATTATTATACCAAAATAAAAAAGCTATAGCAAACAAATCCTCATATAAAGTATGAAATTGTCAAAGTCCGGTTTAATCTATCCTAAATATGCTTCAGGCTCATTCAGTATGATATCCGTTATTCCCTGCTCTTCCAACGGGCTAAAGTCAAGCCTCGTCCCCGTCGGCTTCTCAGGATACAGATGCCCGCTCATCCAAGCTCTAACTGTCCTGCCTTCAAGCTCCGCCTTCGTCAGATCCATCGCCCTCCAAAACGGATGCAGGCTCACCGCACCACAGCCGCCTCTTGCCTTATACAGGCAGTCCGAAACCCTCGTATCAAGTATTGCAAGCTCTGACGGCACTTCCATTTTTTTCAGCTTCTCTATGGATTTAGCCGAAAAGCTTGAATACACTATTGCATTTTCAAGCCCCCTGTCCGCAGCCATCTTCACTATCTTTTCTTCCATTCCTGGATACGGATATACACTGTTTTTTAATTCTATATTAAGCTTCATTCCCGAACTGAGCCTGTCCTCCAGCAAATCAAACACCTCATCCATAGTCGGTATCTGCTGCGGCGGATTACTGTCCGCATATATGTGAAGCCTTTTCAGCTCAGCCAGCGTATAATCCCTTACAAATCCGATGCTCTCCGTAGTCCTGTCCACTCTCTCGTCATGGATAACTACCAACTCTTTGTCCTTTGTAAGCTGTATATCAAGCTCTATTCCCGCAAGCCCCTTTATCTGTGCCGCCTTTTCAAATGAAAGCAGCGTGTTCTCAGGATAATTCTGGCTGCATCCCCTGTGCGCCCATATCCTCATGCCGCGTCACCTCTCCATTCTATATCCTGTTTTCCTTTTTCAAAAATGCTTCCATTATTTCCGACATTGTTATGCTCTCGCTTCTGGTCAGCTTAAATTCACTCTTGCTGTTTCCGTTTATCTGGTTCAGCATGTCGCTTATCTCATACCTGAGCCCATCGCCCAGAAACCTGTCAGAATACTTTTCCACCTTTGACGCATCCTCAAAATGCACTTCAAAGTATGTCGTCTTCCACCACGGCGCTTCCGCTGTTATATATCCCTTTGTGCCCGCTATCAAAAGCCTTCCTTCGCTTTTCACCCCAAGTCCGCATGTCACTGTAGCAAGACCCTTCTTAAACTTTAACGATGCCTTGGTAAATATATCAATATTTCCCTGACCGTATATGCTGTCAAATGTTATGCTCTCATAATCGCGCCCCATAAGCTTCAGCACTGGAAGCAGGCAGTAGCTGCCAAGCTCCAGAAAGCTTCCGCCATACTTTGTATCCGTCAGTTCTCTTGAAGCGGTATCTTCAAGTTTCGTAAAGCATGCATCCACATATCTGATGCTTCCGATAAGCCCGCTGCGCGCAACATCCATCAATTTTGTAAATCCCGGGCAGTACGCTGTCTTTATTCCTTCAAAAAGGATTCTGTTTTTTCGGTCTGCTATGTCAAAAAGCTCCACTGCCTGCTCTTTTTTCAGGACAAACGGTTTTTCACATATGACATGCTTTCCATGTTCAAGCGCGTCCCTTACATATTCATAATGAGTTTCGTGCGGCGACGCCACATATACTATTTCCGATTTGCCATAAAGCTCATTTAATGTTCCAAAAACTTCTATGCCGTATCTTTGGGCAAATCTTTCCGCACTGCTTTTATGAGGATTATACGCACCCTCCACACTGACGCCACTGACACTTTTTGACTCCATCAAAAATCGACCTGTTATCCTGCCTGTGCCTATTATCCCTATCCTTTGTATCTTAAAATTCTGATTTCTAAGCATCGTGCTGGATACATTTTTAGTCCTTTCCAGATACACTACCTTGCAATAGTCAGACATATAATCAAACACGCCTGTCCAGTCGCTTCCCACGGTAAATATATCAACCTTATACTTCTGTACGTCGCTTATCTTCTGACCTATTGATTCTTCTATTATGACTTCATCCGCAAATCCTGACCTTTTGACATTTTCTATTCGCGTCATCAGGTCATCAACAACATTAAGCTTACCTCTGGCACGGTCATAATTTTCAGTAGTAACGCCTACTATTAGATAATCTCCTAACGCTTTCGCCCTTTGCAGGAGCCGATAATGGCCTTCATGAAAAAGGTCAAAAGTCCCATATGTGATCACTCTAGTCATAACACATTTCCCATTCCCAGACCTTTTATTTAAGCTTTTCAGTTACATATCTGTAGATTTTTTCTCCACTGTCACCATTCGGACTGGCATTTATGCGGGCATACTCATTCATCTGCAGTTCTCTGTCAAATGCATCTCCATGTATATTGCCGTCCAATTCGTCTTTCAGGCTGTTAAAGCAGGATTCACAGCAGCAGTATTGCGTCCATTGTGATGATTTCCCATATCCATCTGCATGGTCATATATATCTTTTTCATCAAATGATTGATATACTTCCTTTATTTCTTTCGTATGCAGGTCAATATCATAAATTTTCCTCTGTGGGGCATAGACAAATCTGTACCTGTTTAAATCTGCTATATCCCTCATAAAATACCCGATTCCCCAATTGTTTTTATACTGGCTTACATCCTTTGCGGAGGTATCAAACGGCGATGTCCATTCCTGTACTGTTCCCGTATCAAGGTTTAGTTTGACAAATTTATTCCCCCAGTTTGGAGAAAAAATTATCTCGTTATCTATGAAAGCCATACTTCCAAATATGTATTTATTATCTTTTATCTTATACCTTCTGTTTATTGCCTCTATCCCATCTACGGCAAGATTATATTCCCTTATCTCGCCTGTATCCGCATTCCAACGCGTTATTACCGTACCCTCATATGGAATAAGCCAAAAATCCTCACTGTTTATTTCCTTTAAACCTGCCCCTATGATAAATTTATTAATATTTACCGAACGCACTGATGTTTTTAAAGTATCCATATCAATGCACAAAAGGCGTGTGCCTTCAGGATTCATAAAATACATATTTTCCCGCCATATAAACCTAAGTGCAGGTATTCTTTCGTCATTTATGCGGTTAATATTAAATTCACTTACTCCTTCTACATACGTTACCTTTTCCGTTCTCATGTCAAAGCGCACAAGCGCAGGATACCTATTGGGGAGCAGAAATGCATAATCTCCATAAATCCAAAAGCCTGCAAATGCGTCTGCGTATTCTATTTCATTTTTAAGTTCTATTTTACGTATCGTCTTGTCCTGTGAAACCACAAGAATATGCTGCGCATTACTTGGAAACACATATATCTTATCCTTATAATCAAATGCCCTGCTGTAATATCCACCTCCGAAATATTCGGAAAGGCTGCAGAAATACTTATAATTCATATCATCATCAGGCAAGTAATAAAGCTTGTTGTTATAAGACACATAATATTTATTATGGTATAAACCGTCCCTCGTCTGAAACGGTGTCTGGAACATTATGGCTCTCCAGTCTTCCTCCGTCGGCAGTGTATCTATGCTGTTATTTAGCATAAACATCGGCTTGCCAGCAACACCAAAAAGTGAAGTCACGCTTGTAGCCGAATCCCCAATATACACATCGCTCAACGCAATAGTGTCCTCAATAGACGGCGTCGTATCGTATATACCTATCCCGCTTTCCACGTATCCCTTCTTAATAGCCTCATACCTTTGCTTGTACTGCGGTCTCATTCTGTCAAAAGTAGAATCCATCAGCGGATGCGGTCTCCATAGCAGACAAACATCATCCCTGCCTTTGAAGTTATCAAAAACGTATATCATCTTTTTCAAAAAGTTCTCTGTATTGTCAAGCATCCCGCCAATTGACGTATTGTAAAAATAAACCCTTTTCCTGCTGCCATCTTTTGCATACATTTTTTCCTTCCACTCTGCAGGAACTTGCGGAGGATTCTGGCATTTCCTTATCACCGCATCAAATTTTGGCGAACCGAATGGCAGAAATTTTTCATTCGGTATTCTTGTATCAAAAAACTTCCTGTATTTTTCCGACTGTATCACGATATAATCCGCATTAAAATATACCGGCAGCGTCTTTTGTCCCTCACTCATACCGCCAGTTGTTGCATAATATGGTACATACACAAGACAATCCGTGTATTTCTTTAAATTTGCTGAATAAAACCTCGGATGAATGCTTGTGACAGTATTCCAATCATCATAAGGGTTATGCGTATAAATAACATCCGGCATGATATGCTCAAAATCATATTCCTGCCAGTCCGTAATCTCGATATCTTTCGGATAATCATTCCCTTCATAGTGCATCTTTCCAAAACTTCGGTCTGAATTTAAATCATAATAGGGGATTGGAACACAGTATGCATCACATTCCGGATCTGCTTTCGCCGCCAGATAAATGCTCTCCAAACTGTCCCACATAGACACTTTATAAGGAAAGAACACTATTTCTTTCCTTACAACAATATCGTTTTTTATGCTGTTTTCTATTTTTATAAGCTGCTTACGCAATATCTTATATGTTTTATTTACATTTGCGTTTTCGCTATTGATGTCTTCATAAACCCGAAACAACAGCTCGCAGTATTCTTCAAGGCACGATACGCTGACATGTCCTTCGCCTTCTGATTTTTCAATGGTTTCTCCTATGGATACCGCCGTTGTCTGACATTCCGCAATCATATCCTGGGCATAAGCAGCATTATTCTGCGCCAGCGCATTCTTTATTTCTTCATGAGCCTTCTGCAGGCTGTTTATGATATCAAATAATTCTTTTTTCTGCGCTTTTCTCATTATATAGCTTAGACTCCTTTCACAGCCGCTTCCTGCATTATCCGCGCATGGCAATCAAATGCCATGCGCAATACATTGGATAAATAGGGAACCACAGCCGCCCATTTGGACGGTGCCAAACAAATCAGTTTGGCTTCGTTTCCTGCTACTCTTAATTCCCATTCGTGGGAAATCTAAGTTCACAGGATACAGGCGTACCTGTTTTTGAATATCCCCAACGCCCTTTTTCTGTTTTTATATCAAGATGCCGTCTGCCACAGTCCGCATTATATTTAAAATATATGCAGTAAAACCGACTTCCAAATCGGATCATCTTCCAGACGGATCGCTTGACCATTTATTGTCCTGCCATTTCTTTTGCAGCTTTCTCATTCTTTGTCTGCGGAAACTGCTTATTGAGCTGTTTTCCCGTTTTTCCTCTAATCAGGGCATTTTTTGCGCTGTTTATTTTCTTATTTTCTTCAAACCCGCATACCTGACATTGAAAACGCTCGCCTTCTATATGTCCTTTCTTCCCGCAGACACTGCATTCAGTACCAATGCCTTTTCCGATTACTTCTATGATTTGGACTCCATTTTTCTGGCATTTCCACTGTATCCGTTCCGTTACAAAGCCTTTCTTCCACATCTTGAGAAAATAGGTGTCGCCCGTGCCCTTCATAGGCATGCCCGAATTACGCGGCAGTTTTGCCATATATACTGCTTTAGGCTTTTCATTATCCAGCATTCTGTTAATTTCCCTATTTATGTAATTCTTGAGAGCCGCGTCCATTTTTGCCCTGTCTGCTGCATACTTTTTTGTATCACATGCCTTCATCTTTCCGTTTTGGCGCATTTCTTTTAAAATATAATCAGAAATCTCATTCTGCATTTTGCCAAATTCGCTGCCATATACGTTTCCTGTGCTTGTCGTAATCATATTCCACAAGCCAAGCGAGACGCCGACTTCATTTGTGTAGTCCTCATGCCGACTTATATTTACAAAAAGAGATATTATTATTTCTATTGTTCTCTTTTGGGGATTAAGCTTAATGTCAAGCATTCTGTCATAGGTATTTTGGTCCGTCAGCGGTATAAAGATTCTTTTTCTGTTTATCTTTGTAGCAAGAAATATTCCATGTGTTCCATCCAATTCTCCATATCTGTAGCCTTGCTTTTTGATGGTAAAATACAGCTCATTATCTGTATGCTGTCTGTGCAGCCTTTTTCTCGTCTGCCTGCATATATACCTGTTGAGGTTTTTTACGCGCTCTCTGCTCCCGTCTCCAAGCTCTGCAACGACTTTTTCATATCCTGACTGTATCTTTTCAGGCAGCGGCGCTGCTTTTTCGTTCAATATATTCCAATAACAGATATCTGTTTTAAGTACAAAGCGGATATAGTGCCTGTCCTCCGGCGAAAATCGTTCATTCCTGCTGACGGCATCATTTATTCCGTTTCTGACTTGTGCCCACATAATCTTGATATCAGCTAATGCCCTGCTCACGGATGCGGAAAAATACACGCTGGGAAGACCTATCTTTTCCCTAAATCCGGATGCCCTTACTTCAGAATCAACCTCATAGCCGGAATACACTTTTGAAAGGCTTTTGATTCCCCCATATTTTTGGTAAATATAATTTTTAACAACCATGCACCCATGTCCTATGTCCATGAGCACATCCATTTCCTCACTGCTGATCTTTCCTTTGCTGTACTGATGTACAGCCTTACATATCTTCCTGCCGTCCTGCGGTAACTCATCACCGCCGCTGTACTGCGATGCCGTTTCTGATCCTGCCTTCTTCACAGGCACGGACTCCGCCCCCGTTCTTTGAATCGAGTATTGTCAAAAAGTGTACTTTTTGACAATACTCCTTATTGAACAGAATCATTTCATATTTAAAATTTACATTTGTGAAAAAAGTGAAATTATTCTGATTTATTAGTGGGAAAAACTTAGGAATCTGCAAAAAGTACTTGCAAACTGATTGATATATATATATAATATTATTGCTAGTGAAAGTTTCAAAAAGTACACCTTTTGACAGCTTTCATTTTTTGTGTGTCAATCTGTATTCCCGTAATCTGCGGTAAAATGTTGATTCGCTCATGCCGCACCGCTCTAAGGCTTTCTCAAATGTAAGCCTTTTTTGTTCCCATTCAAGCACAATCTGTTCAAAATCCTCCGGCATTTCCCTTTCCGGTCTGCCAAAACGGACACCTTTTGCCTTTGCCGCCGCAATCCCCTCTGCCTGCCGTTTTCTTATGTTCTCTCGTTCATTCTGGGCAACGAACGACAGTATCTGGAGTACCAAATCAGCGATAAACGTCCCCATTAAATTCTTGTCCTGCCTGGTATCCAGCAGAGGCATATCCAAAACTGCAATATCAATCCCTTTTTCTTTCGTAAGAATCCGCCACTGGTTCTGGATTTCTGCATAATTCCTTCCTAAGCGGTCAATGCTAAGAATATACAGCAGATCGCCCATTTTCAGTTTTTTCATTAACTTACTGTACTGCGGGCGGTCAAAATCCTTGCCGGACTGCTTATCCATATAGATATTCTTATTTGGAATGTCTTTTTCGTGGAGCGCAATGAGCTGCCGGTCCTCATTCTGCTCCTTGGTGCTTACCCGTATGTAACCATAAACTGCGATATTACCGACCTCCTCTCACATTTATCAAAACAAAATCATAGCACATTGTATTGGCAGGCTGCATTTTATCAATACCTACCGCCAGTCTGTACCACGCTTTGCCAATGAAGCTTGGGGCTTTTGCTTCTGCCATATTCATACGTCGGATTTTTACCTTTTTTATAATTTAAGGCAAATAAAAAGACACCTGCATATTTTTCTGCAGATGCCGCAACATCAATATATAGCATAGCTGATATGTCCCAAATGACATTATACATAATTTATAGATTACCTTCGGCAATATACCACAAAGGAAATGCTAAATCAACAATAACTTCACACAGACTGGTTCAAAAACGACACAGTGAAATTAATTCTGATTTTTTAGGCATTGACCTTATAATTTTATGACATAATGACAGCTTCCGATAAAATATATTATATGCTAATTTAAAATTTTTAGACAATATTTGAGATTTTTTCTCATATTTTAACTTATTTTGTGAAAATTAGTTTTCTAGCCTTGCTATACAAGTTTGTTATATTTAATTTTGCAGAAAATTGATTTGAATAATATAAAAAGGACATACGGCATCATTCCATACGTCCTTTTTAAATATCTCAGATAAAATTATTAGCTTTTGAATAATTATATAGTATCTTTTTTGTGCCTATTATTGCTTTATTTTGTCTCTGCCCTTCAGTATATATTTTTAAGCAGTCAATCAAATGTTTTTTTTCCGTTATTTTACCATAAATTCCTCTGCTTCTTCATCGGTGAGTGGTCTGCCTAATTCTTTTGCAAGTTCAATCATTTTACGCCACTCATACCGCTTACCGTCAGACGGCTCTGTTAATCTGCTGTCTTTCGCATAATAAGCAATATCATGTGCATACTCTGTCACTTTTTCAGCCATCGCCAACATATTACCACCTACTTTCTCATATATTTGTCTAACAATATCCTTGCAGCATTTTCATCAATATACATCCTTCTGTCACGGAATACCCCTGCGTTCAGCTTTTCCTTATAATACTCCACCAAATCACTTTTTGCCGTAAACGCAACAAAACCGTCACAACCTGCATCAAAGCTTACCTGACAGGCGATTGCAAATAAATGTGCGCCAACTCCTTCATATCTTCCTGTGTGGCTGTAATTATGCGGCGCAGTTTCTACAATATCCACATCAGCTACTCCGCCGTCAATTTTTAACGAAACCCTGCCCTGAACCGTATCGTCACCCTTCAAGAACAGCTCATATATATCATACCCGTTTTTCTCTGTGATACTCCAGTTAAATTTCCATCCTTTATAATCCTTCGGTCTTATCGGCGTTTCTCGCATCCGGTATTCCGTTTCCACTTCCTCACCGGTTCTTGTATCTATCAGGCAGTCTGTAATCTTGTCAATTAAAATATCAACTTCCATCCTGTATGTATCTCCTCTGTTTTTTATTTTATCATATTTTGCTGCAAAATGCCACTATAAACACGCTTTTCAGCGAAATGGGAGAGAACATTTTACAGCTCCCCAACAAAATTATAAACAATCCGCACCTCCTGTGTCTTTATACCGTCAACTTTCTTAGGCTCTCCTATCAGTATACGGTTAATCAAGCGGTTCAATACAGTTTCGTCAAGTTCTTTAATGACAGCATATCTCACCAGATTTCCCCTATAAACATCAGTATCCCTTTTGCCTTATCCACATACAAGCTGATAAAAGTATCATCTATCTCCTGATTGCGCCATGCAAGACTCTCATCTATGGCTCTGCGCAATATGTTACGCAAAAAGCTGTGACATTTTTAATCTCTCACAGCCTAAAGAAATTCTCTTAATCCAGTTCGATTTCTGCAATTAATTTCTATCTCCTTCTGCCTGTTATGCTGTATATTTTCCATGAAAAAAGCGCCTAAGATTTTTCCCAAGTTCTATTAACTAAAAACCAAAACTATATTTCAATTGGATATGTATGCTCTCGCGGTTCAATACTTTGATGACTACCTTCTATGTGTATCACTAAACAGTCTTTTTGTGAGTAATGTGCTCGATGCTCAGTATCCCAATAATCAATTCTTATGTCTAATATAGACTCCTCACTCTCTTGCATATCTATCAGCAAATATAGATTAATGGTTTCATCTTTGGCAATTGCTATTTCTGTTGGAAAATTATTAATCACAATCTTTACATCTACAGCACTACCCGCACCAATATTTCTAATAGAATATTTTAAGTATACATATTTCGAAATAGACTGTCTTGATTGAATCAATTGTTCATCTGTAATACTAAAAGCATATCGCATTTTTTTCACATCATTCCCGCCTATATCAAATACCCTGTCATTTTCTAATGCTATTGCCTCTTGATTAAAAAATTTGTGTTGTGTATCCAAATATGGTCTAAGCAAAAATTTTCTCTGTGCAATCTCCTCTTCCTTCTCTATCTTTCTCTGTTCTTCTATTTTTTCATTATTATCATTTATTGTAATAAATAAAGCTATCAATGTTGCAATTCCACCTATGTAGCTTCCTAAAAATCCTGCCCATGTTTCGTTAGAAACATTGCTTGGAATATTATTTCCAAATATCAATTTATCTATAAGCACTGGAAACAAGCAAGCTACTAATAAAAGTCCAATAAACTTTAAATATTTTTTCAAAATAAACACCTCCAAAAACTCTAGTCTTTCCTCAACTGGCAATATTGCACAATATTTTTCATCGCTATTATTATCCTTTCTTGTTCTCCCAATGGTGGCAACGGCACCTGATTTTTAGGCATTGACCTTCCCCCAGTCTATAATTCTTCGCAGATACGGATCGGCGCCATATTTTCCCTCAAGATACTGCTTATCATATTTGGCATCCTTACGAACCGACACGCCATTGCCTCCCTTAAATTCTACCAGTGAGTACAGCTTGGTATTCTGCCCTCTTCCCTTTGCCACAAACCATATTTCATCCCGCCTGTAAATATCATTATTCATGGTAGATAAATCATGAGAAGTAAAAATCAACTGTCCCCCACGCCTGTTGACGCTCATATCTGTATACATTCCAATAATATGTTTCAGCAATAACGGATGAATTTTTGCATCCAGTTCATCAATGACTAATGTTGTACCATAAATCAGACTGTCCACAATATAAGGCAAAAGCCCAAACAGCTTCTGAGTCCCACTGGACTCCTGGGATAATGCCAGCTCTGTATTTCTTCCTTCTACAATATGCTTCGTATAGACTTCCACTGTGTCTTCCTCTTTTTCCTCAATACGGAAGTCCTCAATATCCAAATCCATTTCCCGAATCATTTTCAGCACTAATTCCTTGATTTTATCGGATTTTGCTATTGCCATTTTCATCTCCTGATAAGGGTTTCCATAATTCAAAAAATCTATGGAATCCTCAAACCAGTCCAGTACATCATTCACAATTTCATTCTTTTTATAAGTTATTCCAAGATACGAAAGCAGCGGCAATGTTTCTGACAGGTCTTCGCTTATCCTAAATTTTGAAAATGTGCCTTTCAAGTCTATCCTGTTTCCCTCACGCACAAACAAGGCAGAACGTCTTCCCGTTTCCATCTTTATGCGGTCGAGGCTCTCATAAATCACGTTTTCTTTTCTTACATGAAGAATATAGCGGTATTCCGCCGCCATAGTACGGAAGAATATTTCAAATTCCGTCGGCATACTTCTGCTTTCCTCCGTAAAGGCAAATGGCTCTGCCGGAATTTTTCTTGCCTTGTATGCACAGTTGTTTTTGTCACAGGTAGCGCAAAGAGGACGCAGGACTTTAGATGCCAGCGCATGAATTGCCTCAAGCACATTGGATTTTCCGCCGCCGTTTGGTCCGTAAATGACAGATACAGGCAGAAACTTTTCCCCATCTTTATCCTGAATAATTTTATCATTATGCTCTGAAATAGCCGTTGCCTGCATATCAAGCGTAAGCTCGTCACGAATGCTTTTATAATTTTTTACAGTAAATTGGCTCAGCATACCATTAGCCTCCGTTCTATATAATTTTACGGTATTATGACAGCTTCCGATAAAATATATTATATACTAATTTGAGATTTTGTAAACAATATTTGAGATTTTTTCTCATATTTTAACTTATTTTTATAAAAATTTGTTAATCCTCTATACAAATTTGTCATATTTGATTTTGAAAAAATTGATTTGAGTAATATAAAAGGACATACAGCATCATTCCATACGTCCTTTTTTAATATCTCAGGTAAAATTATTAACTTTTGAATAATTAAAAAGATAACCATTCTTTTAGATGAATGATTATCTTTTTTCATTTCTGTGCCTGTCGTTATTTTATTTTATCACTGCCCTTTAGTATAAATTTTTTAAGCAATCAATCCACGCATGCGCCATAATCTCATGTCCTCGTACAGTCGGATGGCTTCCATCAAGCGTTTCATACCTGCCGCCCATTTTTGAAATGTCTGCCAGATATACTTTTTCCTTTCTGCATACTTCACGGATGGCATTATTATATTCCTCAATTCCTATGCCTGCAAGCTGTTCCGGAAACATCCACTCATCATAACCCTTTAATGCGCTCCTCATAAGCGTTCCGCATATTATGTCTGCTGATGGATAAAAATACTTCAGCTTTTCCAGCATATACTGATACGCACTTTCAAAGCATAAATAATATTTTTGAAACATTCGGCTCTTTACCCTTACTCCACTCCCGAAATCATTAAATCCCATATATATCATTATCACATCAGGCTTACAAGCGTCAATGTGCAGATTTGAAAGGCGCTCGTCACTGCAGGCAGACGGAAAACCTGCACCTGTAACCTTGCTGCCAGAATATGAATTATTGACGCAAAGCTTCATCCCAAGCTCCTGAATTACCTGTGCCCACCACGTATCTTGGACCGTGCTCATATCATTTTCCTTTATTATATCGGCTTCATAATAAACAGCATATCCAAGAGGATTATATCCTTCATATGTGCTGATGGAATCGCCTATGATTGATATGTTTTTCATTCCTATTTCCTTATAATAGTCATTGCACTGGCGTAGTTGCACCTTCCACATAATAAGCCCAAAAGTCATCAAAAGCTGGTGTGTCATAAGGTATGTACTTATCCGGCACTTGGGCATATGTTTTGCAGAAACGATAATAATATACCGTACCGCCTTTAGCTATGTTGTCTTCCACCTGTGGATCAAAAACATATTCAACGCCGTCAATATTCGCAACAACCCATGTGTGCCCTGTGTATCCGCCTCCTGCCTTGTGCGTCAGCCCTGATATAAGGTAACTGTCTAATCCGATTGCATCAAGCATATTTGAATATATAAACGAGTAATCACTACATACTCCTGTCGCACTCATAATCACTCCATACCCTCTATAGTCATCCAAGTTTGCAAAATATAAAGAATCTGTATCTACCATATCAAAATCAGGCATTCCATACTGCATATATGCTATAAGCCAGTCGTAGCACGCCTTAGCCTTATCGTAAGTCGTCATCTCAGGAGTAGTTATCTGTGACAGCAGATAGTTTATTACATCATTCAAGGGCTGCGATTCTGTCGGCGTATCCGTCGGCGTGATTGTCGCTGCATTGAGGATGTCCGCTTCCGGATTGCCCTTTGCGCATACTGTTATGGAGCAGAGCGATACTGCTATTGTAATTGCTGTTATCATTTTACAAATTCTTTTCTTCATCATGATCCTCCATTCTGCCGCATCTCGTGCGGCGTTTCAAAATAATTAATGTTTTCCAAACCTATGAAACCTATGCCTTTTCTTGTAGTCATTCACTATCGGTGCACCGCATTCATTCAGCTCTGCGGATGTTTCAGCTCTGCTCTTTGATTTTCGCACCGCAGATAATGCATCAGAAAGCACATTGTAATTGAGCTGCGTGCCAATGCTGTCGCTTTCATAGTTGATTGTCCTTTCAGCCTGTATGCCGAATCTATCCGCTACATTAATCGCGTCAATGTTTGCGTCCAAACATTAAGCACTGCGGATGTTTCAGTCCTGCTCTTTGATTTTCGCACCGCAGATAATGCATCAGAAAGCGCATTGTAATTGTACTGCGTGCCAATGCTGTCGCTTTTATAGTTGATTGCCCTTTCAGCCTGTATGCCGAATCTGTCCGCTACATTAATCGCATCAATGTTTGCGCCCAAAAACAAGATTCCCAGCCGTATTCATTTCTTTCTTTTTCTACCATCTGTCTAACCCTAGCATATGTATAAATACGACTGGCGTTTTCCATACCATCGGTCGTTACAATAAAAAGCGTCTTCTCGGGCCTGTCCTCCTCCCGCGCATATTTATGGACATTTGCGATATGATGAACCGCGCCTCCTACCGCATCCAAAAGTGCCGTACGACCGCGCACATAATACTGCCTGTCATTCATCGGCTCTACCTTGCTTACGGGAACCCTGTCATATATCACATCGCTGATGTCGTCAAAAAGCACGACTGAAATATACGCCTCCCCTTCTTCCTTACGCTGTTTCTCTAGCAGCGAGTTGAAACCTCCGATTGTGTCAGACTCAAGACCGCTCATCGAACCGCTCCTGTCCAGAATAAAAACAACCTCCGTTAAACCTTTGCACATAATATCACCCTCCTTATTTATGTTGCCTCATAACATTTCTCCTGATGGGTTTATTATACCAAAGCTTTATGCAAAAACGGTCGCCTGCGAAGCGACTTTATAATTTTATGAAATAATGCAGGGCAGACCGTGTTCTTCGAGCTGTATGTCAAGCTCTATCATGTCATATATTTCATTTTCTATAAAATATGAAAAAATAATGTCCGTCTTGTCACATGGGGACAGGGCATAGCCCGCCCTTGCAAGAAGGTCTTTTGCCTCATCAAGATTAAGCTTGGCGCCAATGCATAGACAGAGCGCCGTCAGTTTCTGCGGGTGGTAGTCAGGATTATTTTTTATCTTTGAAAAGACCTTTTTATCTATGATGGCGCGTTTCCATACTTCAGCGTTTTCCATTTTTTTGTCCTGAATAAGATACATAAGATACTGCGAAAAAGTATCCGTGGTGTGTTTTATCCGTTC
>CANQHZ010000007.1 GCA_947623805.1 uncultured Lachnospiraceae bacterium | reverse complement strand
CGCATTCGGCAAAATCCTTTACCTCGTCAAAGAGCACTTCTCTTTCCTCTACTTCTAAGCCAAGGTACTCTTTGGCTACTACCATGAGCGAGCGTCTTGTGATTGACGGAAGAATGCTGTTTGACTTAGGCGTAACTACCTTGTTGTCCTTTGTCACGAACAGGAAGTTGGCGCCGCCTGTCTCCTCTACCTTTGTGCGTGTGGCAGGGTCAAGGTACATATTCTCGTCAAAGCCCTCATTGTGCGCCGTTACTATCGCGTGAAGACTCATGGCATAATTTAAACCTGCCTTGATATGACCAGTACCGTTTGGCGCGGCGCGGTCAAAATCGCTTACCTTTATCGTGAGGGGCTTAGCTCCGCCCTTGAAATAAGGTCCTACGGGCGTGCAGAAAATTCTGAACTGGTACTCGTCCGCGGGTTTTACACCGATGACAGGATTAGAGCCAAACATATACGGTCTCACATAGAGCGTAGCGCCTGAGCCGTAAGGGGGAACATATGCCTCGTTTGCCTTTACCACCTTTTTTACCGCCTCTACAAAACGTCCGTCGGGAAGAGCAGGCATCTCAAGACGCAGGCAACTGTCATGAAGACGCTGCTCGTTTAAGTCGGGGCGAAATACTACTGTCTTGCCATCCTGCGTCGTGTAAGCCTTTAAGCCCTCAAAGCAGGTCTGCGCGTACTGTAGGACACCTGCGCACTCGTTTATGACAATGTTCGCGTCCTCTGTAAGACAGCCCTCGTCCCAAGCGCCATCTTTATAATTGCTGACGTACCTTTTGTCGGTCTGTCTATAGCCAAAGCCAAGACTTGACCAGTCAAGATTTTTCTTTTCCATAGTTGACTAACTCCCTTTCTATTTAATAGTTTTAATTAGCCTGTACGACTTCTTTACAATTATCATACTAAAAAACTCAAAAGTCAACCACATTTGCGCTTATATTCCAAAAATGTATATTCCAAATCAAAATATGTCTGCTCCTCGCTTTCCGATACAAGCTCCCAATCATCGTTTTCGTCAAGGTTAGGAAAATATGTATCAGCCTGATACGAATAGTTTATCTTTGTGACATATGCCGTGTCACATAGGTCAAGGAGCTGCCTATATACGCTCTCGCCGCCGAAAATGTAAATATCTTCGCTATTGTACTGATTTAGTTCTTCCTTCAGCTCATCTATTGAGTGCACTACTGTCGCGCCATTTACGCTGTAGTTCTTGTCTGTAGTAAGCACTATATTTGTGCGGTTCTTTAAAGGCTGCCCCTGCGGAAAAGACTCGAGCGTCTTTCTTCCCATCACAATAACCTTGCCCGTCGTCTGTTCTCGCATACGCTTGTGGTCGTTTGGTATGCGCACCAAAAGCTTATTCTGATAACCTATCGCCCAGTTTGCGTCAACTGCTACCATTATGTTCATGTTCCTATCCTCCTAAATTGCCATAGGAATATCCTTAATATTCGGCTCGCACACATAATTATCAAGCCTTACGTCGTCCTTTGTAAATTTGTAAAAATCGTGTATCTCAGGATTAAGCCAAAACTGCGGTGCATCGTGGACGGGACGTGCGATAAGCTCTTTGACTATGTCGATGTGCCTGTCATAGATATGGGCATCCGCAATCACGTGCACAAGCTCGCCCACTTTCATATCGCAGCACTGCGCAAGCATATGTACAAGCACGGCATACTGCACCACGTTCCAATTATTTGCGGCAAGCACGTCCTGAGAACGCTGGTTCAGTACGGCGTTCAGCGTGAGCTTATCCTCGCCTTTTTTCTGCGTCACATTGAAAGTCATGCTATACGCACAAGGATAAAGACGCATCTTGCTTAAATCCTGATGAACATAAATATTTGTGAGTATGCGGCGGCTGAACGGATTATTTTTGAGGTCGTAGATAACCCTGTCCACCTGGTCCATCATGCCCTCCTTGTATTCATGCTTTACACCGAGCTGATAGCCATACGCTTTCCCGATAGAGCCGTCCTCATCAGCCCACAAATCCCAGATATGCGTGCCTAAATCCTTGATATTGTTTGATTTCTTCTGCCATATCCACAAAAGCTCGTCCGTCGCTCCCTTGATAGGCGTCTTCCTTATAGTCTGCGCCGGAAACTCCTTTCCCAAGTCATACCTGTTCACAACTCCAAATTTCTTAATCGTATAAGCAGATGTACCGTCCTCCCAATGAGGGCGCACCCTCTCGCCCTCCGTACTAGTGCCGTTCTCCAATATATCCCTGCACATATCTATAAAAACCCTATCCGCATAACTCATCCCAAATCTTCCTCCAACTTCTCATAATAATATTTCCCCAATTACCACCTATTCACACTCATCCATAACCCAATATCCGCCATTTACCTTATTTCCAACACCCCACGCTAAAGCGGGAAGAACGCCCCATAAAGGGCGTTCTTCTAAAAAACTTAGCAAGTCTTAGGACGCGTCTTTTGCGTCCTTAGAGTTGCTTAGTTTTTTTCCCACCGGTCAGCAAGCGAATTTATCTGGTCTGCAAAGCGCGCCAAATCCTTATTTGAGCCGCCCTCATTCTTGCGGATAACATTAAGCAGCCGCTGTCCTGCCGCCAAAAGCCTTGCAAATACGTCTGAAACCGCATGTGCGCGTTTCTTGATAAGAACAGGCTCCGCCTCGTACTCTACCGTGTTCGTCAAAAGGTCAACCCGCGTACCCGAGTATGGCGCATAGGCATTGTGTCCGTATTCATCTTTAAGGCAGTCAACAAAAGCGTTGCAAACGCTGTCCTCACCGTGAACTACAAACACGCGCTCGGGCTTTTTGTCAAAAGCGTTTACCCACTCGAGAAGTCCGTTTTTATCGGCGTGACCACTCATGCCCGGAAGCTGCATTATCTCGGCGCGCACTTCTACAACCTCGCCAAAGAGCTTGACTTCATCAGTACCCTCCACAAGTATACGCCCAAGCGTGCCCGCCGCCTGATAACCTACAAACAGTATGGTACATTCGGGACGCCACAAATTATGTTTCAAATGATGCCTGATACGTCCTGCCTCACACATGCCGCTTGCTGAAATAATTACTTTGGGCGTATCGTCAAAGTTAATTTCTTTCGACTCATCGCTCGTAATCGCAAGCTTTAAGCCCGGAAACGCAATCGGATTTATACCGCGCCGCACAAGCTCCATCGCGTCCTCGTCAAAGCAAGTGTATATATTTTTCTGGAAAACGCCCGTCGCCTCAACCGCAAGCGGACTGTCGACATATACCTCAAACCCCGGGAAATCAGGAACAAGATTATCCTCCTTGATTTTGCGCAGAAAATAAAGCATTTCCTGCGTCCTGCCTACGGCAAATGACGGTATTACCACATTGCCGCCGCGCGCAAAGGTTTTTGCTATGACATCCGCCAAGTCCTTGACATATTCAGGCTTTTTGTCCGTATGCAGCCTGTCGCCGTAAGTCGACTCCATGACCACATAATCCGCCTGTCTGGTATAAATCGGGTCTTTGATAAGCGGCTGGTTTTTGTTGCCAATATCACCTGAAAATACTATCTTTTTGGTAACACCATCTTCTGTAAGCCACACCTCTATACTCGCCGAACCAAGAAGATGACCTACATCGGTAAATTTTATCGCAATTCCGTCGCATATCTGTATAGTGCTGTTGTATGAGCATGGGACAATTCGCTTGATAATGCCGTCAGCATCCTCCATGGTATAAAGCGGCTCTACAGCTTCAAGCCCTGAATGACGCTTTGCCTTGCGGTTTTTCCACTCCGCCTCCTGCATCTGTATGTGAGCGCAATCACGCAGCATTATCGAGCATAAATCAGCCGACGCCTCCGTAGTATATACATTTCCCTTAAAACCCCTAGCGTACAAAAGCGGCAGATTACCCGAATGGTCAATATGCGCATGTGTCAAAAACACATAGTCAATCTCCGACTCCGCCACGGGAAGCTCGCAATTCTCAAAAACATTCGCCCCCTGCTGCATACCGCAGTCAACCAAAATATTTTTACCACACGCCTGTATACAATGACAACTCCCCGTAACCTGATGGTCCGCCCCTACAAAGGTTAATTTCATTGAAATCCCTCCTTTTGCTTTTATATTATTAGATTATTAGATGTTTGCGAAACTCTACTCAGTAACATAGAGTTTGGGTGAAATATACAAAATAAGCGACGATTCGCATCGCGCACCAAGTCGCGTTTTTGTATATTTCACACAAACTTGGACAGTTGAAAACACATTCCGCAATTGCATGTTCTATATCATAATATAATTTTACCACATCTTTCATAAAAAATATTATAAAATTATCATTATGATTTCAAACTTTAATCAAATTTAATTTCCGTCAACCTGTCTTTTTTAAGTTCAAGCTCAATCACCTTTCCATCATACATCACACGCCTCATACAATCCTTTCCGCTGCATATCTGCGCACTTTCCAATCGTAAATCGCTCCATTCTATGTTTATTTTAGCATTGCCGCGCACTTTTATTCCATTTACCCTGCCATTTCTCCACGCCGCAGGCAGTGCGGGCAAAAGCACTATACGCCTGTCGTCGCTCTGGACAAGCATTTCCGTCATTGCCGCTATCGAGCCAAAATTACCGTCGACTTGAAAAGGCGGGTGGTTATCAAAAAGATTTGGCAATGTTGAATTTATAAAAAGCTGTCTTAAGTTTTCGTGAGCTTTTTCACCATCCCAAAGCTTGGCGTAATGGTTCATTATCCATGCCCTGCTCCAGCCTGTATGACCTCCTCCGCTTTCAAGACGTTTTTGGAGAGTAAGCGCCGCCGCTTCCGCAAGCTTTGGCGTACCGTCCTTTGTTATCTGCGTTGACGGATGCAGCCCGTAAAGATGTGAAATGTGGCGGTGTCCGGGCTCTTTTTCCGCATATTCTTCGCACCATTCAAGTATTCTGCCGTCACTGCCTATGCGCGTCGGTATCAGCCTATCGCATGCCTCCTTTATCTGTCTGTCGAGGTCGTCTGATATGCCAAGTACCTTTGCCGCTTTATTGCACTGCGTAAACAAGTCGCGCAATATCTGATTGTCCATCGTCACGCCTATAGTATTTGCGCCCTGCTCGCCATTTTGCAGGATAAACGTATTTTCAGGCGATACGCTGGGACAAGTGCAAAGGTATTTTTTGCCGTCAAGCTCATATTCTACCATAAAATCAAGGAAAAACAGCGCAGCTTCGCGCATCATAGGAAACATTTCGGCTAAAAAAGCTTCATCGCCTGTATATTCGTAATGCATCCATATATGGGTACATAGCCACGCGCCTCCCATAACCCAGAAGCTGCCCGGAATCCACAAATCCTGCGGTGCCGTGTCTCCCCATATATCCGTATTGTGATGAGCGACAAAGCCGCGGCAGCCGTACATGACCTGCGCGGTTTTTCTGCCGTTTGGCAGCATTCTTTTCATCAGGTCAAAAAGCGGCGTGTGGCAGTCGCCCAAATCACACGGCTCGGCACACCAATAATTCATCTCCGTGTTTATGTTGATTGTGTATTTTGAATCCCAGGGCGCTTCCATGTCCTTGTTCCATAAGCCCTGGAGCGTCGCGGGAAGTGTGCCAGGGCGGCTGCAGCTTATGAGTAGGTATCTGCCAAAATTGAAATAAAGCTGCTCCAACGCGGGGTCGTCCTTACCCTCCGCGATATTTTTAAGTCTTACATCGGTCGGTATTTTGCCTTGTATTTCCTGCGTCTTTTCATCGCACAATGTCAGGCTTACTCTGTCAAAGTACGATTTGTAGTCATTTATATGGCTGCTTTTTAGCTCTGTATAGCTTTTCTGCGATGCTTTTTCAAGAATCTCCATCAAAGCCGCTTCAAGCGTCTTGCTTTCCGAAGCTATGCGGTATGTGGTGGCGGCACTCCAATATATCCATACCTCCGAGGCATTTGTAACCGATATACTCTCGCCTATTACCTCTATGCTGCCGTCAGGCGTCTTTGCCTTGCACATCATGGCGTAGTCAATGCCGTCACGTCCCAGATTTCCGCCCAGAATTATGCTGTCCGCCGCTGCCTTGCGCGAATATTCGTATATGTGGTGTCTGGTTTGCATTATGTCAAGGCAGAGCTTGTTTTTGCCGTCCGCCTTTAGATGCGCCACGCATACGTCATCGGAGGCGCTTATGAATATTTCCCTGTCATAGCTTGTGTCGTCATAGAAGAAATGCGTATATGCGAGCGCACGCGACACGTCAAGTCCTCTCTCATATTGTGCGACCTGACTATACTCTATCCGCTTTCCAAAGTCATAGTTTATCTCAACATCTCCGAGCGTCTGATATATTCTCATCCCCTGCGGCGTGCCGCCAAGCGCCTGCCTGCATAGCCGCTCTGCCTCATGTATCTTCCCTGACATTATAAGCTTTCTTATTAGCGGAAGTTTTTCCTTAGCGCT
Organism: uncultured Lachnospiraceae bacterium; assembly: GCA_947623805.1. GTDB lineage: Bacteria > Bacillota > Clostridia > Lachnospirales > Lachnospiraceae > COE1. Next base: position 56,783 of record CANQHZ010000007.1, on the reverse strand, counting down.
TGGATTGTTTCTGTCCATAGGTCCGCCGTACCATATGCTTTCTTCATTTACCTGAAGATGTTCTCCGTTTATGCCTCCAAACACCATTGCGCCAAGCCTGCCGTTACCAAGCGGCAGCGCCTCGTTCCAGTCGCTTGCAGGAGCACCATACCACATTACTGTACTGCAGGCTTTGTTAGCCTTATATGCTGATGTTATATCCATTTTTCCCTCTTGTCGCTTACATTTCTCACTGTCTCTGCGCGTCCAAAAGTGCCTGCAGCGCCTCATCGCTCTCACTCACCCAAGCGTCCTCCTCATCGGCATTTAGACCGAGATATTGCGCCAGCGTGCAATCATTGTCACTCATTCCCCATTCATAGCTGTAATCGTCTATCGCTTCAAACTCAATTTCTCCTGAAATATATAGTTCCTTAAATGTCTTTTTATCTTCCATTTTTCCCCCTGCAACGCCTTAAGTTATCATAATGCTAAAATTAAAGAATCTGGTTTTTCTTGCACTCCTGAATAGCCATCTCCGCAATATGCAAAACTCTTGGAAACTCGTCAAATCGCAAATTTCCGTTTGTAAGATGCTCATTTATTTTGGGATTGCCGAAATATTTGCTGTTCTCATTTTTGCAGATGAACCTGCCGATAATGTGGAGCCACTCATAATATGCCCCGCCCGCATTACTGCACGATTTGGCCAACGGGACAAACGGCTTGCCCTCCACATCATATGTAAGGCTGACCACCACTACATAATTGAGCTGGTATATAATGGCAACCCTGTACGCCCCTTTCTCTATGATAATCAGATTATCGTTTAATAAGTATGATATGGTTTTCATCTTAATCCCTCCACACCTCTCATAACAGTTCATGCCCGCTTATCAGGACTGTTTTTCCCTCAAATGCAAAGCCGTATTTTTTAATTTTTTCCATGGGTATGCCCTTATCCGTCAGCGTTTGGGTATAGCGTCTTTCATCTATCTGGGCAAGCGCCGCGTTCACAGTGTCCGCAAGCGTCCGCTCATCATCCGTGTCACGCACCTTAAACTCTATGATAATCGCATTATCGCTCTTGTTCAATGGCTCGAGCATTACGTCATATCTGCCAAAGCCGCTTTCACGGTTTGATGTGAGATGATACCTGCCCCTAAGCTCTACCAACAATCCAAGAACAAAGCCATGATAAAAGCGTTCCGGTTCTGATTTGCCTGACTTTCTCCTGCCAGTATCAAAACAGCTGAATACCTCGCTCGACACGCGGTTCATATATTCGTTCATCGCCTTTGTATTGTCTGAAAGAAGTGCCTTGACAAAAGTATTATAAGAAGATTTGACTGCCGCAAACCACTGCCTTACCATATTGTCAAACATATATCTGACTTCCAGATTGGTAAGTGCAAGCTCATACTCCGGCATCTGACCGCTCCACCAGTCAACATCTTCAAATTTCCCCGCCTTTTCAACCCTGAGATATCCGCTTGCTAACAGAAAGCTCCATATGGCATTTTCGTCATTTTCCAACTGATTATACACAATTTGCTCATCAACCTGGCTCTTTATTGTATGTCCCGACAGCAGGGTTTCAAAACTTTCTTTTATATTGGGACCGGCTTCGCTTACCAACCTTGCCACAAGGCTGTTTGAGCTTGTATTTGCCCAGTAGGCTGCAAATTTTTTATGTTTCAAAAAGTTCAAAATCGACCATGGATTATATATATCCGTCGTACTTCCAAAAGTAAAGCCGTCGTACCATGCTTTTACCTTATCCCTGCCCTCTATGTCGCACTCGTCCATAGCAGCAAATACTTCTGCCTCCGTAAAGCCAAACGCGGTCTCATATTTCTCCGTTGTTGTGGTTACTGCCTCCAAATTGTTCAAGTCGGAAAAAATCGATTCTTTACTTATCCGCGTTATGCCTGTCATTATGCCACGCTCAAGCCATGGGTTTGTCTTAAATGCTGAATTGAAAAGGCTTCGCATAAAAGCTGCCATTTCGTTCCAATAGCCGTTTACATATGCCTCCTGCATTGGCGTATCATATTCATCAAGCAATATTATTACTTTTTTCCCATAATATCTGTACAGGAAATCCGACAATTGGTATAACGCCATGGTTGCCGTAGTGTTATCCATATCAGGCGACACGCTTTTAAAATACTTTTTCTCCCCTTCTGTAAGCATTTCTTCTTCTGTCAAAAACTCATACCGTGAATAAGTCTTTGCCAAAATCATGCATACCTTTTCTCTTGTTGTCTGATAATCTGTTTCTTTTATATTAGCGAAACTCAGGCTTATCACAGGATATGTGCCCTGCAGCGCGCGGTATTTTTCATCGTTCCAAACAGACAACCCTTCAAACAAATCGCACCTGCCCGAATACTTCAACGAAAAAAACTTTTCCAGCATACTCATAGTGAGCGTTTTCCCAAAACGGCGCGGACGCGTGATAAGCGTCACACTGTCACCGCTCTCCCACCATTCTTTTATGAAATGTGTCTTATCTATATAAAAGTAGTCGTTTGTTATAACGGTCTCAAAATCCTGAACACCGATGGCGACGGTCCTTGACATGTCCTGCCTCCCTGCTTGCGGCTTTTTATTTATAATAACATAAAAGGTGTCCAAAATGAACACCTTTTAATAAACTCTTTAAAATCATTTTCTCATTTCTGAAATGCACAAGTCGCCCTACTTCAAAAAAGAGCTTAAAATATTTTCAGACAAAACAAACATAGACAAAAAAGAAAAGCCCCTTATTTACAGGCTTTCCTCATTTCATACAAGAGCGATAGACGGGGCTCGAACCCGCGGTCTCGACCTTGGCAAGGTCGCGCGTTACCAACTACGCCACTATCGCATTATATCCTGTCCGCTTTTCACGGACAAGATATAGTATATCGCATTATTTTTACCGTGTCAATCGTTATTTTTGCATATTTTCCGCATATTTTCCGTTTTACGCTTTCTTGTCTTCCTCCACGGGCACCACTTTTACAATGCCTTTCTTCCACAATATCCGCGCACACAAGATACTCAGCGGAATCATGACAAGCATGAGCCAGCTTGCCATTCCCGCATTGGCGATACCGACAATTGTAAGCACGGACACGAGCAGCGCGGGCAAAGCTACGGAAAGCAGACGGTTTTTAACATATGTTTTACCGCTCCCTTTTCCGAAAAGGCTAAGCGCCATGCAGCCAAACAGCGCGGGCATTATATAATTTGCTGCTGTCGCCACGTACTCATTATTCATCAGCGGCTGCAGCGGCACTATCAGCAAAAGTCCGACTGCCATGATGATAATTGTCACTATTGAAGATACGGCTGTAGCGATAAGCGCAATCGCGTCGCCTTCCGGTGTACCTTGCTCGACTTTTGCAAGTTTCTGCGCATTGATTACGCATGGCATTTTCAAATTCATGAGGTTGCCCGTGGCAAATGTCAGATAGCTGGACGAGCCCAAAATCGGTGTGTATCCGCCTACCTCGGCTATTCCTGTCGGAACCATGATAATCAAGATGGTAATCAGGCCAGGAACCATTGTTGAAACATCGGGAAAGCATTTATAGACGAGGCATGTAATGATGGGTACAAGCAGCATATATACGATAAAAACCGAAAGCGTAATGCGTCCGAAACGATGTGCCCATTCTACAAAGGGGTCTAATTTTACATTTTCATTATTCTTATTTTTCTTAGCCATTTTTATTTTCCTCCTTACATTGCTATGCGTGTTCTAAACCGTCCGAATTTAGTCAAAATATATAAAAACGCGGCTAGGCGCTCCGCGAGACGCCGCTTATTTTATATATTTTGCCTAAATTCTATGTTGTCGAATAAAGTTTCGCAAATGCCTAATACGACTTATGATACCAAAGAAACCCACAAAACGCTTGAGCACATGGAGACTATCAGCGCTGCGGCCATAGTGAAGTTGCCAAGCCATGGTACTTTCTTGGATGCTATTCCGCAGAGTACAGTGACGACGAGGCTGGTTATGAGCGTCATCGTGGTCGGAATGTCCGTGAACAGCAGAATGGGAAGATAGACGGCGAACATTCCAAGGAAAAATACGCCCGACAAAATCTGTCCCCAGTCGCTTGAGCCGCTTGCTTTCATCAAGCCCGTGGAGTATTTGCGTGCGACAAACACTACAGCAAGGGGCTCAATCATAACTCCAATCGTCATAACCATGATAATCGCCCCGAATATATCCGCATTTGACGTCAAAACCTCTGAAAGCGCAATCCCCATACCGTCAGCCGTATACTGCGACGCCATGACTTCATAGGAAAGCGAGCCTATTACCGACAGCCTCCACCAAGGCCACGCCGCCCCCAAGGACACGCTCAAAGTGACGAATCCCAAAAGCACGGCGATACTTGGCACGATGGCCGTAGTGATGCTTGCTTTCACTACATTTTTGATTGTTTCTTTGCTGATGCCAAGCTCCTGACAGCGTTTTGACGCGCGCAGGGCGCTGACTACCGCGATACAAACGACGAAGATAAGTCCGATAGCTATTAATATGTACAGCAGCGGACTGTTTGCAACCACAGAACCTTGAACCATATTAAATCCCTCCATTTTCTATCATAATTGATAAATATAATTTTATAAAAAAGCAAGGGTGTCCCCATTAGAAAACACCCTTGTTTCCCTCATTGTTACCGCCTGTCATTTGCAAGTGACAGGCAGATATTCAGCTTTCTTCCAGCACATTTTTATATTTCACGCGATATATCCTATAAATTGATTCATGTATACGTTCAGTCGATATAGTGCCGTCCTGTACAGCCTGCAAAACGCCCTCGTAAGCCTCCGTATAGTCCTGCGGCTCAAGAAGAATATCCGCTCCCGCCTGCACTGCCTGCACTGCCGCCTCTGCTGGGGTATATTTTGACGTGACTGCCTCATCATTCAGCCTGTCCGTCATCACTATGCCGTCATAGCCGAGGCTCCCTCTAAGTATATCGGTAATCATAGCCTCCGAAAGCGAGCTTGGCTTGTCCTCGCCCGTCGCTCCCTCCGCGCTGACATGTGACACCATTATGCAGTCAACACCGTTTTGTATTGCCATACTGTACACAAGGAACTCACTGTTATTAAGCTCCTCTAATGACTTCGCCCCCGCCTTGTCCGATATACCGGGGAACTTCTGCAGCACGGCGCTCACTCCGTTTTCCTGCATAGACTGAACCGCAGCATTTACAAGAGGCGCGGCAGTCGAAGCGTCCGAACCAAATGTCCGCCCCTGGAGCGAGGCATCGCCGTCCTCAGACACCACTTCCGCCACAGGCGCCAGATTCATATTTACGCCATAAGATGAAAGTTTCTGCGCTATTGCGGAATACTCCTCATACACGCTGTCGCTATCCGTAAGCTCTGAGGCATTTTTCCCCCCATCAACGCCATATAAATCTTGTGCTCCGCACTCCCTAGACACAGCCAAAAACAGCGGAAACTCCGAAAAGCTCATCGTATTCGCAAGCATTTCCGAAAACTGCTCATCCGACTGATAACTCGCAGCACTGTAGACAAGCCCCCCCACAGGATTTTGGGTTATCGCGTTTTTGGTGCTCTCGCCCGCCTGAATGACCTTGCTTACCCCCGTAAGCGATTCAGGGGAAACCATAAACATTCCCGCAACCATCTGCTCTATGGACATCTCGTTTATAAGCGCCTCCACCAGCTCGTCAATAGGGTCTGCATCGCTCTCAGTATCAGTATTTTCAGTCTGCGGCTCTGTACTTTCTTGTGTCACAGCCGCGGATACTTCGGCGCTTTCCTGCTCTGCCGCCGCGCTTGCGTTCGCCTCAGCCTCCTCGATTGCCTCCGACACTTTTTCATTATAATTTCTAAAGTTTTTAACAGCGGCCTTTATGCCCAAATATCCGCCCATTATCACAAGCGCTATAATCACCACGGTAACGGCATAAGCCAGTATCTGGTTTCTTATACGCCTGCGCCGCCTTTTTAGCTTGTTTTCCAATTCGTCTCTCATAAATCTTCCCGTCGTCTGTTTTGCCAATTATTGTTTAGTGTTTAACAATCCTATATTAAAGGATACTTGTCCGTAAGCGTCTGTACAATCTCTCGCGCCTGCGGTATAGCGCTCTCCTGTCCCTTTATCACCAGAGCGATTGCCTCCGCAATCTTGTCCATGTCGTCCTCTTTCATGCCACGGCTCGTCGCTGCAGGCGTACCAAGCCTGATGCCGCTCGTGACAAACGGCGACTTAGGGTCGTTGGGGATAGTGTTCTTATTGCAAGTAATATGCGCCTCGTCCAAAAGCTTCTCTACCGCCTTGCCCGTAAGGTCATATGTAGTAAGGTCAACAAGCATCAGGTGGTTATCCGTACCGCCGGAAACAATCTTAATATCCCTGCTCATCAGCCCCTTGCAAAGCGCCTGCGCATTCTTTATAATCTGCTGCTGATAAACCTTAAAGTCATCACCGAGCGCCTCCTTGAAACATACCGCCTTTGCCGCTATCACATGCATAAGCGGACCACCCTGAATACCAGGGAAAATAGCCTTGTTAAAGTTGTACTTCTCCGCCGCCTCTTTATTCGCAAGAATAAGCCCGCCTCTAGGACCCCTGAGCGTCTTGTGCGTAGTAGTAGTCACCACATCCGCATAAGGTATAGGACTAGGATGAAGTCCCGCCGCCACAAGACCCGCAATATGCGCCATATCCACCATCAACACAGCGCCCACCTCATCGCAGACCTCTCTAAACCGCTTAAAATCAATAGTTCTCGCATACGCACTCGCGCCCGCGATAATCATCTTAGGCCTGCACTCAAGCGCAAGCTCCCTCATCTTGTCATAATCAAGAAAACCGTCATCATTCACACCATAAGGCACAACCTTAAAATACTTTCCCGACATATTTACAGGCGAACCATGCGTAAGATGCCCGCCATGGTCAAGATTCATGCCCATAATAGTATCGCCCGGCTGCAATACCGCAAATTGCACAGCCATATTCGCCTGCGCTCCGGAATGAGGCTGCACATTGGCATAATCACATCCAAAAAGCTCTTTCGCGCGCTCAATCGCCAGATTTTCCACCACATCCACACACTCACAGCCGCCATAATACCTCTTACCCGGATACCCCTCAGCATATTTGTTCGTAAGCGGACTACCCATAGCAGCCATCACAGCCTTGCTCACCCAGTTTTCAGACGCAATCAGCTCAATATGACTGTTCTGCCTCTCCTGCTCCCCCACAATCGCATCAGCTATCTGCGGGTCTACATTTCTCACATCATCCAATGAATACATATCCTACCTCCATAAAATTTTAATAATTAGTTTCCCTTACTTTTATATCTATTACGCAGCACCAACAACATAGCCCGAGCAGGGGCATACATCCCCTGAAGACCCTTGGGAAGCGTCGGCACTTAGCGAAACAAGCTGTAAAAGCGTAGCTCCTTTTACAGCGCCGCCGAGCTTAGTGTCCGCTACGCTTCCCACAGAGCGCAAGCGAGTCTGAAGGGGATGTATGCCCCTGCTCGGGCGGACTGCCGCCACCACCACACACACAATTTGTCTTATAGTATACTTGTTTTCCCCTCCATTTACAACCCCAATCTCAATTAAAATGAAAAATCCTCTGACAAATCTTATACCCATCCACAGTAATCTTCCTCCCCAGCTTCCCGGGCAAATTCATCGCATTCCCAAGTATCCCAGACCTAAGCCGCGCCCAAAGCCACTTATCCTTACCACGTATATACCCCCAAAGCTCTTTCTTCTTCTCAAGATTTTCCTCTCTCCCCGACCGAATAAGCAACACAGACGAAACCGTCGTAATTATATCAAGGTAATTAACCATATACCTTCTCACCTTGCCATTAGCGCATATCCTCGAAAACTCCGAGACATAATAGTCCACCATAAGCTCATTCACCTTAATCTGCTGGTCTATCCTGCTTATCATGACCTCCTCATTCACAGACTGGTCAGCCCGCCCGATATAATAACGGTAAAAATTAACGTCAAGATAATACATCGTCTTCACATAAGGCAGAGGATTGAACACAAAAATATTGTCAACATAAAAAGTATGCTCAGGCAGCTTAAGCCCGCACTCACGCAAAAGCTTTGTACGGTAAATCACAGAATGCATAAGTATATACTGCCCCACCATGAAATGCCGCACATCTTTCCATGTAAAAATCTTATCCTGCGGCAAGGCATGGTGATACTTCATAACCTTTTTGCGTTTTTCACCCTCTTTTTCATAGACAAAATTGCTTATGAACATATCCACGGATTTGCCGTCATCAAGCAGATTGCGCAGACAGTTCAAAATTTTCTCGTAAGCGCTCTGGCTCACCCAGTCGTCGCTGTCAACCACCTTGAAATAAAGCCCGTTCGCATTTTCAATCCCCGCGTTTACGGCAGAGCCATGACCGCCGTTTTCCTTATCTATGACACGTACAATGCCCGGAAAGCGCTGCGCGTATTCCTCGGCAATATCAAGCGTGTTATCCGTCGAACCGTCATTGACAATGATAAGCTCCACGTCCTCACCGCCCACAAGCAGGGAATCTATACATCTTCTCATATATTCCGCGGAATTGTAGCATGGAATAGTCACAGTCAATAATTTCATACAAAAAAATCCCCCATTATTTATTATCTAAGCCTGTTGCACTCAAAGCGCTCCATCATAATCAGGCAGTTCCTTATCTCAGCGTACCTCTGCTCTATGTCGCCCGCCTTAACCTCAGTGTCAAGGCTCGCCGCCATGGTGTCTATCATATCGTCTGTCACTATCGGATGCATAGTGCTCAAAATTTCAAGCTTGCGCTCGTATGTGTCCGCGTCAAGAAACTCTATAAGCCGCGGATTGAGCTGAGAAATATCCTCCTGAACATCGTCCTGCTGCGCTTTCGTACCGGATATGTCAGATACCGCCGTTTCTTTCACGTCCTTTTCATCCGCTGCCTTTTCGCTCTTTACATTCTGAAGTTCAAAGCGGTATTTCTGTTTTTCATGTGGGTATTTATTTGTGTCAACTCTGCTCATAAACATATCGAGTGGACGCACATACACCTCGTAAGGCTCGTGCAGCTGCTGGTATACCACCATGCGCTCCTTTGTCTCGGAATTTCTTGCCAGAGTGACTATCTGATAGTAATTGCCCTTAAAATGACGATATATTTCTTGTGGCTTAGGATACTCTCTCATAAAAATCTCCATTCCTCCGTCCTTGGCTGACGGCGCAAGCGATAATGAAAACGCCGCCTCATACCTTTAGTCTGCCAACATATTAAAATAATATTATATTTACATACTAGTAAAGCTTTGTCTTTATGCTCTCCACATCCTGCGCAAACTGCAGGGCCATCTCTCTGTCGATTTTGTAGTCACGGAAAAGCTGTACAAGCGCGTCGTCCATCGTTATCATACCCAGCTTGCGGTTTGTCTGCATTACACTCATAAGCTGGTGCGTCTTGCCCTCTCGTATAAGATTTCTGACCGCCGATGTAGTATGCATGACTTCAAATGCCGCCACACGCCCCTTCCCGCCTATTACTGGGACAAGCTGCTGCGATATTACGGCTTCAAGCACGTTTGCAAGCTGCACCCTTATCTGCTGCTGCTGATGCGGAGGGAATACGTCTATCACACGGTCTACCGTACTTGCCGCGCCTATGGTATGGAGCGTGGAGAGCACAAGATGACCTGTCTCAGCCGCCGTAATTGCCACACTTATCGTCTCAAAGTCACGCATCTCGCCCACAAGAATTACGTCAGGGTCTTCGCGCAATGCCGCCCTCAACGCATTTGCATAGCTCATCGAGTCAAGACCTATTTCCCTTTGGTTTACCATTGAAAGTTTATGCTGGTGAAGATACTCTATCGGGTCTTCGAGCGTGATTACGTGCGCATCGCGGTTGTTGTTTATCTTATCTATTATAGCGGCAAGCGTCGTGGATTTGCCGCTTCCCGTGGGACCTGTAACCAGGATAAGCCCTCTCTTTTTCTGATACAGATTTATGACCGACTCGGGCACTCCAAGCACTTCTGGAGACGGCACCACAGTGTCAACCAGACGAAATGACATCGCTACAGAGCCTCTCTGCTTGAAGATATTCACCCTGTACCTGCCCTCGCCCGCTATCGCAAATGACATGTCGACCTCACCGTTTTCCTCAAAGCGGCTTTGCTGGTGCTCGTTCATTATGCCGTATGCCATTTTTGACGTGTCTTCGGGCAGGAGCCTTTCGCCCTCCATTGTGATAAGTCTTCCGTTTACTCTCATCTTCGGTGGTATACCGACAGTGATATGTACGTCAGATGCTTTATTTCTCTTTGCCTCCGTTAAAATCTCCTCTATTGTCTGTATCATCTCAACCCTCCATGCCGCCTGTCACGGCTCAAATAGTAATGAAAAGCTCTGCGCCTGCAAAACATACTATTTCATTTTAACACTCTATCCGGTTTTTAGCAAGAATTAAGATTTTTAAGTTTTTATCGTTTATATTTATGCGATTTTATTGTATAATTCAAGCATAATATTTTTTATCGGGAGAAATAGCCATGTTTTCCAAATCGCAGATTTTAGAGGCTGCAGGCGCGTCTATACGCCCTGAAATGCTTGAAAAAAAGACACATTTTTATATCACAGACTTCGGCGCGTCGCCTGACGCAAGCCCTGCCTCCAACACATACGCCATAAATGAGGCAATCAAAAAAGCGGCGGCGCTTATGGGCGGCACTGTCGTCATACCAAAGGGAAAATTCACTTTTTATACGATAAGGCTCAAAAGCAATGTCAATCTGTTTCTCGAAAACGGCGCCGTCATCGCCGCGGCAAAGACTGACATACGCAGCTCATATGAAAAGCAGCTTGGTGAGGGCGGCAATTACGACGAGCCTGAAATCAACCTGTATGTCGGCCTGCAAGACCACGGCCACTCATATTTTGCCAACAGCCTGATTTACGGCGCGGACTTAGAAAACATAATGATTTATGGCAAAGGATTGATTACAGGCGGACGCTTTGACAAAGAGAGCGGAATACTCGAATATGTATTGCAGGGCGGCGACCCTGCCGAGCCTTTATTCCGCGATAAAAACGGTCACAAGGGAGAGTGGTTTGGCAACAAGGCAATTGCGCTTGTGCGCTGCAAAAATATAGTGCTTTCCGATTTTTCCCTGACTATTGGAGGACATTTCGCCGTTATTGCCGAGGGCTGCGAAAATATGTACATCGACAAAGTGCTGATAGACACCACCCGCGACGCGCTCGACATCGACTGCTGCCAGAATGTCACAGTTAAAAGCACAGTCTGCAACTCGCTCACAGACGATGCCATCTGCCTAAAATCGTCTTTCGGCGCGGGGAAATTTATGCCTGTAAAAAATGTGCTTATTGAGGACTGTACCGTAAGCGGCTACGACGCGGGCAGCGTCTATGCCAAAAAATATACACGCGACAAGCTTGTGGCACAAGACAGATGCGGTCCGACAGGGCGCGTGAAATTCGGCACAGAATCTACATGCGGCTATCATCAGGTTACAATACGGCGCGTTAAATTTGACCGTTCCCGCGGTTTTGCGCTCGAGGCCGTGGACTGTTCGCCGCTTACAGACGTGATTTTTACGGACTGCGAGCTTGACAATGTTTCAAACTCGCCGATATTTATAAGGGCAGGCGAGCGGGCACGTTTTCCCGTCACGGGCAATTCAGAAAGTAATGCTTTTCCCTGTAAGAATGACGTGCGGATTGACAATCCAAACTGGGTGCTGCCGCGAAGTGACGCTTACCAGTCCTTCCCCGCCAAACGCTACGCGCCTCATTACAACCGCTCCAAAGAGGTAACTGTTGACGGACATGCCTATTTCAGTGTAGTGTCTCCAGACGCGCCTATATCTGGCAATCTCAATGCCAATGCGATAGGCAGCGACGAAATGGCGTCGGTAAAAAATATTTATATCGGAAATATACGGATTACAAACGCCGACCCCCGCTACCCCATTTTGCTTATGGGGCTCACAGACTCGCATATACAGAATGTTATCCTTGAAAATATCAACGTTGAGTACAGAGGCGGACTTGATATGGAGCACGCCATAGAACAAAGACAGCTAAACACAGAATGGAAATACTCGCAATTTCACGCCAAAACGAGAGTACAGAATATCCCATGGCTTGTAAATACCTTTTTCCTCAAAAATGAGGGACTTCTCCCGCGCGCGGACTGGGACGCCGAAAACAACTGCTGGCGCGATAATCCGTACAATGTGCCCGAACTTCCCGACGTGTACCCCGAACCCAGCAACTGTGGCATCTTACCCGCATACGGCATTTTTGCAAAGCACGTCGATAACCTGACACTCAAAAATATAAGCATTACATGCAAAGTTCCCGACAAGAGACATGTGTGCGTGTTTGATGACGCAAACGGAATTGACATCTTAAATATGGACGCATACTGCGCGGAAAATATCTCCCCGATTGCCATAATCACAGACAATTTCCGCCGCCACACAAATATGGAAAACGTCCCCAATGAGCCATATTTTACGACAAGCGTTGAAAACCTGAATATCAAAGGTCTATCGACATCATCGACACAGCCCGATATAGTAAAAATTACAATAAACTGCCCCGCTCCCGCCACTCCGCCTGACAGCTTATACGGCTATCCGACTGTTCCATGCGTGGAAACAGGCTACAGCTTTAAAACTCCCACAGACAAATATCCCCTGCCGCTCACAGTCCACAGACCTTTCATACAGCCGATAGAACCTGTCAAAGTTCAGGCAGGCGAGACAATTAAGCTTTCCCTCATTGTCAGAAATCCTGCGACTGACATATCCGACAAAGCGGACGACGGGATTGTGTACAATGAAATGACTATGCTCAACCCAAGCGTAAAAGGCGCTAAGGTTTCGCTTAATGTATACTGCGAAAATCTTCCTGAAAACGCCGTATTTGACGCAGACAAACGTATCTTTGAATGGCATACGACAGAAACGCAAAAAGGCACTTACAATCTGATTTTTACAGCAGACGACGGCATAATACCCGAAAGCATAACAATAGAGGCGACAGTTTTATAACCGCCTCCTCCTACCCTTATCATCAGAAATAGGCATTTGCGAAACTCTATTCTTTTGATTACTATTGGGTAAATTTCTGACGCCTGCACTTATCATCAGAAATAGGCATTTACAAAACTCTATTCAACAACATAGAATTTAGGCAAAATATATAAAATAAGCGGCGTCTTGCAGCTTGCTGCACCTAGCCGCGTTTTTATATATTTTGACTAAATTCGGACGGCTTAGAACACATTTAGCAATTACCTATCACCAAAAAGCCCTTTGCAATCACCTACTTATACAGCAACCCAAAATAAATATCCGCCCCCGCATATACATTCGCCATATTGCCAGTAAACCGCAAGCATATTTCATTATCTCCGCTACGCAGCTTTCCTCCAATATCAAAACAATGGTCATTCCAAAAACTGACCCCTACAAATTCACCATTGCACCAACACTCTGCCATTTCCTCCCCACGCACCTTAAAATATCCCTCCGGTTCTACCTGCTCTGCATAGTAATGGTAAACATATTCCACCTGATTATCACCTTTTTTAACCAATACAAACAAATGCGTCCAGTCACCAAGGAACTTGCGCTGTTTTATCCTATTTTTCATCTCACCATAGTCCAAACCTGCAACAATAAGCCTTGTTTCAAAGGGATTTAAGATAAGCCGCATTTTTTCGTCCGCCCTATGTACAGCGTCAAGATATTCACCACTCCACAAATCAATCATAGCGGCAGGCATGTCACAGGACGTCGGTAACTTCACATATGTAGAGAGCAATTCATATCCCTCATTTGACAACAGCCAATATTCCGTTCCTTCTTTTTTTAGATGCGTCGCCCTTAACGCTACCTGCAAATCAGGCTTGTCATTTAAGTCAAAGCACAAAACAGCATTAATACCTGCCTTACCATCTATGTCACGTTTTTTGCTCAATTCAATAACATCTGTTACCGAGTTAAAAACCGTTACATCCCGCAGCGAATTAATCACGTTAAAATTATCACTTTTTTCCGCCGCACCAATAAAATCCAATACTATCTCATAGCAATATCCACCTATGCAAAATCCGCCATTTTCCACATGCCCTCTACCCAACAGCTGTATCGGCAGATAATTAAACTCTATCTGATTTTCATACAAAGGCACAACCTCGTCATACGGCACATTGTTATTATCACAAAGCACAGCAATCCGCGCACCGTTTGCCGAATCGGTCATAAGAAAAGATATCCGCTTGATATAGTCCGAAAAATAATTGTAATATTTCCACCATATATTATTCGGTCCCACATCAGGCGGCCTTTCCCCGCTTCTTTCCCCCTCCACACTGTAATAAAACGCATGCGGCACAAACAGATTTACACCGCGTATTCCCAGCCAGTCAATATACCACTTCATATCCCCGCCTGTAAAATACCATGGAATATTGCCGCGACTGCACACGCCAAAACACTCATTCATATTCCTGCGCCTATTCAAGTGCCTTGCTATATCAGCCGCAAGCCTTGCCTGCACGGACTCCATCCCTGTAATCCCGCCTTTTAGCGGTTCAATCCTGCGCATTATCAAATCCTGCCCCGGAATATGAAAATAAAACTCCTCCTCCACGTCATCACTCTCGGCAGGATGCCCCATAAGCGCAATACCATGATTTTCGCACCACGCCGAAATCTGGGCATAAAAACTCTCCCGTAAATGCTTTTTAACCAGCCTGCCGTAAATCTCCGTAGTCCTATTTTCCCCGCCCGTAAACAAAGCCTCAAGCTCATCAAGCCGACCGCCTTGCTCCTCTATCTCATTTTCCATGCCGTCAGCCCACTCGCGAAAGTCCCCCGCATTCCTCCCCAAAGGACAAGGCTCATCAGTGAAAAACGCAATTACAGTATTGCCAAAATACTCCTTTAAATTTTCATAATACCTGTCATGCGTAAGACTGATAAAAAGCCTTACCGCCTCGGGATTAAGTATGTCAGCAGCAGGCGGAGCCCCCTTTTCGCCATCGTCCTCGCCAAAATGTATTCCCCTGATTGTGCCGCGCGTAAAATCCTTTACAATATAACGATTTTCGGAAAGCTTTACCAAAACCTCGCCCTCGTCATTCTTCTCCCGCAGCGCAATTCCCTTTGCCGCAAAATCAGGATTTTTCTCCACAACCATTCCATGAGCCGAGCCCGACGGGTACATCCCCTCATCATATAAAACAATTTTCATCCCAAGCTCAGCCGCCGTTTTGACAATAAATCTCACAACCTTAAAATACTCACCTGACAAATACGGCAAATCTACAGGAAGTCCAATTCGCGGATGCAATACAAACCCGTTTACGCCTTTCTCCAAATAATCCCTAAGCTGCGCTCTTATTTTACCTTCATCAGGAGTATCATTGAAAAACCAAAACGGAATCGGCGAAAACTCATCATTTGCCGAAAACAACCTTTCCAAAAACGCCTCCTGTTCATTCATCTCCAAAGTTTCAATTCCACCTGCCACCTTTCCCCTCCTTATAATACATCAAAAATAACCACTTGCGAAACTTTATTCGACAACATAGAATTTAGGCAAAATATATAAAATAAGCGGCGTCTTGCAGCTTGCTGCACCTAGCCGCGTTTTTATATATTTTGACTAAATTCGGACTGTTTAGAACACATTTCACAATCACCTAATACAACCAAAAGCCAAATACTCCTACATTAAATCTGCAGAGAGATTTGGCTTTTTACATTACTTCCGATTATTTCGTAAGCAGCATCATTATCTTATTACTCCTGTTCACAAACTTCGTCATAGCCTCCGGCTGCAACGGCGCCTGCTGCAGCAGCGCAAGGTCATAAAGCTGTTCGCAAATAAGGCCTACATTCTCGCCATCCTGATGCTCAAGCACATACTCCACAAGCTGATTGTTTGCATTGAGGATAAGCGTCTCGCCCTCCTTGTTCATCCCAAAATCCATACCAGGCATAGAATACATCTTCATCATATCCTGCATTCTGCGCGTCTCCTCAGAAACCGTTATCATCGAGGAAATGTCCTTATTTTTGAGCTTCTCAACCTTGACAGTAATGTTGTCTTTCTTTATCGCTTTCTTAAAGAGCTTTGAAATCTCCTCGCTCTTTTTCGCAAGCTCCTCCTCGACTTTCTTTGAGTTCTTTGTCTTGAAAGTATCCGTAAGGTCCGCGTCTATACGAGAGAACTTGATGCCCTCGTTCTTTGCCTCAAGCTGCGATACAAATGGCTGGTCTATCCTGTCGGGCAGGACTACGGCGTCCATCTTCGCTTTCTTGAACATATTTACATACTGGCTCTGCTGTACAAGGTCCGTAACATAGTAAATGATTTTCTTGTTTGTCTCCGCGTCCTCTGTCGGTATGTCAACCGCCTCGTCCTCGTCCGCACTTTCGCCGCCGTCGCTTACTACCTCCGCCTCAATCTTCTCGCCTGTCTCAGCGTCCGTAGCCGCTGCCGTATTCTCGCCGTTCTCCTCCTTATCGTCAGGGTCAATCTTCTTTACGTCAAGGCACTCGGGCAGCGTCATATACTTGCCGTCAAGGTTCTTAAACAGGATATAGTCAGTCATCTTCTCGCAGAACTTGTCATCCTTTAAGCAGCCAAACTTGATGAACGGGCTGATATCGTCCCAGTATTTCTCGTAATTTTCCTTGTCCGTCTTGCACATGCCTGAAAGCTTGTCCGCCACTTTCTTTGTGATGTATTCGCTTATCTTTGTGACAAATCCGTCATTTTGCAGCGCACTTCTTGACACGTTGAGCGGCAGGTCAGGACAGTCGATTACGCCCTTAAGCAAAAGCAGAAACTCCGGTATAACCTCTTTAATATTGTCGGCGATAAATACCTGATTGTTGTAAAGCTTAATCGTACCCTCGATTGACTCGTACTCCATATTAATCTTGGGGAAATACAGGATACCTTTCATATTAAACGGATAATCCATATTCAGATGTATCCAGAAAAGCGGCTCCTTGTAATCCATAAATACCTTGCGGTAAAAGTCGCGGTAATCGTCGTCCGTACACTCATTGGGGTGCTTTGTCCAAAGCGGGTTCACGTCGTTTAAAGGCACGGGGCGTTTTTTAATCTTAAGCTTTGTGACCTTTTCTTTCTTTGCCTCCTCGCCGTCCTTTGCAGGTATCTCTTTTTCTTCCTCAAGAGTTTCTACCACTACGTCGTCGTCTTTCTTGTCGGCAGGGTCTATAGTCTCAAACTCCTCCGGCGCGTTTGCCTTTTCAAGGTAAATTTCATACGGCATAAATCCGCAGTATTTCTTTATAACCTCTCTTGCCTTGTACTCGTTGCAAAATTCAAGGCAATCCTCATTGATGAAAAGCGTAATCTCCGTGCCGACTGCGTCTCTTGTGCCCTCTGTCATAGTAAATTCTGTACCGCCGTCACACTCCCAATGTACGGGCTTTGCGTCTTTCTTATAGGAAAGCGTGTCGATATGCACCTCGTCGGCTACCATAAACGCCGAATAAAAGCCAAGTCCGAAGTGACCTATAATCTGGTCGTCATTTGTCTTGTCCTTGTACTTCTCGATAAAGTCCGTCGCGCCCGAAAACGCTATCTGGTTGATGTACTCCTCTACCTCGTCCGCCGTCATGCCAAGACCTGTATCTATGAATTTGAGCGTCTTCGCCTCGGGATTGGCAATTACATGGATGTCTTTTTTAACTCCGTCGGGAAATTCATACTCGCCCATCATCTCGAGCTTTTTAAGCTTTGTGATGGCGTCGCACCCGTTTGAGATAAGCTCCCTGTAAAATATATCGTGGTCTGAATACAGCCACTTCTTGATAATGGGGAAAATATTTTCACTGTTGATTGACAAGCTGCCTTTCTTTTCTGACATAAAAATTCACATTCCTTTCCTTTTAGCTTTTATCAGGCATATGCGAAACGTTTCTAAGCCGTCCGTCGCGCCTTTTATTAATTTCATAGTATATATTAGTCCCCTATTTTATAAAAGTCAAGATAAAATTAGCACTCAAACGCATTGAGTGCTAATAATTAATACTTTATTTATACAATTTTAATTATTTTCTTCTTCCTCGTCAAAATATTTGTGGTATATTCCAAAAAAGCTGTCCGTCGTCACCTCGTCATCATCAATAAAGCTCACGCTTTCCCAAAGCTCCTCGTTGAAATTTTTTGTAAGCCCATCGACAAAGCCCGAATACTCCTCGTTGAATACCTCCGTGCGCCGTTTCTCGATAATCTTAACCTTGTTGCGGTCGGTCTCATCTCGGTTAAAGGTGCTTATGCACTTTATGATGTGATATCCCTGAGACGTTTCCACTATGCCGCTTATCTCGTCTTTTCCAAGATTAAACGCCGCCTCCTCTATCGCGCTTTCCACATCGCCTTTTCCGAAAGAAACGGTCGGTGTGCTGTCGTCGCTGTACTCGGCTACAAGGCTTGTAAACTCGTCGCCGCTCTTGGCTCTCTCAAGCGCCTCCTGCGCGCGCTTGTACGCGTTCTCTTTCGCCGCCTCGGAATACGGTATCTGCTCGCCGTTTTCATTCAGTGTATAAGTCTTGATGAAAATATGCTGCACGGTTATCGTCCTTGCCTCGTCATCGCTGATTTCGGGGTTTATGTCCGCGATTAAATGTCCGTACACTTTTCCGGCAAGCGCGTACTCCACGTACATGTTTTTGATAAGCTCCTCGTTTACGTTAAGCCGCTCGCATTCATGCTCGGACAGTGATGAAAAATACTCTGCCGCCGCCTGCTGTACCCTCTGCTGCTCGTCTGTAGAAAGTGTTATATTGTACTTTGTAGCAAGCAGGTTCATAGCCTTTACTCTCGCTATACTTGCAAGCACCGTGTCTTTTATATTGTCCTCCAAGGTCTCACCGTCATATGAGGCGTTCCATATCTCCTTGCCGTATACGTTTTCGTACCTGTTTTTTGTGTTCGTGAGATATACCATCAGCTCCGCAATCCTGCATGAAGATTTTTCAATGCGAAAAATCTCGTCATCATCAAAGCCTACGGTAAGCACTACTCTTGTTTTTGCGTCCTTTTCCTGTTTCATGCTTTCAATATATTGACAACCTGACAGAAGTATTGCGCATACTGCCGTCATAAGTAAAACAGACATCACATTTTTTTTCACTGCCATAAGACTATGCCTCCATATAATCAGCTTGCCATTGTTATTCTACAAAAGATTAAGTGGCGTGTCAATATTTTGTGGTCTACTCATTGCTTTGCCGCTTACTATTTTTTTTATAAAAATGCGGTGGAATTATTAATCGGTATTTGTTATAATAAAACCCTAATCAATGACATATTTTGTTTATTGGGAGATTAACTATGGTTTTCAGCAGCCTGACGTTTATTTTTATTTTTTTGCCCATTTTTTTAATTTTATATTATATAGTCCCGCCGCAAAGACGTAACGCGCTGCTGTTTTTTGGGAGCCTGATATTTTACGCGCTGGGCGAGCCGGTATATTTATTTCTGATACTGCTTTCGCTTTTCGTCAATTACTTTCTCGGGAGGATTGTGTCAGGACGGCGCATAGTCCTTTTGGCGGCGCTGGTTTACAACTTTGGCGTGCTGCTTTACTTTAAATACACGAACTTTTTCATAGAAAATATTAACTATGCACTCGCGGCATGCGGAATAAACTGGCATTTTTATCTGCTCGAGCTTGCGCTGCCGCTCGGCATAAGCTTTTATACGTTTCAGATTGTTTCCTATATAATAGACGTTTACCGCCAAAAAACAGAGGCCGAAAAATCAATTATCAATCTCGGCGCGTATTTGTGCATGTTCCCGCAGCTTATCGCGGGGCCTATCGTGGTCTATTCAAATATCCGCGGCGCGCTGGCAAAACGTGACATTTCCGCAAATAATCTTGACAACGGCTTAAAAACCTTTATTATAGGACTTGGCTACAAAGTCATTATCGCAAACCGCATCGGCACACTCTGGAACGAAGTGTGCACCATAGGCTTTGAAAGCATTTCGACGCCGCTCGCATGGCTTGGCGCGCTGGCGTATTCAATGCAGCTCTACTTTGATTTCTGCGGATATTCGCTTATGGCAATGGGACTTGGCGACATGCTCGGTTTCAAGATACCCGCAAACTTTAGGCACCCTTATATGGCAAGGAGCGTCACGGATTTCTGGCGCCGATGGCATATCACGCTCGGGACATGGTTTAAGGAATATGTATATATCCCGCTTGGCGGTAACAGAAAAGGAAAGCTTCGCACTGCTTTTAACCTGCTTGTCGTCTGGCTTTTGGTGGGCTTTTGGCATGGGGCCGCTTGGAACTTTATTTTGTGGGGGCTTTTCGTATTCGTGCTGCAGATTATAGAGAAAAACCTGACGCTCAAATGGCTTACCGCAAAAAACTTCTTTTCGTGGGTATTTTCGCATTTGTATATGTTTTTGTATATTCTGGTAAGCTGGACATTGTTTGCGATAAGCGATTTTCATGAGCTTGGCACGTATCTTGGCCGCATGTTTCCGTTTTTCGGGGTTGGCAGGGTTATAAACCCTTATGATTTTGCCAGTCTGCTTTCAGAATACGCGCCGCTGCTGATAATAAGCATTATATTCGCCACGCATTATCCTGAGCGAATTTACAGGAATATATGCCACACGAAACTTGGAGTGATACTCGCACTCGTGATTTTCTGGTGCTCAGTGTACTATCTCTCCATTGGCATGAACAATCCGTTTTTATACTTTAACTTTTAACGCCCGACAAATGGCATTGCCACAAACTACATCATAGGCTCCGTTTTCTATATATTATAGACGTTTGCGAAACTCTATTCGACAACATAGAATTTAGTCAAAATATATAAAATAAGCGGCGTCTTGCAGCTTGCTGCACCTAGCCGCTTTTTTATATATTTTGACTAAATTCGGACGGCTTAGAACACATTCGTAATTATTAATAAAATAAGAGGGATTTTAATGAACAACAACAGCCAAAAACCATATACGCTGACAATCCTCATATTAGTGTCAGCGGTCTTATTTACCGCGCTTGGTATTTACGCAGGGATAAGGCATTACGGAAAGAATACTTTTTCGATTGAAAACATACCCGTGGCAGTCGCCATGCAAGGTTTTCATGACGGACTATACATAAATGATTTCCATTTTTTTCAAAAATACAACACGGAAAGTCTGCTAAAGCCTGATTTGTCCATTGCAAAATGCAGTGACATAATCCAAGCGGCGCTTGAACAGCCCGATATCTCATCGCAGCTAAGGGTTTCGTCGCGCGATTCGGCAATGGCACTGCTTTCATCAATAGGCTCTGCCGCCGCCGAAGTGGTGGCAAACAGGACCTATAACTTTACATCCGCCACTGACGATTATTTCAATGACGCCTGCTTTATCGGCGACTCGCGTACAGTGGGAATAAAGGATTACGCCGGAATTGAGGGTGCGACATTTTTGTGCAAATCATCTCTCACGATTTATGACTACGACAAGCCCAAAATCAGCTATGAGGGTAAAACGACTTCTGTAAGAGACGTATTGAGTGAAAGGCAGTTTGGCAAGATTTATATAATGGTCGGCATAAACGAGTGCGGTACAGGCACGCCCGAAAGTTTCTGCGAGAACTACAAAAAGGTAGTCGATGATATACGAAACCTGCAGCCCAACGCACTTATATTCATACAGGGAAACCTTTTTGTGACGGAAAGAAAGTCAAGAGAAAGCAGCTCATTCACAAACGACAATATTGCAAACAGAAATAATGCAATATCAACTCTTGCAGACAAAAAGAATATTTTTTATATAGACGTAAACGAAAGCGAACTATGCGAAGACAATGCGCTCGTCCCAGAATATACTTGGGACCAAGTGCATATCAAGGCGCAATACTATGAGATATGGAAAGACTTTTTGCTGCAGCATGCGATAATAAAATAACTTCTGTTATTTACGGTCACATTCATTTTGGGAAAATGATTGTGACCGTTGTTCCTTTATTTACATCACTGTTCAGCTTGATTTCCGCGTCATGCAGCCTTGCGGCGTGCTTTACTATGGAAAGTCCAAGTCCTGTGCCGCCAAGCTCCTTTGAGCGGCTTTTGTCCACTCTGTAAAAGCGCTCAAAGACATGCTCCTGATGCTCTGGCGGTATGCCTATGCCTGTGTCCGTCACCACCAGCATTAAAAAGTCCCTGTTATTTTTTACCGACACTGTAACTGTGCCGCCCGCGCGATTGTATTTTATGGCGTTGTCGCAAAGGTTATGGATTATGCTCTGCAACAGGCGCGGTATCCCGTATATTACAGCGCTTTCACCGGAAAGCGTAATTTCAACCTGCGCTTTCTGTGCTGCCTGAGACAATGCCTTTACTTCATCTGATGCCAATTCATACAAATCCACGTCCTCTCGTTTCATGCCAGCAGCGCCTTCGTCAAGCTGCGAGAGCCCGATAATATCCTCAACAAGCGCAATCATGCGCTGCGCCTCCGTATTTATACGCGCTATGAAATCCGCCTTGTCTTCCTCCTTTACCATATTGTTGGACAAAAGCTCCGCGCAGCCTGCTATGGTGTGCAGCGGGGTTTTTAGCTCGTGTGAAACGTTTGCGGTAAACTCCCTGCGCAGGCGTTCATTCTGCTTTAGCT
The DNA here is from genome assembly GCA_947623805.1 of uncultured Lachnospiraceae bacterium. Lineage (GTDB taxonomy): Bacteria > Bacillota > Clostridia > Lachnospirales > Lachnospiraceae > COE1. Next base: position 34,060 of record CANQHZ010000007.1, on the reverse strand, counting down.
CATCATTCTGCTGCCTTATCTGGCGCTGCTGCGCGTCTATGCGCCTTAAAAGCGGGGAAAGCTCGTCATAGCCTTCATTGCTGAGGGGTTCTTCAAGGTTTAAGCTGTTTAGCGGCGCGACGATTTTTTTTGCAAGGCGCATGGCGAATACAAGCGCGAAGACGACTGCGCATATAAAAATCATGCTTATGGGATGCAGCATGCCTAAAAGCAAGGTGAGCAGCGTGTTTTGCAGGACTGAAAGCCTTATCACTGTGCCGTCTGGTAGCTTTTTGGCGTAGTAAAGCGAGCGCTCCATAAGTGTCACAGAATATCGCGAGCTTTCGCCTGTGCCTGACGAAAGTGCCTCTTTTATTTCCTCGCGTTCAAGGTGGTTTTCCATTTCATCAGCGCTTGACTGATTATCGTACAGTACATGGCCGTCCGCGTCAATCCACGTAATCCTGTATGCCTGCTCATTAAGCCCGTCAAAATATTTTATCCCCTCATCTGAAACAGCTTTGGCTGTAAGCTCTGTCTGCGTTCTAAGCTGCTCTTTTTGCACGCCTGAAAAATAGTCATACAGAACGCCCATAAACAGCACGACTGACGCAAGGAATACGCCCAGCGCTACAAAGCAGATTGAATGAAATATGCGTTTTGTCATGATTCTATGCCACTCTCCCTCATGTTCCCTTTGTTATGGTATTTGCGAAATGTTTTCTCAACCGTCCGAATTTAGGCAAAATATATAAAAACGCGGCTAGGTGCTGCTACGCAGCAAGACGCCGCTTATTTTATATATTTTGCCTAAATTCTATGTTATCGAATAAAACTTCGCATACATTTGCAATGTTTTGCATTTAAACTTTATTAGTTCTCTTGCAAAATCTGTATCCTACACCGCGCACAGTTTCGATATAATCGCCGTACTTGCCAAGTTTTGTGCGCAGCATGCCGATATGCACATCTACGGTCCTTGTTTCACCTATATAATCTGTGTCCCACACGCTTTGCAAAAGCTGCTCGCGGGTAAAGACAAGCCCTGTGTTTTCCATAAAAATTTTTAGCAGTTCATATTCCTTTAGGGTAAGCTGTACTCTCTCGCTGTCTACTGTGACTGTATGTCCGCCTGTGTCAAGCTCTAAGCCGTCTATGCGCAGGATTTTAGCTGTACTGCTGTTTTTCGCCCGCCGCAGGACTGCCCGCACGCGCGACACCATTTCCATCATTCCAAAAGGCTTGGCAAGATAGTCGTCCGCGCCTAGGTCAAGTCCTATCACTTTGTCATATTCAGTGCCTTTGGCTGTCGCCATAATTATTGGGATTTCGGCGGTAGCGGCGTTTTGGCGCAGGTGCTTTAAAATCTCGATGCCGTCCTCACCGGGCAGCATTATGTCAAGCATAATAAGTTCAGGCTCGCCGCATTTTAGTGCGTCAAACAGCTCGCTCCCACGAGTAAAGCCCTGCGCCTCAAATCCCGCCGAGCCTAAAGCGTAAATCATCAAATCACGTATTCCGCTGTCATCTTCTACGCAAAAAATCATAGTGAACCTCCACAAACACTACTACTCAATACATATCAATTATAACGCGCCTACATTCATATTTCAATAATCCGCTCAAACAGCAATTCAACTCAAATACACTCATATATTCAGGAAAAACGCCGCCCTTGCGTTTTTCTAAAAATTTAGAAACACTTAGGCTGCGTCTTTTACAGCCTTAGTGTTTCTTAATTTTTTTCTTAATTTTTTTTGCCAGTAATCGAAAACAGCACCCATTCCGCGATGTTCGCCGCATGGTCGCCAATTCGTTCAAAATATTTGGCAATCATAAGCAAGTCAAGCGCATACTCTCCATCCGACGGATTTTGCGCGATAACTCCGATAAGGCTTTTTCGCACGCTCCCGAAATAATTGTCCACGATATCATCCGACGCGATAACCTCCTCGGCTGCCGCCACGTCCTGCTTTACATAGGCATTCACGCTGTCTGTCACCATTTTTATCGCGGCAGCCGCCATCTCGCGGATTTGTATGCTTTCTTCTGGCACGCGCCCGCCAAGATATACTATGATTTCCGCTATATCCTCCGCCTGGTCGCCTATGCGCTCCATATCCGTCACCATTTTAAGCGCCGCCGAAACCTGCCTCAAATCACCCGCGACAGGCTGCTGCTGCAGTAAAAGCCTAAGGCATATCGCCTCAATATTTCTCTCTTTTTCGTCAATCTCCCTGTCAAGCGCCGCCACTTCCGCCGTTTCCTCGCCGCCGCCCTGAGAAAGCGCCGACGCGACAAGTTCTATCACCTTTTCGCAGAGTTCACCCATTTCCATAAGCTCCTGTTTAAGCAATGCAAGCTGTTCGTTAAATTTATCCCTCATCATCCAAACCTCCCCGTAATATAGTCCTCCGTCCGCTTGTCGGCAGGCTGCGAAAACAATCTCTCCGTATCGCCATACTCAATCAACTCACCCAGCAGGAAAAACGCCGTCCTGTCGGATATGCGCACAGCCTGCTGCATATTGTGTGTAACTATGATTATCGTATACTTTTCCTTTAGCGAAATCGCCAAGTCCTCTATCTTTGACGTGGAAATAGGGTCAAGTGCACTAGTAGGCTCATCCATCAGCAGCACGCGCGGCTTGACCGCAAGCGCCCTCGCAATGCAAAGCCTCTGCTGCTGCCCGCCCGAAAGTCCCAGCGCGTTCTTTTTAAGCCTGTCCTTTACCTCGTCCCATATCGCCGCGTCCCTAAGCGACCTCTCCACAATATCATCAAGCCTTACGCGGCTCGTAATCCCATGCGTCCTCGGTCCATACGCTATGTTGTCGTAAATGCTCATTGGAAACGGGTTTGGCTTTTGGAACACCATTCCCACCTCTTTTCTAAGCATGTTGACATCCACAGACGGAGCAAAAATATCCTCCCCATTATAACAAATTTCACCCGTTATTTTTACCGACGGCACTAAATCATTCATTCTGTTAAGCGTTTTTAAAAATGTAGATTTTCCGCATCCCGACGGTCCTATCAGCGCCGTAATGTTTTTCTCGGGAATCGACATATTTATATTTTTAAGCGCCTGAACACTTCCGTACCACAGGCACATATCCTTTACAGTAATAATATCACCCATAACATTCTCCTTTCTGCCATTTTTTAATCAAGTGTTTACCGCACTCTACTCGACAACGTAGAATTTAGGCAAAATATATAAAATAAGCAGCGTCTTGTAGCTTGCTGCACATATGTACTGTATCTGCGATACAGTACATTGATGCGATTTTTATATATTTTGACTAAATTCGGACGGCTTAGAACACATTCCGCAGCAGCTCTGTTAGCTGTTCTTTTTTCTGAAATATTTTCCAACGAACACAGCCAGCATATTTATAATCAAAGTCAACACCATAAGTATCGCCGCGATCGCAAACGCAACCCCAAACTCCCCCTGCTCCTTCGCATACACATAAAGCGCCACAGTAAGCGTCGCCCCCGCACTCCCCAGCCCGTCTATAAATCCATTCAAAGCATGCGCAAACCCCGCCGTAAACAGCAGCGCCGCCGACTCTCCCAAAATCCTGCCCGAGCACAAAATGCACCCCGTCACAATTCCGTCCACACACCCTGGAAGCACCACAGTGCGTATCACACGCCATTTACCCGCACCAAGCCCAAACGCACCCTCCCTGTATCTTTGCGGCACAGTTTTAAGACTCTCCTGCGTCGTCCTCATAATAGTAGGCAAATTCATCACCACAAGCGTAAGTGCCCCCGCAAGCAACGATGTTTTCATATTAAAGAACTCACAAAACACAAGCATACCCACAAGCCCGTATATGATTGACGGGATGCCCGAAAGCGTCTCCGCCGCATACTCAATTACCGCGACTATTTTTTTATTCTTGGCATACTCCGTCAAATACACAGCCGCACCCGCGCCAAACGGTATCACAAGCACAAGCGACGCTATTATTATGTAGACCGTATTCAATATATCAGGCAAAATCCCTATCTGCCCCGACAGGTAGCTTGGCTTGGTAGACAGCAGCGCCCATGAAATATTCGGTATGCCCTTAATCAGCACATAACACACCATAAAAAGCACCAGCATACACGTAAGCGCGGCACAAATCGCCATCACCACGCGCATAAAGCATATATATGCCCTTCTTTTAACGGAAACACGACCATTCATTCAGACTAAACCTCCGTACAATTTTTAATTAAACATTTACAAAACTCTTTCCATAACATAGAATTTAGGCAAAATATATAAAATAAGCAGCGTCTTGCAGCTTGCTGCACATATGTACTGTATCTGCGATACAGTACATTGATGCGATTTTTATATATTTTGACTAAATTCGGACTCATTAGACTAACCTTCGCAAATACCCGCTTTCTTACCGTTTCTTCAAGAAAAAATTCAGCGCCGCATTTATCAGCATAATAAACAAAAACAGCACCAGCGCGATAGAAAACAGAGCCTCCCGCTGCAGACCGCTCGCATACGCCATCTCACTTGCCACAGCCGTAGTCAAAAAACGCACACTCTGGAAAAGCGACGGCATATTCGGCGCATTGCCTGAAACCATCATGACCGCCATCGCCTCGCCTATCGCCCTACCCACGCCAAGCACCACAGCCGCCGCGATACCACTCTTTGCCGCTGGCACAGACACCCTGAAATACGTTTCCACAGGCGTAGCTCCAAGCGCAAGCGAAGCGTCCTCATACTCCCTCGGCACAGCCTCCAGCGCCGTAACCGACACATTTATTATCGACGGCAAAATCATAATCGCAAGCACTATTATCGCCGCAAAGAGGCTTGAACCGTCGGGAATGTGGAAAAGCCTGCGTATATTCGGCACTAATACGAGCATGCCCACAAGCCCGTAAACTACAGACGGAATGCCCGCCAAAAGGCTCACAGCGCCTGACACCACTGACCTTACCGCAGGCTTAGCAAGCTTTGCCAAATACACAGCTGTCAAAAAGCCTACAGGCACTCCAATCACTATAGCGCCCGCCGTCCCATATATACTCGTCATGATAAACGGCAAAATACCAAACGACGGCGGATTTGCCGTAGAGCGCCAAGTGTCCCCGCACACAAAATTAACTATGCCTATCTTGCGTATCGCGGGCAGCCCTGCGATAACCAGATAAACCGTAATCAGCAGGACACAGCCCACAGTGACTAATCCAAGCAGCAAAAATACGGCATGCATTACCGCCTCAAATATTTTTCCAAATGCCTTTTTATTCTTCATTGCAATCCCTCCATGCTGCCATATTCAAACTAACTTCTATTTTTTTAATTTAATGGGTTGTCAAATTGCCAAATTGCCTATTCGACCATAGTTACCTAAAGTAAATCTGAAAAAATGCTGCACTGAGTTTCTCTAAGCACTAGGAAATTATCAATATGCAGCTTTTATTGTTTTACTTTGCTGCCACAACGCCCGCGCTTGAAATAAGCTCCACGGCATCAGCCGACGTTGCAAAATCAAAGAACTTCTGAGCGGCTGCAGAAAGCTTTGTGTCATTTTTTGTGACAAGCACAAACGGACGCTGTATCACATATGAGCCGTCCTTTACCGTAGCCTCATTCGGCGCAACCCCTCCGACCGTCAAAGCCTTTATGCTGTCGCTTACCGCAGAAAGCGAAGCGTAACCGATTGCGTCGGGATTTTGCGACACCGTAGTGATTACGTCGCCTGTAGATGTAAGCTCCTGTCTGTACTGGCACTCGTCCTCCGTGCCTGTAATCGACTCAAAGCCGTCTCTCGTGCCACTGCCCGCCTCGCGCCCAATCAGGACTATCTGCGTGTCATTGCCGCCGACCTCGGACCAGTTTGTAATCTCGCCCTTGTAAATCTTTGCGATTGTGTCCAAGTCCAAATCATTCACAGCATTTTCATTGTTTACTATCACTGCTATACCGTCATAGGCAAGCACCGTTTCCGTAAGTCCGCCCGCCTTTTCATCGTCCTTTAAGCTCCTGCTCGAAAGCCCTATGTCGCAGCGTCCCTCCTGTACAGCCTGTATGCCCGAGCCTGAACCTGTAGGGTTGTATGTAAATGTGATATTTTTGTTCTCCTCCATAAACGCCTCGCCAAGCACGCCGATTACCTCCTCCATAGAGGTAGAGCCATCAGTCGATACCGTACCCGCCTCGCTCTTTGAGCAACCCGTAAGCATTGCGAAAGCCACTGCCGCTATAACAGCCGTAAGTGCAAATCTTTTCGTGTTTCCTGTTTTCATTTTCATAATTCTCCTTTATTCACTTTGTTTTTATTTAGCCTTGCCGGCTATGGTTATATGATAAAATCCGTGTGTTAAATCTATTACCGCAGTATTGTAAAATCTATGTAAAAAAGGCACAAAAAAAGATGCCCGCTTATTTACAGACACCTTTATAAAATAATTCGTGTTATTTTTTATCATCATGCTCAACCGCAGCTCAAAGCACACTCCATAGATAATCAAAATGCACTTTATGAATTTTTTCCTCAAAACGGCTGAAGGTTACATTCTCTTCTCATTTTACCAAATGAAAGATTTACCACAACAAATTTTCCGCCAAGCTGTAGTACATCTAAATTTGTAAACCAGCCAAAAACCTATCAAATATTTGTCGGTGCAAAGCCTTCCATTTCTTTTACCTCGTCAGTTGATATGCTTAATATTTTTGCAATATCCTCATAGCTAAGACCACCTTTGAGCATCTGGACTATAATCTCTGCCTTAGCTTCCATACGTGCTTCCTTTCGTACTCTCTCCTGCTCCGCCTTGCGGTCTTCCTGGTCTGCGTAATACGACATGTATTCTACCATCAGCCGCGGATTTCTTTTTGCTGTTTCCACTGCATTCACCAGCCTTTCCGTGAAATTGTCAACCGCCTCGCCTGTAGCGAGATACTTCAAAAAATTTGCAAGCTCGGACGTGACATCGTCCATATCTGAGTACGGATTGAGGAATATCTTCCTTGTGCCGTCACCCAAAGCAAGCCCCGTGTCCTCAATACATCTGTTCTCAAAAGTATAAATGTGACGTCCCCTGTGAAAAATATCCGATAGGCATATGAATATAACAAAGCTTTTGCCAAGGCTTTCATATGGAGTACCCTTTTCAAGCAATTCTGCATCGATTATGCTCTGGTAATAGCGGCTTCTAGGCGGCAGATTAAGCATATACGCCGTCTGCATTTCCACATTATATGCTGTGCCATTACCGTCCTTCACATATATGTCCAGACGTATGCTCTTTGCAGCATATGCCGACTCAATAGTTTTTTCACCCTCAAGATACTTGATATAGTCAATTTCGATATTTAAAATAATTTCAAGCAGCCTCTTGCATATATCCGCGTCCTGCATTACCTTGAAAAAGATAAACCTGTCGGCAAATGTCAGCTCCTCAAATTTCTTTATTTTCATATGCCCTGCCTGCCTTTATTATATGATGTTTTAATAAGTTTTACAATAGCCTGCCTGTGTTTTGATGCCAAATTTTGTCCTCCTCGCTTTCTTCATAAACTATGATAACTTCGCTATATTATTTTTTATCGTTTATTTGCTGGGATTTTGTGCTTGAAATTTTCAGAAAATTAAAGCCTGTATCCATTTGCGAAATTTAGATTGCGCATCAGACCTACGCTGTCTGCTGCATTTTCCATTCTAACAAAACAACAGATTTTTGACAAGCATTTAGCAAAAATAAATGCTGAAATGTCAAAATTAATACAACTTTTTAAAATTTTGTTTAGATATGGTAACATCATTATCTATATTCAAACATAAAAAATATTAATTCACTTACTAAAATATGAGGTAAATTACAATAAAATTTCATATGCTACGGCCACATATCAAAGTCAAAGCATACAAAAAACGCACCTGCAATCCCCGCAAGTGCGTTTTTCAAAATCCATCATTACTTCCGCCGCGCCGTCAACTCCTGCTTATCAGCATCAAGCTCTATCAGTATGGTATCGCCCATCCTTACCTCCTCCGAAAGTATCAACTTCGCGGCAAGCGTCTCCACATATTTCTGGATATAACGTTTCAGCGGCCTTGCACCGTATACAGGGTCGTAACCGTTTTCCACAATAAACCGCTGCGCCTGCTCGTCTATCTCTATGCTAAGCTCCCTGTCGGCAAGCCTTGCATTAATGTCATTCAGGATAAGCTTGATAATGCCTCCGATATTGTCCTTTGTAAGCGGCTTAAACATTATTATCTCATCAAGGCGGTTCAAAAACTCAGGTCTGAAATGGTTCCTCAGCTCGCCCATAACCATATCCTGCGCAGACTGCTCTATCTCGCCATTGGCATCTATGCCCTCCAGAAGATAATGCGCTCCTATATTTGAAGTCATTATCAGTATCGTGTTTTTAAAATCCACAGTGCGCCCCTGCGAATCCGTGATGCGCCCGTCATCAAGCACCTGCAAAAGGATATTGAACACATCAGGGTGAGCTTTCTCGACCTCATCAAAAAGCACTACGCTGTAAGGCTTTCTGCGCACTGCCTCCGTAAGCTGCCCGCCCTCGTCATAGCCGACATATCCGGGAGGCGCTCCGATAAGCCTTGATACGGAATGTTTCTCCATATATTCGCTCATATCAATTCGCACCATATTTGTCTCATCATCAAAGAGCGACGCCGCCAGCGCTTTGGCAAGCTCAGTCTTGCCCACACCTGTAGGCCCGAGAAACAGGAACGAGCCAATCGGTTTTTCAGGGTCTTTTATGCCCGCCTTTGAGCGTATTATCGCCTCTGTCACTTTGGTGACGCCTTCATTTTGTCCGATAACCCTCTTGTGCAGCTCCTCGTCAAGATGAAGCGTCTTGCTGCGCTCGCTCTCATTGAGCTTTGCCACGGGAATACCCGTCCAGCGCGATATAATCTTTGCGATTTCCTCCTCAGAAACGCTCTCATGCACAAGCGACATTTCACGCGCGTTTACCTGCTGCTCCTCAGCCTCAAGCTGACGCTTAAGCTCCGGCAGCTTTCCATAGCTTAGCTCCGCCGCCTTTTCGAGATTGCCCTCACGCTGCGCTATCTGTATCTGATTGTTTAACTCCTCTATGTCCTCCCTGAGCTTTGAAAGACGCTCAACGCACGCCTTCTCATTGTCCCACTGAGCTTTCCTGTTGGCAAACTCCTCCTTTTGCCCCGCAAGCTCAGCCTGCAGCGCCTCAAGCCTTTCCTGGCTTAAATGGTCCTCCTCTTTTTTGAGGGCGGCGACCTCTATCTCCATCTGCATAATGCGCCTCTGCAGCTCGTCAAGCTCGGCGGGGAGCGAATCAAGCTCCGTCTTTATCATAGCGCACGCCTCGTCAACCAAGTCTATCGCCTTATCGGGCAGGAATCTGTCCGAAATATACCTGTTTGATAGCACAGCCGCGCTCACGAGCGCATTGTCCATTATCTTTACGCCGTGAAATACCTCGTAGCGCTCCTTTAACCCTCTCAAAATGCTGATTGTATCCTCCACAGTCGGCTCGTCAACCATCACTGGCTGGAAACGCCGCTCCAGAGCTGGGTCTTTTTCAATATACTGTCTGTACTCGTCAAGCGTAGTCGCGCCTATGCAGTGCAGCTCGCCTCTTGCAAGCATTGGCTTAAGCATATTTCCCGCGTCCATCGCGCCCTCGCTCTTGCCCGCGCCGACTATAGTGTGCAACTCGTCTATGAAAAGTATAATCTGACCGTCACTGTTTTTCACATCTTCCAGCACAGCCTTAAGGCGCTCCTCAAACTCTCCGCGGTACTTCGCCCCCGCCACAAGCGCGCCCATATCAAGCGAAAATACCTTCTTGTCTTTAAGCCCCTGCGGCACATCGCCCCTCACAATACGCTGCGCAAGCCCTTCCACAACAGCCGTCTTACCGACGCCCGGCTCGCCTATCAGCACAGGATTGTTCTTCGTCTTCCTGGAAAGTATACGAATAATGTTCCTTATCTCATTATCCCTGCCGATTACAGGGTCAAGTTTTTGATTTCTCGCCCTCTCCACCAAATCCTGCCCGTATTTTTCAAGCGTATCGTACGTCGCCTCCGGATTATCACTCGTGACACGCTGATTACCCCGCACCTCAGAAAGCGCCTTCAAAAAACGCTCCCTAGTAATGCCGTATTCCCTGAAAATCTCCTTTATCTCCTTATTCGGATTTTGAAGCATCGCAAGGAAAAGATGCTCAACCGACACATACTCGTCGCCCATACGCTTCGCCTCATCCTCAGCGTTTATAAGCACCTTATTAAGATACTGCCCAACATAAGGCTGCCCCCCCTGAACCTTCACCCTCTTTTCAAGCGCCTTTTGCACGCGCTCCAAAAAATATGAGCTGTTTATCTCCATTTTCTCCGTAAGCTTTAATATCAGACTGTCATCAATCGTAAGCAGAGCATAAAGCAAATGCTCCTGCTCAAGCTCCTGATTGCCATATTCCATAGCAATCTTCTCACAAGCATTAACCGCCTCCATTGATTTCTGCGTAAATTTCTGTATGTTCATAACTATCCTCCTTTTCTTTACAATAAATCTCTCCAGGCATTTGCGAAACTCTATTCGACAACATAGAATTTAGTCAAAATATATAAAATAAGCGGCGTCTTGCAGCTTGCTGCACCTAGCCGATTTTTTATATATTTTGACTAAATTCGGCCGGCTTAGAAAACCTTTCGCAACACCTAATACATATCCCTCAATTTTAAAATCAAGGAAATATAAAGTTGTCATTGTTTCATCTGTTCTATATCTACTATAACATAGTTTTTCATATTGTCAATTCAATTTATATTATTATCATTGTTTTTATTTTTAATTTACAATTCCTCGCACAGCTTGACTTAACACATAATCCTTATTACCGCGCACATGAAAAAAACATCGGAATTGTGGAAAATTTTTATAAAATTTATACAAATATTCTTTTTGGTCTATGGATTTTTGCCGATATATGTTAAAATAGGTATATATATGTGTGAAAGATGGTGTAATCAGATGACGGACGTTGCCACAGCTTGTTTTTTCAAGAGATATTATCCCCATGTGATAAAATGGTGGTTAGTTACATATAATCCCGAAGTATTCCGTATATGGCCTTCTCCCGAAGAAAAAGAAGAAGCTCTGCGCATTGAAGCCGAAGAAGAACGGCTCGCACTCGAACAAAAAGAAGCTGAGGCTTCGGCAGCAGATATGGCAGCATCCGATATGTCAATAGAGGACAGCTCCGCATATAATGCCACCACAGGTTCATATTCAGGACTGTACGGTCAGAAACCCGTAGATGCCGATACTCAGGCAGCTCTCGATGCTATCTTAAGCATATCAAGCAATCAAGGCAATGTCGATTCGCTGATATCCGGCGGCGTGCAAAATTTTGCACCCGTCCAAAGTGCCAGTAGCAGCTCAATATACAGCTCCAGAAACACAAAAGAGGTAGTGCTCCCGCCCGAACAGGACGAGATAATAAAAGAGGCAAACGCCATATATGAACGTCTCATGCGCGAGGCCGCAGAAGACGAAGCAAAAAAACAGGCTGAGATAGAGGCTGCCAGACAGGAATTTGAGGCTTCGCTCACATCGTAATCATTCAGCCGCTTTCATGATTTTACAGGTCTGAGTTTTGTAAAAAGGTCCGAAACTTTTTTACAAAGCTCAGACCTTTTTGATTTTATTATTTACATATCAAAATAACTTACAGAATATTTTCTGCTGCTTCTTTCCAACTTCTGCATTATGCGGTCATACTCTGCTCCCGTCTGAGGCGTCGGACAGTAATCATTCTTTGTGTCCGTAGACGATATTTTGCATGGAATTACATTGCTTTTACCGTAAAACGCCTTACCGTCGTTTCCTACCATAAATGTCTGCTGAAATATAAATGTGTCTTTATCCTGCGGATTTCTGTTTGCTCCAAAACTGAAATTGCCTAAGCTATAGCAGATAACCTTTCCGTTATATATCTCAATGCCCTGTACCACATGAGGGTGTGCACCGATAACAATATCGGCTCCGCAATCCACAGCGCTATGCGCAAATGCCTCCGTTGCAGCGTTGCTTTCATATTCGCCCTCAATTCCGCCATGGAACATAACACAAATAATGCTGCACCCATTGCCCCGCAAATCCGCTGTAAGTCTTTTTAGGCTGCCCGTCAATGAACTGACGCTGTTTCCCAGACAGTTAAGCCCTATAAAGCCCACTTTCACGCCGTTTCGCTCCAAAGTACATGTTTGCGTCCCGCCACAGTATGCAATGCCATTGTCAGTCAATAACTGTCTGCACGAATCATAGCCTGACTGCCCGCAGTCATATGTGTGATTGTTTGCCATGCTTACAGCCTCTATCGAGCCGCTAAGCAAGGCTCCTACGTGCTCTGGCTCGCCCTTGATTGGATATGTCTTTTCAACAACCTGCTCATGTTGTGTCAGCGCGCCCTCAAGATTTACAAACGTAATATCATCATTTTCAAAAATTTCCTTTACATTTTTAAAGAAATAATCATTGCCATACAGCTCGTAGTAATCACGCCATTGGTTCCCTCTGCCCTGCCCCTTGTAGCCGCCCAATGTACAGTCTCCCGCAAAAGATATCGTAACTGTCTTGATTTCTGACTGCATTTTTGCCACCTTTTCGGCGTCATCCGGATTAGTCGCCAAACGACCCTCTGATTTTCCGAAAGTAGTATAATGCAGATACAAGGCTTCCTTATCATGTCCCACCGCAGCCGCCACATCGGGATATGCCGCCGCATAATATTCAGCGTCAAAAACAGTACCGTCCGACATCATCTCAGGCTGCGCATATGCAGTTATGCCATAGCCAAATACAAGAGTAAAAATCAATGTCGCAAAAATAAATTTTTTATTCATATTTTGCCTCATCCTATTAATATCATCAAATATTCTGCCTGACACCCCGATGTCTATACCTACTCGCACCTATTCCTGAGCTCCTCCCAGCGCTTGTCAACCTCTGCCTGGAACAGCGGTATAAGCTCCTCATTCTCCTTTTTGAAAAGATGCTTAAAGCGTCTCTGCGGCCTTAAAAAGTCCTCTATCGGCAGCTTATTCTTTGGCTCATAATTAAGTACCCATTTGCCGTCAATCACTTCAAACATTGTCCAGTAGCAGGTATCTATCGCAAGCTTGCAAATATTCATCATCTCGCTCGGCTCATATCCCCAGCCCCTCGGACACGGTGACATTACATTTAAGAAAGCGGGGCCAGGCGTATAAATCGCTTTCTGCGCCTTTGTATACAAGTCCTTGAAATTTGCCGTAAATGTACTTTGCCCCACATACGGTACGTGATGCTCCGCTATGATAGCTGCCAAATCCTTACGCACCTGAACTTTCCCCGCCGAAACCTTTCCTGCGGGAGTTGTAGTAGTATCGGCATACTGCGGCGTGGCAGATGAACGCTGCGTACCGGTATTCATATACGCGCCGTTATCATAGCACACATACACCATGTCGTGACCGCGCTCCATTGCCCCTGATAATGACTGAAAGCCTATATCATATGTGCCGCCGTCACCGCCAAAAGTAATAAACTTAAAGTTTTCCTTTATTTTGCCTTTTTTCTTAAGCACATTATAAGCGGTTTCAACGCCTGAAAGCGTCGCGCCCGCGTTTTCAAACGCGTTGTGTATGTAACTGTCCTCATATGCCGTATAAGGATACATAAACGAGGAAACCTCAAGGCAGCCTGTCGCATTTCCGATTACAGCCCTGTCGCCCTCCTCCAATGCTCTTAACACAGTCCGCACAGTAACTGTACCGCCACATCCCGCGCACATCCTATGCCCGCCCGCAAGACGCTCAGGCTTACTCAAAACTTTCTTAAAATCATATGCTTTTTCCCAAACCTGTTCCATACTATCCTCCATGCCGCTTTAGCGGCTATAAATCATAACGAAAAACGCTATTATTCACGCAATCCTATATAATCATACATTCCGATAACCGTATGTGTTTCAGCCATCTTTTCAAGATTTTCATATACTCTTTCAAAATCAGAAACAGTGATATCCCTGCCGCCAAGTCCGTAGAAATAATTTACGACCTCCGCCTTGGCATGCGCCTGATACATTGCCGCACGCACTTCCGCGCCAAGCGGTCCGCTCGTGCCCGCAAACATCTCGCTTCTGTCCATAATCGCCACAGCCTTGACATTGGCAAGGGCGCGTGCTATCTCCTCCTCCGGAAACGGCCTGAATACCCTTATTTTGATAAGACCGACCTTTTTCCCAGTGGTACTTCTGATATGCTCTATCGCCGCCTTACACGTACCTGCCGCAGAGCCTATGATTACTACCGCATACTCGGCATCTTCCATACGATATTCCTCAAAGAAACCGTATTTCCGCCCCGTCATTTTCTCGAATTTTTCCGCCACTTCAAGAATGACCTCGCGCGCATTCAGCATAGCCTCACGCTGTCCGCGCTTTGTTTCCATATAATAATTTGATACAGCATACGGTCCCACTGCAATGCGCTCGTCAGCATTTAAAAGATAGTGTTCAGGTTCATACTCGCCCACAAACGCCTTAACCTTATCATCTTCGATAAGCATAATGTTCTCCACACCATGGCTTGTAATAAAGCCGTCCTGACATACCATCACAGGAAGATGCACTTTTTTGTTTTCCGCAATCGGAAACGCCTGAATATAATTATCATACACCTCCTGATTTGACTCCGCATAAATCTGAATCCAACCAGAATCCCTCGCGCCCATACTGTCCGAATGGTCCGCATTAATATTTATCGGCCCCGAAAGCGCCCTGTTTACAAGAGCCAGCACTATAGGCAGCCTGTTTGACGCCGCCACATAAAGCTCCTCCCACATAAGCGCCATGCCACATGATGAAGTCGCCGTCACAGCCCTCGCACCCGCTGCCGACGCCCCCACAGTCGCACTCATCGCACTATGTTCACTCTCCACATGTATAAACTCCGTATCTATCTCGCCGTTTGCTATGTAATTTGCCACATACTGCGGTATCTCCGTAGACGGCGTAATCGGAAATGCCGGCATCACATCCGGATTAATCTGCTTAATCGCATACGCCACAGCCTCATTTCCAGACAATCTCTCCCTAATGGCCATCCTTACTTTCTCCTTTTTACAATAAACATTTTTTTACTTTATTCACTTTATTCAACAACATAGAATTTAGAAAATCTTTTCTCAGAATGAAACTTAGATTTTCTTAGGCACCGTCTTTTAGTGCCTTAGAAAATCTTTTCATTCTTTCCCTCTCTCATATATATCGCCCCAAACGGACACACCTTCGCACATATACCGCACCCCTTACAATGCATATAGTCAAAATCCATCCTCTCCCCTTTTCTCACAGGAATTGACGAATCAGGACATACAGGCGCACACAGCAAGCACTGCCTGCACTTTTCATCATCCCAAATCGGCGTCGAGGTCCTCCACTCGCCCGTACAAAAGTCCCTCGAAGTCGCCGCCTCATATATCTTGTTCCCTTCCGTTATATCCGTCCAGGGACTCTTTTCATTTATCCTATCATGTATCGCCATACTAACCTCCCACTAACCAAAAACATTAATGTTTTTTTATTGTATCAAACGCCATCTTCAACGCCTGCATATTTCCGTCAATAACCTCCGGCTTTTTAGCAAATTTATGCTGAAAAGAACTTTCCATCTCCGACAAAAACTCCTCCTCCCCCATAATGCCCGACACTGCTACAGTCGCGGCAAGCATAGGCGAATTGGGATAGTTTTTGCCAAGCGCCTTCATCGAAATACTCTTTGCGTCCACAGTATAGACCGTCCCCTCGTATCCATTCAAATGGCGCATTATCTCCTCCTTTGTATGCTCCGTATTGACGATGACAGCGCCCTCCGTCTTTAATCCCTTTGTCACGTCAATGCTGTCAAGCAAAGTCTCGTCAACCACAACCACATAATCAGGCTCATAGATATTTGAATGAACCGTTATCTCGTCTTCGCTTATGCGGTTGTATGCCGTAATCGGCGCTCCCATTCTTTCAGGTCCGTACTCCGGAAAGCCCTGCACATACTTTCCCGTCTTAAACGCGACATCGGCAAGCAAAAGCGCCGCCGTCTTCGCGCCTTGCCCTCCGCGGCCGTGCCATCTGATTTCGACTGTATTTTTCATAATAGTCCTCCTTTTAAAATGCTGACCCTAAACTCCACATCCGCCACGCTCAATATATCATTGTCCGCAAGCTCCATTATCTCATATGGCGGAATAAACTCGCCGTTTACAAATGTGTGGTTCGTGCTGTCCAAATCCTGTACAAAATATTTATTGTTGAGCTTTATTATATTGCAGTGACGCCTGCTGACTGCCCTTGAGACAGTATCCGGTATGCCTCCGCTTGCATCGCTTTCTTTTTTCCCGATGACGAAGTCGCTCTCGTCTATGTTAAAAACAAGCTCGCCATCTCTGCTTACATACAAAAGCCTGAGCACGGCATTCGGCTCCGAAACTTTTTTTTCTACGAGCAAATCGGAAGTCCCCAGACCAAGCTTATTTATCTCGCATAGCGCATCGCTTATGCCAAGATGCCCTCCCGCAAACATTGACGCAATATCAACTACACGCCGCGCCTTGTTTGCCGAAAGAAATGCCGCTATATGCTCTACGGTCTGTTCAAGCCGCCCGCCCCAGTCTAAGCTTTCGCCATAACGAAACTCCCCTGTTATGGGTAGCAGCGCAAGCATAGGACGTCTGTTCTCCAAATCATAAAATATATGCTCGTACTTGTACCAGACACATTCTTTCTTTAAAAAGCCGTTTTCCTCAACCTTTTCACAGACAAAAAACAATTCATAAAGCAAATCTATAATATCATTATCACTAAATTTGTCAAGTACCTCCGACAAATGTGCTATATTTGGCAATTCAAGACTGAATATAAGCTCCTCGCCGCTGTCGCCATGTTTTACCTCAAACGGCAGCATATTCGATATTTTTTCCTGCTCCAGGATTTTGCAGCTCATCTCAAAACACAATGCAGGCTCCTGAAACAAAAAAGAGAGCTGCCGGTCATTTTCCCTAACTATCATTTGCGCTGCCTCCGTCACCTTTTTTGTCAAAAATCTTCACAGACGCCGAAACGTTGTCAAATATATGGCCGATTTCATCGCCGCCGTCTTCCACGCCCTGCAAATTTATCACAAGCTCCCGTCCTTTCAGACGTCCGAGCATAAAAACATTGTAAAAGCAATAGCCCGAAACATCCGTAGTATAACGCATTTCCCCATATGAACGCCCGTATATTTCGCGTCTGCTTATCTTATTGCACTCAAAACCTGCCATATTTGAGCTAAACCGCTTATAATACTCACCCATGCGCAAATACAGCCGCTCGTCGTTCAAAGCGTCACTGCCCCTTGCGACGTTTATCGCCATCTTCCTGTCCTCGGAAAACCAGTTGTAGCCTGACAAAAAACGCTCACGCTCCATTTTCAAAAAGGCAGGCACCATTATTTCCATTGCATCCTCATATATCATGTATTTTTTGTACAGCACACCGATTCACCTATGCCACCCTTTAATCATATCTTTTGGTAAAGCCTGCCAAACATTCCCTGCTCCACTATTCTCATGCTATGTGTGCGCTCGCAGTCCGCAATCAGGTAGTCCCCTATCTTGCCAAGCATATATTCGTCCGACTTTGGCACAAACAGCTTGACGCCTCTTGTAAGCTGTTTCGCATACACCTTTGTTATTTTTTTGTTCGTGCAAAGCTTCATATAGTCTAAAAGGTCTATGTCATCAGCAGAATCTTTGACCTTTAACTTAGGCGCATACTCAAGCGTCTCATCATAGTTGTCAGAAAGTTTCCGGTACTCCGACTCAAATTCAGTCTTTGACGTCACCCGCACTCTGCTGTTCTCTCCCACCAAAATATAGATATCCTCGTCAATCAAAAGCTCCATATCACCGCTAAGAGACCTCAAAACGCATTGCGCGCCGACCGGCAAAAGCGCCGCCGCCTCCACGTAGCCGATATTGTTCTTTTTGCTCTCGTACACGTCCATGCCCTCTATATCAGGCTTGCATTTTCCAAGGTCTATTATATCGTAGCTCTCAAAATACTCATTCATTTTATTGCCAAAGTACGCCTCGGAATGCAGCACGGGATAATACTGCTCATATTTTCTTTCACTCAAAAAACCGCCTGCGCGCTCTGTATGTCCGCCGCCCGTGCCTATGTCCTGCGCAAGAAACTGCGCAAGCTCGTTTGCCCGCACTTCCCTGATGCAGCTCCTCACGGAATATTTGTATCCCTCCGGCGTGTGATTAAACACTACGCATGTGTAAATCTCGTCAACCTGGATGATGAAATCGCTTATTATGCCAAGGAGATTGGGGTCACAAGGCTTTGTCTGGATAATGGCGTAGTGAAAATCGTTGTTATATATGTATTTGATAAGCGCTATACCCGCTATCTCCAGCTCCTCAAGCGTCAGGTTTGAGTTTTTCAAAAGATGCAGCACATTTTTGTCCGTCGTGACTGCCTCTCGCATATCCCTGTCAAGCGGATAAAAAAGCTCCGTAAACTGGTTTGTATCACGGTAAAGCCCATAGTAAAGCGCCGTACCAAGCTTTTTATCGTCGTTTATCGGATAGCCCTCACTCACAAGGAGCTGCCACACCAGCGTGGCGCAGCTCCCCAGATTGGGATTTATCTCATAGCCGACTAATCCCGCTGTAGAAATTTCCCTTTCGTGATGGTCTATAACTGCCATATTTTCGGCATTGAGTTTTTGCACGTTTCCCGCGCCGTACTGACAGTCTACCGTCAGCAGTACGCCTTCTATTTTTTCATCACGCGCCGCACGGTATTTTATCGGAATATGAAGTTTCTCTATCATGAGCTTCAAGTCCGTCTTCTTTATGCGGTATCTGCCGCTGTATATGAGCGATACTTTTTTCCCCTTGCTTTTAAAATACCTGTAAAGGGCATAGCCCGATGCTATCGCATCCGCGTCGGGATTATCGTGTGCCTGAATCGTAACGGATTTATAGATTTCTAAGTCCTTTAAGCGCAACTTTGTTTCCCCCCATCGCCTTCTGACTTTTCACATACAAAACGCTGCCACAGCTTAGTGACAGCGTTTTTAATCACCTATTCTTCGACACTGTAGTTTGGAGCCTCTTTTGTTATATGAATATCATGTGGATGGCTTTCCCTGAGAGCCGCCGCCGAAATCTTGACAAATCTTCCGTTTTGCTTTAATTCCTCAATCGTAGCCGTACCGCAATAACCCATGCCGGCACGCAGACCACCCATAAGCTGGAATACCGTATCCTCGACATTTCCCTTATAAGCTACACGTCCCTCAACGCCCTCCGGAACAAGCTTCTTGGCATCCGACTGGAAGTAGCGGTCCTTGCTGCCGTTTTCCATCGCGGCAATTGAGCCCATGCCTCTGTAAACCTTGTATTTCCTGCCCTGGAAAAGCTCAAATGTGCCGGGGCTCTCCTCGCAGCCCGCAAAGATGCTGCCCATCATACATACGTTTCCGCCTGCGGCGATAGCCTTTGTCATATCGCCCGAATATTTGATACCGCCGTCCGCAATGATAGGGATATCGTACTCTTTTGCGACAGCATATGAATCCATAATCGCCGTAATCTGAGGCACTCCGATACCAGCTACCACTCTTGTAGTGCAGATAGAGCCGGGACCTATGCCCACTTTGACGGCATCCGCGCCTGCTTCTATAAGCGCCTTGGTGCCCTCGCCCGTGGCAACGTTGCCTGCGATAACCTGCAGGTCAGGATATTTCTCTTTTATCATTCTAAGGCAGCGAAGAACATTTTCCGAATGTCCGTGAGCGCTATCAAGGACTATGATGTCTACCTTGGCGTCGACAAGAGCGCCCACTCTGTCAAGCACGTTTGCCGTAATGCCTACACCCGCGCCACACAAAAGTCTTCCCTGTGAATCTTTTGCTGAAAGCGGATACTTGATTGTCTTTTCAATATCTTTTATAGTGATGAGTCCCTTTAGATTATAATGCGCATCTACAATAGGAAGCTTTTCTTTTCTTGCCGCCGCAAGCACCTTTTTCGCCTCATCGAGAGTGATGCCCTCTCTGGCTGTGATAAGCCCCTCCGATGTCATAGATTCTTTGATTTTCTTTGAGTAGTCCGTCTCGAATTTTAAATCACGATTTGTGATGATGCCGACCAGTTTTCTGCCCTCTGTGATAGGCACGCCTGAAATCCTGAATTTCGCCATGAGTGCGTCAGCGTCCGCAAGCGTATGCTCAGGGGTGAGTGAAAATGGGTCTGTGATGACGCCGTTTTCAGAACGCTTAACCTTGTCCACTTCCTCGGCCTGGGCTTCGATAGACATGTTTTTGTGAATGATGCCTATGCCTCCCTGCCTTGCCATAGCAATAGCCATTCTGTGTTCTGTGACAGTATCCATTCCCGCACTCATCATAGGAATGTTGAGCTTAATCTTTTTGGTAAGCCAAGTAGACAAATCGACCTGATTTGGTATTACCTGTGAATAGCTGGGGACAAGCAGAACGTCGTCAAAAGTGATTCCCTCTCCGATAATCTGACCCATATTTCTTCCTCCTGTGAATTTTATTTTTATTATCAAGTACCAACGCGTTTATTTTAATTGTTCAAAATTATACAAGAGCCGCCGCCTGTTGTCAAGCACCAAACACTTAATCCGTAAATATTTTTCTCGGAATAATGCCCCTTATTGCCTTCACAAAATCGTCGTCAAAATTAAACATATATTTTTGACTGCCCTCGTAATAGACAATGTAGAGCTTCTGGTCGGGGATGTCGTGTCCTGCACTGTAGTCCACGGTCTTTTTAATCTGTCTGTTTTTGTAAGAATCAAGCTGATGAGAATTGGCGGGAGCCGCTATCTCAATCTTGCCTATATCAAGCGTGGCGACCTTTTTCCTGCGCGTCTTTGCCATAATCTTGTCAACCGATATTTCCTTATCAAGATACAGATATTCGTATTCAATGTCCGTGAACAAAAATACAAAATAATCAATCACACCGAGTATGATGGTAATTATAAGACCGATTATACCTAAACCAAGAAACGACGCCAAAAAAAGAAAAACCGTAGGAACAACGCATACAATTCTCAAAACATTCTGCATAAGTCCCCGCTCTTTTTTTACTAATAATTCCTTATAGCTTTCATTCATAACAATCAACCAATTCCTTCCGTTAATTATTTTTTATTTTCATATTTATTATATCTTATTACAAATCCGGACAATATTCAAGGTTTAGAAAAAATTAATACTAATCCGATTGACAGGGTACTCTATGAAAAGATATATTAATAGAAGTAACGCATAAACAAATGCTTTGCAAGCCAAGAAAAGAGTGAATATATATGGAAGTTTACAACAAAAACCGCGACAAAAACCAGTCAATGCATGACGAGATACGCGAGCAGAATGCCAAGCTAAAGGGCGCGCCTTTTAAGGAAAAACTGTCTTATTTTAAGGAGTATTACTTTAAGACGACGATGGTTGTCGTTATAATTGCCGTGCTCATTGGCTGGATGCTTTATTCCGTGATGACAGCTCCGCACGATACAGCGTTTGCCGCATTCTTTTACAACTGCTATAGTGATTTTTCAAATTCTGAGCTTGCGGACAGCTTTGCCGAGCAGATGGGCATTGACACAAGCAAAGAAGATGTGTATATCGATTCCTCGATGCGCATTGAGGAGGGAATAAACAGCGGCGAAACATACATGAGCATCGAAAAAACCGTAGCGGTAATCGCCGCAAATGATTTAGATGTCATCGTCGGAGACAAAACCGCAATAGACTATTTCACACGTGCCGAGTATCTGGGCAATCTGACGGACATACTTCCCGAAGATTTGCTTGAAAAATACAAGGACAAGCTCTACTATGCCGAATACGGTGAAAGCGGAGAGCTTGTCCCTGTAGGAATTTATGTTGACAGCTCAGAAAAACTTAAAAATTATTATCAGTTTAAAAGTGAACCTATACTTACATTCATCGTAAACTCCGACAAGCTTGACAATGCCCTTGCCTTTTTGGAGTTTTTACTGCCAGATTAACCTTTTCCACTGTTCTATCTGTTCCTCGGTCATGAAACCGTTTGTCGTACCGACAAAGCCTATTTTGTAGGATGCAAAGAGAAGTGCGTTTTTTATGGACTCCTTTGCGTCCTTTGTTTTTACATAATAGTGAAGAAAGGCGGAAAACAGCGCGTTGCCCGCACCCACGGTATTTACGACTTCATTGGTTTTTACCGGTTTGTATTCAAGCACTGAATTATCTTCTCTGGTATAGAGTATCACTCCCTTTGCGCCTATCCCCATCACTATTATCTGAGAGTTGTATTTTTCCCTGCACTCGTTTATGCATTCATACGGGTCACTGTCAAGGTCGTCGTCACTTATGTAAAGGATATCCGCCGCGGCTAAAAAATCCTTTTTCTGTTCGATTTTTTCCGCACGCATACTTCTCACATTTACGGCAAGCGGCTTATTGTATTTTTGAGCTAAGCCTATAATCGGACGGCAGAAATTGCAGTTTGATATGAGCACCATATCCTTGTCTTTTATCTGATTTTCAAACAAATCATAGTCATACTCTACTGTCCTTATGTCTTTCACGTCCTCAAAGGTCTGTTTCTTGCCCCTGCAGTACAAAACCACGGAGGTCGGCATGCCCTCAAGCATGGGGAGCACATAGTCGGTCTTCAAATCTACATTGTTTATGTGGAGATATGCCGTTATCTGCCTGCTTGACATATTTCTTGACACCATGCTCATAAAGTCAACCTCGTTGCCAAGCCAGCGCAGTGCCATCGCCTCGTCAAAACCTGTGCCGCCTATGTCGGTATTTATCAGGTCATGTGAACTTTCAAACTGCTTGTAAGGCACCGGCAGCTCATCGACCTTCACTATTGTTTCATGCTGCACGAAGCCAGCCACCATAAATTTTCCCATATCAATACCCTTCTTTCTTTAGATGTATGCCGCCATCATTCATGCCATTTATATGCTTTCGCCGGCCGCCGCCAGCTCGTCAAGCTTTCTTTCAACCGCATCAATTGCCAAGAGCAGTTTTCTCGACATATCCTCCGCCTCTGCGCACATGTCTCTTGCCGACTGTTCGTCCTGCCTTGCTATCGCTTTGATTACCGTGCCGCCAGTCTTGTGGAAAGCGGCGTGAAGTGTGCCGATTTGATTCCATTCGTCCTTAATCCTGGGATTGTTTACATCTATTACGAGATAATAATGTCCAAATGCGCAACGGTTTGAATTTAGCTGCAGGGGCTGTTCTTTCATCTCCGATACCATCGCCTTTAGCTTTTCAAGCCATGCCATATGCGCCTTTTTGGCATTGCCAAGAATTACCTTGACCGAATCTGCGGATATCACTTCTCCGCCCTTTTCAAGCTCCGTAAAAATCGTCCCGGATATATTTGTGAGCTCGTCGTCTATCTTCTCTATCTGCTTTGCACACTCCGCGTTTGCCTCCGCGCGCGTGATGACTGATTCTGTCTTTAGTATTATATTGTGCGCGCCTTCGCTGTTTTGCAGCATCGCCTGTTTCATGTGCGCTGTAGAATCCTTTATGCCGACTATCATGTCGTCGACATCGGCTACTTCCTTTGACACTGCCGAGAGCATCTGCGTGTTTTTATCCATCGCCGCCTTGACTAAATCTATCTTCTCGCTCATGCTGCCTGTGGACTTAACCGAACCTTCAATGCTGGTCTTGCTGTCATTTGCGGTCTCTTTGATGCTGTTTAGGAAATTTCTCATACCCACCAGGTTCTGTTTTGTTTCGTCCGAAAGCGCCCTTATCTCATCGGCGACCACCGCAAAGCCTCTGCCGTGCTCGCCTGCTCTTGCCGCCTCGATTGAAGCGTTGAGCGCCAGCAGGTTTGTCTGATTGGCTATACTCTGCACACTCTCAACAAACTTATCCACCTCGCCCGCAAGCGACACGAGGCGCTCGATTTTGTCTTCCATCAGGCGGCTGTCCTCCATTACCTGATTTTTGTATGTATCTACTTCATTTAGGAGCTCCGTGCTGTCATGATTGCAGCTTACAAGGTCGTTTGTGTTTGCGTGAAGCTGCTGCAGAATATCGGACGCGCTTTCTACCGTCAGGTCTACCTCCTCCATCTCCGCCTCTGTCTCGCGTATCATGTCCTCGTTTTCCGCACTCATTTGGCTCATCTCCTGAGCGTACTTGAGCATCTTGTTTGAAACAAAATTCATTTCCACGCCTAAACTGCTCAGATTGCTGGACGCCTTTACAAACTCCTGAGCCGCCTTTGAAAGATTTTTCAGCGCGGCAGACTGATTATTGTCGTATATAACCTTTGTCTGCTGTTCTTTTTTTAGGCCAAACATCTTTACCCTCCATTCTCATCGGCATTTTTCTATGCCTAATTATTTTAAGTGTATCACATTTTCCGATTGTTTGGTATAGTTTTTAACGGTTTTGTCAAATTTTTCTCAAAATTGTTTTGCCGAACCCGCTCTGTATATGATAGAATTTATAATAAGCAATAATTATCACGATATATCAAAAACGGAGGGTTTTCATGAAAGAGCAACTATATACGATTCCTTTAAATGACGCGTTTTCCGCCAATGATGAGTGTCCGTTCTGCTTTATTGAACAAAAGCTTGAAAACGACCTGCTTGACTTCACGCTTGGCTCGTCCTCATCATATATGGAGAGCGACATACGTGAGCAGACTGACAGGGAGGGATTCTGCCGCTATCACTTCCACAAGATGTTCCAGTATGGCAATACGCTGGGCAACGCGTGGATATTAAAGACGCATTATGAGAAAATGGGACGTGAGCTTGCCGACGAGGTAAAGCACTTTAAGCCTGTAAAGCTCTCGTTTATGGACAAGCTAAAGCGTTCGCGTGAGGTAAACAATTCCATGACGGCGTGGTGCCTTGAAAAGCAGAAGTCGTGCTATATCTGCAAACAGTATGACGACACCTATGCACGCTATATAGATACGTTTTTCTTTATGTACAAGAAAGATGAGGCTTTTAGACAGAAAGTGGCGCAAAGCAAGGGATTTTGCCTCGTGCATTTCGGTGATTTGTGTCAGGCTGCCGTAGAAAAGCTCCCTGAAAAGCAGAAAGACGAATTTTTTGAGATGATTTTTGCTCTTATGCAGGAAAATATGGAGCGCATCAAGGGTGACGTAAGCTGGCTTGTGGAAAAATTTGACTACCGCAACCAAGATGCTGACTGGAAAAATTCAAAAGACGCCATTCAGCGCGGTATGCAAAAATTAAAGGGCGGATATCCTGCCGCCCCTGCATATCAGTTTAAGAAATAGGTGTTTCCTCTGTACCTGTCCGCTCCGCCATTTCCCTGATTAGCTCGATATACGCTTTTATCTCCCTATAGACAGCCTCCGGCTCCGTGCCTGAGACTGTCCTTTCTTTTATGATACCGTTTATCGTCAATGTTGTAAGTCTCTTTATCTTGTCACGCCTTGCCCGGTCTGCCACACCTTTTATTTCCGTGTTCTTGATAAGCTCGCCAAACTTTCCGATAAGGTTTTGCCGCGCCTGCTCGGTCTGAGCGGCAACCTCCGCGGCATTCTCCCCCTCCGCGGTCTCCAAAAACCAAAGCAGATACGGATAGGTCCTTATCACACGGTTTTTGGCAAGCTCCATCTGCTTTGTAAGCTCGAAAAAATTCTTTTCACCCTCATCAATAACTGTAGAAATCTCCAGCAGCAGATATTTAACGCTGTAATCATATGTAAATATATAAAGACCTGCCTTAGAGCCAAAATAATGAAACCATAAACCTTTGCTTACTCCTACAGCTTTAACCATATCATCAGTGCTTGCGTGCTTATAGCCGTTTTTTGCAAACACTTCCAAAGCCCCGTTTATCATTCGGTCCTGTTTCTCACGCGGCAAATCAAAAAATTTCTCGTTCATCAAAAATTTCCTCTCAGCTTGTATGATTAATTATTTATATTCCAATTTGTTGACTTTTTCAGTCGATTATATATTATCACAAATTTATAAACTGTTCAATAAAATTTTTTTCAATAAATTTTTACACATATTATCTTTTCATTTTCATAAAATAGTATTAGAATATAATGGAAGGAATTTGAAACCCACTTACCAAAAGGAGGATACGATGGCTAAGAAATTTGGAAAGTTTATTTTGATGAGCAGCATCGGAGCTGCGGCAGGCGCAGGCATCTACTATTATCTCAAGGGCAAGAAGGATGTCGTACCTGAAGACAACTTTGACGCTGACGATTTTGATGACTTTGATGAAGATTTGGACGATGATATTGACGATGCCGCCGTCACACCAAAAAGCCACCCGCATGTACCTATCGACATCGACAGCGCTAAGGAAAAAATCGGGGGCAAGGTTATTGAGACACTTGACAAGGCAAAGGAATTTATCGGTGAGGTGACTTCGAGCGGCAGCTCAGAGCCTGCTTATACAAAGGTGGACTTGCCTTCCCGTGAGGAGAAAGAGGAAAAAAAGGTTGAGGAAGCTCCGAAGACCGAGGCAGTAAAAAAAGAGACGGCACAATCGTCTGAGGCTGATGGTACTACGGAAGAATTTTTTGACGATTCCGACAAATAGGCGCGGTTAGAATTGCAAAACCTCTGCAAAAGGATTTATCCTAAATGCAGAGGTTTTTTTACATTAAAAGATAAGACTAAAAAACATAAGATTAAGAGGTAAACAGGAAACTATACAGTTCCGATACCTTGGTAAAATAATAATCGCTGTTTTTCTTCATAAATTCGCGTATTTCGGGAATGTCGTTTGACCAGCCTGCGCCGACAAAAGGGACATTGTATGCTCTTGCCATATCGTAGCCCGGTTTCAGGTCGTCTACTACTACCATCTCCGACGGCTTTAAACCGTACTTTTTTGCGATTATATCCAGCGCATAGGTATTGGGCTTGCGCTGCTCAGGAGGACATTCCCAGCCAAAAATCATGTCTGGCATGGGAAGATTGTTTGCCTCATAGTCGCGTTTTATGTTGAAATCAAAGGAATGTGAGATTACACATATATATCCGCCTTCCGCCCGCTGACGCTCTATTATTTCACGTATACCCTCATATGCGTGCGAAGTGTGCTTTGATACATATTCTTTCCAGCAGTTTACCTCTATCTCCATTTCCTCGTCATTCATATGGAGCTTTTGCGTACAATATTCGGTAAAGCCGGGTGAAAAATTTTCGCGAAAATAATCGTCCAGCGATATGGTGACATTGGGACGCAAAAGCTTTAGCGCTTCCAAAAACGCGGGGTAATGCACTGCCGCCGTGCTGTCGACCACTGTATCGTCATGGTCCAAAATCAAGCATTTATAATTCATATTTTCCATCATTTCTGCGCTGCCTTTTTATGCATGTCGGTCCTGTGCCGGCAGCGCTGGCACAAGCCTATACAGTCCTATTTAGGAAGGACAAACGAGCTCTTGAGCGATACTATCCTGTTGAACACAAGCGCATCGGGCTTGGAATCTCTGCTGTCCACATTGAAGAAACCTTGTCTTACAAACTGAAAACTGTCATACGGTTTTACGTCCTTTAGGGCAGGCTCCAGGCAGCAGTCTTTCAGCACGGTAAGCGAATTGGGATTGAGGTTTAGCGAGCCGTCCTCATTGTATACGCCCTTTTCCTCGTCAATGATGTTTTCGTACAGCCTTACTTCTGCCTTTACCGCGTACGGAACGGGTACCCAGTGGATTGTGCCTTTCACTTTTCTGGCGTTAAAGCCGCTGCCCTGTTTCGTCTCAGGGTCATAGGTACAGTGTACGGTCGTCACTTTGCCGCTATCATCTTTCTCAAAGCCAATGCATTTTACGAAATACGCGCTCATAAGGCGTACCTCATTTCCCGGGAAAAGTCTGAAATATTTCTTTGGCGGTATTTCCATAAAATCGTCCCTGTCAATATAAAGCTCCCGACAAAACGGTACCTGCCTTGTGCCAAGCGCTTCGTTTTCAAGGTTGTTTGGTATCTCGAGGTACTCTGTCTTGTCTTCAGGATAATTGTCTATGATAAGCTTTATCGGGTCAAGTACCGCCATCATTCTGGGCTTTTTGAGTTTCAAATCTTCCCTTATGCAATATTCAAGCATGGCATAGTCTGTCGACGAATTTGCCTTGCTCACGCCGCACAATTCCACGAATTTCTTTATTGATTCCGGCGTAAATCCGCGTCTTTTGAGCGCCGCAATTGACACGAGCCTCGGGTCGTCCCAGCCGTCAACTATACCCTCCTCGACAAGCTTCTTGATGTAGCGTTTGCCTGTCACCACGTTTGTGAGATAAAGTTTTGCAAACTCTATCTGCTTGGGGGGATGAGGAAATTCCGCCTCACGCACCACCCAATCATAGAGCGGTCTGTGGTCCTCAAACTCAAGGGTGCAAATTGAATGTGTCACCCCCTCTATCGCGTCCTCTATCGGGTGAGCAAAGTCATACATCGGATAAATGCACCACTTATCGCCTGTCCTGTGGTGCGACATATGCGCCACGCGGTAAATTACGGGGTCTCGCATATTCATGTTTGGGGATGCCATATCTATCCTTGCCCTCAATACCTTTTCCCCATCAGCGTACTTGCCCGCTTTCATCTCCTCAAAGAGTTTCAGATTTTCCTCTATGCTTCTCGTGCTGTAAGGATCCTCCTTGCCCGCCTCTGTGAGCGTGCCGCGGTACTCTCTTATCTCATCCGCTGAAAGGTCAGACACATAAGCCTTTCCTTTTTTGATAAGCTTGACGGCGACTTCATACATCTTGTCAAAATAATCAGACGCAAAAAACAGCCTGTCCTCCCAGTCTGCGCCAAGCCATTCAGTATCCGCCTTGATTGATTCGACAAACTCCTCTTTTTCCTTTGTAGGGTTTGTGTCGTCAAAACGCACGTTGAATTTGCCGTGGTACTGTTGAGCAAGCCCGTAATTTAAAAGAATACTCTTTGCATGTCCTATATGAAGATAGCCGTTCGGCTCCGGCGGAAAACGCGTCACTACGGTATCATACGTACCTTCCGCCAAATCCTTGTCTATAATCTGCTCTATAAAATTTCTGGAAACCACCTCGCCCTCTACGCTGTCATTCGTGTTTGTTTCTGTTTCGCCCATTTTTACCTCTTTCCTGTCATTTAAACGGCTTAGCAGTGACTGAATTTATGTGTGCGCCTAAATTTCCTCCGCTTATATGACTTTTCAAATTTACTCTATATTAATATAACACAAGTGAACACAAAGGTCTATAAAAATTTGTTGTCAGGAAAGCTTAGTTTATTATATAAATATTATTTTAGAATAAATCGCTGTGTGTTCCTGTTCTGGTGAGATAAAGAATGAGCTCATTATTCACTATTTCATAAATCAAAAGCCAGTCAGGTGTGATATGACATTCTCGGCAGCCTTTATAATTTCCAAGCAAACCATGGTCTTTGTGCTTTTCATTTAATGGCTGCCCCATTGCAAGCACATCAACAACGTTACTTAACAAGGATAAATCGTACCCTCTCTTTTTAGCTAATTTCAAATCCTTTTTGAACATTGAAGTAAGAACGATACCGTACTTCGATTCATTATTCATCGTCTGTTAAATCCTCCAACACCTCACTGAAAGAACCGTAAACTTTCTTGTTTGGGTCTTTTTTTAAGGTTTCTACCTCCTGAATAGCTAAAATAGTGTCAGCATTGGGATTGTCATATTGGATAACACTTTGCATATACTTCACGATATTCCCTTTTACGTTCTGCCCCCGCTTGCTGACAATGCTTTTGAATGTGTTGTAAACGTTCCTGTCCATAACAAACGAGCAGGTAATTAAATCAGATTTCATAAAATTGCTCCTTTTTTGGTTGTTTCATTCACTTAGTAAACTAAGTTTACTAAGTGAATGAATTATAACTTATAAAGAAAGCATTGTCAAGCAAAAAACAAAGTTATATACCCAATTGTTACAACCAATGCGCGCATACGACAATTGGTTGAAGAAAAAACGACGCCAAAAAATTGTGACGAACAGGAAATCGCCGGATACCGCGATGTGCTGAGTCTGATCCTTGAAAGTTTTGATGTAATTCCAATCACGCAGAATTACATCCTTCAACTTCATAAAATCCTGTACAGTCACATGAACAACCCGATGGCAGACAAAACGAAAAACGTGCAAAATTATATTAGCGCAACTCATCTGGACGGTCATGTGGAAATTCTGTTTACGCCGCTACCGCCATATGAGACGCCGGAGGCGCTGGATAGAATCTGCGCAGAATACAACCGAGTCATCGGAAATATGGAAATAGAACCGCTTATCGCGATTCCTGTTTTCATTCACGACTTTCTTTGCATCCACCCTTTCAACGACGGGAACGGCAGAATGAGCCGGCTACTGACAACTCTGCTTTTATACAGAAGTGGCTTCTATGTCGGAAAATATATTTCGCTTGAAGCAAAAGTCGCAAAGAATAAAGACTTATAGTTTCCGTTTTTGAATGTATATTCTTCGCTTCCAATTTCCATTTAATTCACCTAACTATTCTTAAAGTCTTCCACCTCGGTGTATGAATATTGCTCAACTTCAACATTTTCATAAACTTTATAACATTTTGTTATATCTGCATCGTCGTATTTTCCCGAAGATATTCAAGGCAGTTTGAATCTATGAGTGAAATATTATCCTTTACAAAATGTTCTACAAACGGAGCAACCCAATATTGAGAGTTCTCTGGGGGAGTTTCATTGCAATCAAGATAATCAATATAATCTACAGACATGACCGACAATGGAGAACATATAATCATCAGGAATAAGAATACGATGGTCATGTAGCGCGCATTGTTTTCGAGCATTCGTAGTTCGTTACTCATCTCATCTTCTTTATAGGCATTGATATTGCGATTGTAAAAAGTATATCCATTACTGTGAACATAGTTGTTAAGGTTTTCGCTGATTCTTTGAAAACTTTCTTTTAGACGGTACTTTGTAACAGCGTTTTGAAGCTTAGGAACTGACGCAACAGCTTTTAAGACCTGCCCAATCTGAAAGTCTGCTAAATCGTTCTTTAACCATTTCGTAACTTGGATTCCCATAGACTTTGCCTGTTTTGAATCTTCGCTCAAACTATTATAGGCAGAAATATAGAGATAAAAGAACAAATCATCACGATATTTCCGCAAAAGCGTATTGGCATCCGCAATACAAGCACTCTCACAACAAGAAACTATATTTCCCATGGTCAATTCCAAGGATGTCATGACACCATTAATAGAGAAATATGTTATCTTTTGATCAATAATCTTAACCACATAGTCCCTACCAAATGTCAAAAAGCCAAATTGCCCAAGGAAATATTCAATCTCCCTCAGTTTGCTAATAATATATTGACACTTATCGTCTCTTTTCACACACTCAGCGTTAATTTGCCGAATAGACTGACTATGACTTGTGGATGTGAATATATTTTCTGACTTCATCTTTCATCACTCCATCGGTTTAATCATTGCTTCGATAAACACAACTTCCTCATTCGTCAGCCCGTACTTCGCATACAGCTCCTCGTCTGTCCACGACTTCGAAAAATCCTGCATGGGAACAAAAATAAAAGTCGATTTTGAAATATGAATTGAAGAAAGCGCCTGTAGCAATAGGAATCTAACAAATTTTGTTTTCAAATAATCAAGTAAATTCTCTGCACTTTCTTTCGTCGTGTAATTTCCAATCACAATATACGAGTGAGTGCAGGCCTCATTTGGATTTAATACTCGCATAGTATTTGTAAGAACGCGGTATGTACCATCTTTTGAAGGTTCGCCAGCATGTTCTGCGCTAGTCTGACTTATCATAACTTTATATTTATCAAGCAATTCAAAGCCCTTCTCTATCAATTCATGTGAAATATAAGTTACACCATCACTTGAGAATAAAGATACATCATTTCCTAATTTCTTATTTTGTATACCACGAACCTTTGTAGCCAAACCAAAAGGACTAATTGGGCTAACTTTCTCAGACAGCATATGCTCGTTTAATGCGCGTACCTTCCTCAAAATGCTAACAGCTTCATTGTATCGCACTAAAACTGGAAATTCATTTAATGTTCGCTGCATTCTTGATTTTGTGCCGTTAAAATAATTTGTAAAATCGCAACTTTTAACATTGTCAGAAATCATCAGGAAATAGTTTACCCCGCCACTTATGCTGATGGTTGGAAAACAATCCTTTGAGTTTGTGAAATCAACGATTTTAGCTATCGTTTTGTCATTTATCATGGTTTCGCGGTAATCATCCAGTCCGATACCACCTGCAAACCAACGGGACGGCGTTATCATAGACATGTAAGAAGGATGCAGACTTTTTCCTGTTAAAACAAATTGATTATAAATTGGTTTGGCTTGCCTTGCTCCGCCACCGGTTTCAAATTGATACGGCGGATTACCTACAACAGCATCAAATTTCAAACGCTCACCCTCTTTCTTCCATGTCTCTGGATTTGTTAGTTTCCGTGCAAGTCGCTGTTTGTCCTCCATGCGGTCAAGCAGTTTTGTTAGATAAATGGCATTTACCTCCGCGCCAGTGTATCCTGCCAGCGTGCGTTTCGTGATAGCTACAGCCATAGTAGTCTGGCACAGTACAAAGAGATGGTCGCAGAGAGCCCGCTGCCACCATGTCTGAGCTTCCTCCAGTGTCATCTGCTCCTCGTCCTTCGGGAGCATCATGCGGTAGATGCTATAAGCCACATACAGCGGATAGAGGCCTGATTTAGAATTCATCTCCAAAATGCGAACTTTATCATTCAAAAATAGGTCACTAGTTACCTCGCCTTGCTCAATCAGACGTGGTTCATCCAGCAGACCATCCTGTACAGGGTATCCCTCTTTATAGAAGTTGTAGCCGCCGATAGTATCACCCATGTGCATATTCACCACACGCCATGGGGTCAACACAGTCTCTTTCGCAGGATTTTTGAAATAGGTAAATATTTCGGCAATCTTCATAACACGACGTGTTGGCATCAACTCATCTGCGGCCTTCGCCATGCGGCGGATACGCATACCTGCACCCTCAATGACATCCTCATCATAGAAAATCAGCAGTTTCAAGAATAAATCCTTGTCTACCTCATTCGGCATGAACTCCTGCCAGGAAGCTGCATCAACCTTGTCTACAAATTCTGCAAGACGAATAGCTTCGTCAAAATCTGTAGCAGTACCGAAAATCAAAAGTGGCAACCGGATGGAGACGTTTCGCAACAGGTCAAAGAGACCTTGCTGCTGTTTTCTTTGCTCTTTTTCCTTATCCAAAGCTGCCTGTTCCTCCGGGGTGCGCTCTCGTTTTGGTTTATGCTTGGCATCCTGCGCTTTTTTGTATTCCTCTGGAGACAGTCCCTGGTGGTTCACATCAACCGTAGTCTGTTTCTTCTCTTTCTTCTGCGGAGTCAAACGCTTTTTCAAAAGATCAACAAGACTAAGTTTCTCTTTATCCATCACAATACCGGCATCAGCCTTATAAATGCTATCATCGTCAAAACCGCTTTTTATAGCAGCATCAACCGTGATTTTCTTTAGCTGACGCATCATTTTCGATACATCGTAAGGCTCCATACCAGTCTCTGTTTCCGCCAGAACCGAACAGAAATTCAAAAATTCACCCAGCGCCACGCGCCCCACATCGTCCGTTCCCACAGCGGATTTTTTCAACTTATGAACTTCCGCTAACACTTTCAGTGCCCGATCAGGGGCAAAGTCAAATGCATAGCAGACCATTTTTTGCTTGCCGTCAATGTTTCCGGCAGATTGGACACGGAAAATCGTCTGCATATATCCCGCCGCGCCAGTGCTGGAAGAACCGGACAGAAGCATCACACCCGTCCACTCCTTGACAGTAACACCGGTGGTGAGCTTTCCGCAAGAAAGTGTAATAGTGCGCTCATGGCTCTTAATGGCCTCTCGCACCTCTGCCAGCGCGTCATCATAGGGCTTTTCCACATCGCC
>CANQHZ010000006.1 GCA_947623805.1 uncultured Lachnospiraceae bacterium | reverse complement strand
GTTCCATATGGCGAAGGATGAACAGTTTTTTTGGCTGCCGCTATCGCAGGTGGAAAAGCTGCTGCCGCAGGAGCAGTTCTGCAAATGCCACCAGAGCTTTATCGTAAACCTGAAGGAGATTAAAACCGCTGACAGCAGGCGGGTAACGCTTTCAGACGGCAGTATCCTTTCCATAGGTCCCAAGTACGCCGCCAGCTTCAAAAACAAATTCGTGCATTTTCTCAACAACGATGCGGTAAGATAGATTATTAAAGCCGCAGCGCCGTTTCTATGGTAAAAAGATGCCCGTCATGGTTGACAATCAGTGAGCCGTCGTACTTTTTGGCGATAGCGCGCATCTGCAGCAGTCCGAAACCATGCTCTGTCCTGTCCTGCTTTGTGGTGTCAAGCTGTCCGGACTTGCCTACTGAGAGCTGTCCGCTGTAAGTGTTTTGGCATTTTATGGCAAGATATCCCTGACGCGTTTTGAGGCTGCACGTTATCTCGCGCTCATTTTCAGGCATTGCCGCGGCGGCCTCAAGCGCGTTGTCAAAGACATTAAAAAGCAGCGAGCAGAGGTCGTTTTCCGATATACTCAGGTTTTCCTCCACATGTGCGTCCGCCTGAAAATTTATCCCAAGCTTTTGAGCGCGTGTGGCTGTATTCTGCAGGATAGTATTGATTGTGAAGTTATCGCTGTAATGCCTAAAAGCAAGCCCGTCAAGTCTGCTGTCCAGAGCCTCTATGCTGCGTCCCAGCTCCTCAAAATCGCCCTGCTGCCAGAGCAGTCGCAGCGCCGTTATCTGATTTTTCCAGTCATGGCGCATGACAGATGTCTGATTTATAATTTCCTGCGCGTTGGAATAGTTTTCAAGCGCCATCTGGCTGTTGACGTGCATGAGCAGCTCACGCCTTTTCTGCGCCAATATTCCATTTATAATAGAAAGTATCGCCCATACCGCGGATATCGCGGAAAGTATGCCGCATATAGTGTGGTAAAACGGGAGACTGTTGCCTGCCACCAGCATAGTAGCTGCGGGTAAGGCTAAGGCATTAAGCAGCTCTGTATTAAATATGAGCTGCAGCGCGGCGGATAAAAGCATTACTCCTACAGTGGCGGCAATGCACACAAATCCAATTCGGAAAAATATATTTTCACGCCATGAAAGCAGCATAAGTACGGCGGCCAGCGCTATGACCGCAACTCCAAAGCTGCTGATGCCCATGCGTATCTGCGGCATATTCGGAACAAATTGCAGCAG
Organism: uncultured Lachnospiraceae bacterium; assembly: GCA_947623805.1. Taxonomy (GTDB): domain Bacteria; phylum Bacillota; class Clostridia; order Lachnospirales; family Lachnospiraceae; genus COE1. The sequence continues at coordinate 63,090 of CANQHZ010000006.1, read as the reverse complement.
GCATAATGCCGCTAAAAAAGCCGCCGCAAAGAAAAGGAGCCTTGCGCGCCGCCCTGTCATGTTCATTGCCAGAAAAAGCAGCAGAAATACAGTATATGATGAGCTGATAAAGCGTATATGCGGCGCAGGACTTCCAAGTCCTAGGGTGACGGACAGAAAGCTGTTTTCGATAATGGGCACGCAGGCAAACATAAAATACAGCGCGAGCGGAATAAGGCTCCACTGTATTCTGCCGTCACGTACATTAATGAGAAACAAAAACAGCAGAAACAACCCAAGCAGCATAAGCAGCGTGACTGACGCTATGTCAGGGACATCGCCTGTAGTCTGGAGAACTGCGTCCGAAAGCGGGCTGCTCATATGCAGCAGCGGAATTATCCTGTAACCGTCATAGGAGGGAAGGTAATATACGATACGCAGGCTTTTTCCCGCATAGTCATATGGCAGGGAAAAGCTTAAATCGTTCTGAATGCCTGTGGCATCAATATTTTCCAGAAACTTTCCCCTTTGATTGTCCATATTTGGGAAGTCGGTATACAGCAGCTGGTCGTCAAGAAATACCTGCAGTCCGATATCGTAGCGGCTGAAAGTCAGCATATTGTTCACGCCCATATCGTCCAGAACCCGTGTCACGGCTACAGGTCCCGCAGTATCGGCAGGAATGTATGCGGTATAATAGTTTGACACGCCAAAAACAGGCGTGGCAGGTCCGTTTTCAGTCTCAAAGCTCCAGCCGTCTTCCGTGTATGAAAAATAGACGTCAAGCAACTCCTCGGGCTGTGTGGAGATTTTATAAAAGAAGTATATTATGCAGACAAATGCCGTGATAAACAGCATTGCGGCCGCTAATACGGCGGGGCGCCTTTTTATGTCAGGTATCAAGAATGTCACCTCTTATTTCTCTTATTTGTGCATTTATTTGTGCAATTTTAAATATTATACGGGATATGCGGCATTTAAGCAATAGAATTTTTACGTGTTTTTATTTACGTGTTTTTTCCTAATTAATTTGATTTATTTCGCACTTTATTATAGTATTGATTATGATAGAATGATATAATGAATAGCAAAAATGCATATGTGGCACGCATAGCATACTGAAAATGAGGTGATTTTTAATGGAGGCAGAGGCATTGGGTAGCTGGGTTTTGGTGGTTGACGACGATGTGGCAAATCTTAGAATGGCAATCCGTATACTCGGAGCGAAAAATATGCGTGTAAGCTGTGTAAAATCAGGAGATGAGGCGGTCAAGTTCCTGCAGGGCAACCGCCCTGAGCTAATACTCCTCGATATTCATATGCCCGTGATGGACGGTTTCGACACCCTTAAATCCATACGGGAAAATACGCCTGCATCTGATATCCCTGTGATTTTTCTTACAGCCGATGACGACAATGAAATGGAGACAAGGGGGCTTAAGGCGGGCGCGATGGATTTTATCAGAAAGCCGTTTCTGCCCGAGGCGTTTCTTATGCGCGTAAGGCATACGATAGAGTTGGTGCGCCTGCAGACAGACCTTGAAAAAGAGGTTGAGGAAAAGACAAAAAAGATAAGCGAGCAGCACGAAAAGCTGAAAAGACTGTCGGGACAGATAGTGATGGCGCTGTCGGGGGCGATAGACGCAAAGGACACATATACAAACGGACACTCCACCAGAGTAGCGGACTATTCAAGGGAAATAGCGCGCAGGGCGGGGCTTTCCGAGGAGGCGCAGGACGACATACATATGATGGGACTGCTCCACGATGTGGGCAAAATCGGCATACCCGACGGGATTATCAACAAGACGGCAAAGCTTACAGATGAGGAATACAATATAATAAAAACACATCCTGTGCTGGGCGAGGGGATTTTAAAGAATATCACGGAATTTCCGCAGCTTATGACGGGGGCGAGATGGCATCACGAGCGTTATGACGGGAAAGGCTACCCTGACGGGCTTGCAGGCGAGAATATTCCTGTGGAGGCGAGGATTATCGCCGTGGCGGATTCGTATGACGCCATGAGCTCAAGGCGCAGCTACCGTGACGTGCTTGAACAGTCCAACATACGCTCGGAGATGGAAAAAGGAAAGGGCACTCAGTTTGACCCTGTGTTTGCCGAAATCATGATAAATATGATTGACGAGGACACATCTTATGAAATGAGAGAAAAATAGGGAGGCAACTTATGTACGAACGTGAAAAGAAACATTCAGCGCATCTGATATTATTGTTAAGCTATACACTGCTTATGGCTATATTGATGGCAGAGTCCGCTCTGTTGGGGTGGTCGCAGCTGATAGTCGTGCAGCTTCTTGTGGGGCTTGTCATATGCTGGGGAATACATATCAACGGGAAAATCCCCGAAAAGACGCGCCAGTGGATATATTTTATAATGACGATGCTTTCATATATATTTTACGGCATACACTATACCAGTTTTTATGACGCGGCGCTTGTGATGACGGGCACAATTCTTATATATTTTACCGCTGAAATATATGACGTCATCAATTACTGCGTGGCGGTATATTTTTTTACAATGATATACGACCTTCTGTTTGTGCCGGAAGTCGCGTTTAAACCGGATGCGCTTTCAATTTCGCGGCTTATGCTTCATTTTACCCTCGTATTTATGGCTGGGTATCTGGTAAAGGTGGCTGTCAGAAAGCGCGGCAGCAGGGAGAAAAACATTACAAGAGAGATGAAACGCCTTGAGGAAATAAATATCAGGACAGAGGATTTTCTGACAAATGTGTCACATGAGCTGCGCACGCCGGTCAATGTGGTTACAGGTCTCACCGCCGTCATGCTCAAAAAGGAGGACGACGCTGACAAGAGAAAGGATATAGTTTCCCTGCAGAGGGCAGGCTACAGGCTGTTTAATCAGATAGAGGACATTCTCGACTACACGGAGATTGACACAAACCGAATCAGAGTGGAGTCGGAGGCGTATATGGTCTCGTCTGTCATAAATGATATCGCCGCAAACTGCCATTTGGAGGACAATGAAAACCATATTGAGATGATATTTGACGTGGATGCGAATATTCCCTCAGTGCTTATCGGAGACGGGCGCAAGATAAAAAAGATTATCCAGCACCTTGTTGACAATGCCGTCAAATTTACGAAAAAGGGCGGGGTATATGTGCATATATACGCGCTGCCAAAGACATACGGCGTAAATCTCTGCATAAACGTGTGTGACACGGGAGTTGGCATAAGCGAGGAGAACATCAGAAAAATCACGGAAAAATTCTACCAGTCAAACAGCGGCAGAAACCGTACTGCAGGTGGCTTAGGGCTTGGTGTTCCCATTGTAAACGGCATGGCGGCGGCAATGGGCGGCTTTATGCAGATTGAGAGCAAGGAGGGCGTCGGTACCTCGGTTTTGGTGTCGATACCTCAGAAAGTTGAAAATGACGCCCGCTCAATGTCCGTTGACGATAAATCGCAGATGTGCCTTGCATGTTATTTAAAGGCTGACAAATATGAGGTCACGGCTGTAAGGAATTATTACAATACAATGATTTCCAATATGGCGCACGGTCTGGAGGTTACAGTCCATAGGGTGTTTGATATGGAGGAGCTTGAAAAGCTCACATCGGTTTACCAGCTTACGCACCTTTTTATAGGAGTGGATGAGTACAGCGAGAATACGTCGTATTTTGAGTATCTTGATAAGAGCATAAGCGTTGTGGTGGTGGCGGACAACGGCTTTGAGATTCCAAGAGGCAGCAGGGTGAAAGTGCTGAGAAAGCCGTTCTGCAGCCTGATGGTGGCGGAGATATTAAACGCCAAGGTGACGGACAGCGCGGATGTCGCCGAGAACGACAAAAACCTGCATATGATATGCCCCGACATAAAGGCGCTCGTAGTCGATGATGAGCCGATGAACCTGATGGTGGCGGAGGGCATTTTGGGCGAGTACCGCATGAAGGTAAAGACGGCGCATAGTGGAATGGAGGCAATCGAGATATGCAGTCAGGAGGAGTTTGACCTGATATTCCTTGACCATATGATGCCCGAGATGGACGGCGTGGAGACATTAAAGCAGCTTCGCAGGCTAAACACAAACGTGGAGCACCCGTTCCTGGTGGTTGCCTTTACCGCAAATGCCGTGAGCGGAGCGAAAGAAATGTTTTTCAAGGAGGGCTTTGACGGTTTCCTTTCCAAGCCCATTGAGACTTCGGAGCTCGAGCGCGTATTGAGAAAGCTGCTCCCCAAAGCGGCAGTCCAGTATGTAAGCCGCGACAGCGCGGAGAATGAGGCGAAAAAGTCCGACAAAACAGAGGATAAAGCAGAAATAATAAATGATAAACCTGCGGACAATGCGCCGGAAGACGTGGCGGAAACAGTTATGGATAATGAAACCGCCGAAACCGAGCAGGCATCACCGCTTGCGGCGGCAGGCATTGACACGGCAACAGGACTTGAATACTGTCAGGGAATGGAAGACTTGTATAATCAGGTGCTTATCGAGTTTGCGCAGGGTGAGAAGAAAAACAAGCAGGAGATAAGCGAATACAAGGAAAGCGGCGATTTGGACAATTACCGCATACGTGTCCATGCGCTAAAAAGCACGTCGAAAACCATAGGCGCGATGGAGCTTTCGGAGCTTGCAAGGCTTGCGGAGGCGGCGGCAAAGAAAGGCGACGCGGATTACATAAACAGCCATAATGAGGAACTCCTTGAAAAATATGAGGAAACGGCGCGCGGAATAGGCAAGGCGTTTGGGCTGGAGGAGGAATCTGAGCCGTCTGTTTCGGAACCCGAGCCAAAGGGAAAGGAAATCACGGAAGATGAGCTTATCGGGCAGCTTATAGAGCTTGAACAGTGCCTTGGCACCTACGAGGAGGATAAGGCTGCAAAAATCATTGCGCAGCTGAGCCAATGCGCATATCAGGGAGCCTCCGTAGGTGAAATGCTTGATAGTATAAAGCATGACGTGGAGGATTTTGAGATGGCAGCAGCCGCTGAAAAGACAAAAGCGCTGGTCAATCAATTGAAAGGCGGTGAAAAGCTATGAGTATTCAGGAACGCCTTTACAGGCTTATTACATCAATAGGACTTTTGGGACTGACTTTTGGAGTCGTAGTTGACATGATAGCAGGCAAGAACGTAGCAAATCTCATACCTCTGATTGCCGCGATTGTGGTTTTTGCGTTGATTACATATTTGACGCTGCGTTTTCACAAAATACAGCTTGGCGCAATGATAACCTCTGCCATAGCGATATATTTCGTGCTGCCGTATAATTTCATTATGGCGGGCGGGATATACGGTGGCGCGGCGATATGGTTTGTGTTTGGCTTTGTGTTTGTCAGCCTTGTAGTGGAGGGAAAAGAAAAATATATATTGCTCGTGAGCGGCTATATACTGTTTATCGGCTGCTATTACATCGCGTATTTTTATCCCACTCTCATTGCGCAGCACACACTTGCGATGGCACACATGGATTCGCTTATCACGCTCACGATAGTTTCGACAATAACGTGCGGCATGGTGCTTTTTCAAAATTCCATTTACCGCAAGGAGAACGAGACGGCGCAAAAGCAGAGAGATGAGATAGAAAACCTAAACAGGGCGCAGAGCAATTTCTTTTCCAGCATGAGCCATGAGATACGCACGCCCATCAACACCATAATAGGCTTAAACGAGATGATTCTCCGCGAGGACGTTTCAGACGAGGTAGCGCAGGATGCGCAGAACATACAGGGCGCGAGTAAAATGCTGCTCACCCTGATAAACGACATACTGGATATGTCCAAGATAGAATCGGGCAAAATGGACATAGTGCCCGTGACATATGATGTCGGCGCCATGCTTTCAGATATAGTAAATATGATATGGGTGCGCGCACGTCAGAAAGGGCTGGAATTTCACATCGATGTTGACAAGTCTGTCCCCGCGCAGCTTTACGGCGATGAGGTGCGCATCAGACAAGTCCTGATAAATCTGCTAAACAATGCGGTAAAGTATACACCCGAGGGTCAGGTCACGCTGTCAGTCAGGTTTGATTCCATAGACAGCGACAATACCGCCATGATATCGTATTCAGTGACAGATACCGGAATGGGTATAAAAAAAGAAAACATACCGCACCTTTTCAGCGCGTTCAAGCGTGTTGACGAGGAGAAGAACCGCTACATCGAGGGCACGGGGCTTGGGCTTTCCATCGTCAAGCAGCTTGTGGATTTGATGGGCGGCGAGATTGCCGTAAACAGCGTTTACACAAAGGGTTCTACGTTTGTGGTGACGCTGCCGCAAAAACTTGTAGGCGGAAGCATGATTGGCAGCCTTGATTTGGAGAAAAAACATTCGATGAACACGCGCGAGAAGTATAAGCCCTCATTCGAGGCGCCAAAAGCGCATGTACTTATAGTTGACGACAACAATATCAACCTGATGGTGGCGGAAAAGCTTTTGCGCGATACAAAGGTAAATGTTGACACGGCGGTAAGCGGAGCGCAGGCTCTAAGCCAGACCGTGCTAAAGCATTATGACGTGATTTTTATGGACCATCTTATGCCTGAGATGGACGGCATACAGTGTTTCCATGCGATACGCGGACAGGATGGCGGCTTAAACAACAATACCCCTATAGTGATACTCACGGCGAACGCGGGCAGCGAAAACCAGATGATTTACAAGCGCGAGGGCTTTGACGGCTATCTGCTGAAGCCCATAAGCGGCATGCAGCTTGAGACAGAGCTGTTAAAGCATCTGCCGAGGGAGCTTGTGAGAATGACAAACGTAGAGGGCTTTACCGATGTGGTAGATGGGCTTGTGTTTGAGCATATAAATAAGCAGTTTATCATGATTACGACGGACAGTGTAAGCGACCTGCCCAAAAAGCTTGCCGAGGAGCGCGGTATTGTGGTGCAGCCGTACCGCGTGTTTACCGAGGAGGGTGAATTTCTTGACGGGATAGAGATAGAGACAGATGGTGTGCTCTCATATATGTCTGACGCGAACAGAAATGCGCGCTCGGAATCGCCCGAGGCAAAGGATTACGAGGAGTTTTTTGCGGAGCAGCTCACCAAGGCGCAGTATATCATTCATATAGCAATGGCGAAAAATTCCAGCAAGGGCTACGAAAACGCGCTGAAAGCGTCAAAAACCTTTGACAATGTGCTGGTTGTCGATTCAGGCCATCTTTCGAGCGGAATGGGTATTCTGGCTTTGGAGGCTGAGCGGTGCGCCGCGGAGGGCATGAGCCCGGAGGAGATAGTAAAGGAGCTTGAAAACATCAAAAAGCGCATAAATACAAGCTTTATCGTAGGCGACACGGAGTATCTTGCGCGCTCGGGCAGGATTCCTCCCAAAATCAATACAATATGCGAGGCCTTTATGCTGCACCCGGTTATACTTCTGAAAAAGAGCAGTATGACTGTCTCAGCGATAAGAATAGGCATGCGGGATACCATTTGGCGCAAGTATATCAAGTCTACATTGAAAAATGCGGAAAATATTGACAAGCAGATTTTGTTTATAACACATGCGGGACTTACAAGGAGCGAGCTGATGGGCATAGAGGAGCAGGTCAAGAAAAAGGTGGACTTTAAAAAGGTTATTTACCAAAAAGCGTCGCCTGCTATTTCAGCAAACTGCGGTCCCGACAGCTTTGGGCTGTTGTTTATGAGAAACAGCTGAGAGAGACAAATTTGTGATTAGGGTGTAATTTGTATGTGTATCAAGAATGGGGGATTATTATGAAAATGCGAGGTTTCAGGGGAGCTTTGGCGCTGGCGGCCGCGGCAGTGCTGCTTACAGGGTGTGGCGCGGACAGTAAAGCGACGACGTCGATACTTTCGGATGGAGAGTCAGACCTTGATTATGTAAGGTCAAAGGGCGCGCTTGTAGTAGGGATTACCGATTATACGCCGATGGACTATAAGGAGGGCGATGACTGGGTTGGCTTTGACGCCGAGCTTTCAAGAGCCTTTGCCGAGAGTATCGGTGTGGATATCGAATTTAAAGAGATAGACTGGGATTCAAAGATTGAGCTTTTGGAGAAAGGCGATATAGACTGCATATGGAACGCCATGACAATGACCGATGAGCTTACAGAAACAATCTCCTGCTCTGAGCCATATCTTTCGGGCGGGCAGGTAGTCGTGATGAACGCGGACAAGGTGGAGCAGTATTCTACAATTGAGGAATGTCAGCATATGCTGTTTGCCGTGGAGGGTGGTTCTACGGGTGAGGCATTGATTAAGGATATGAATTTCCGCTATGCGCCGTATCCTACGCAGAAAGAGGCGCTGGAGAGCGTATGCCAGAATAAATCAGATGCCGCCATAGTCGATTCGGTAATTGCAGGCTATAGCATAGCAAGCGTGCAGGGCTTTGAAACTCTTGGGTATAAGCTTGTCTTAAATGATGAGAAAATCTGCATAGGCTTTAGGCAGGGCTCGGATATCACGGAGGTGGTAAACGATTTTTTGGAGGCCGCACATGAGGACGGTACAATATATGAGATTGCCGATAAGTATGGAATAAGGGGAGAAGTCTTATAAAAGAATACACTTATAAAAAATTTATAGTAACAGGCTCAAATATGTCGTATAATGGACTTGTGCTGAATATGGAAATGTCAGTGAAGGAGGAAGGCTTATGGCGGCATTTGAGAGGGTGTTATCGGGAATACCAGAGATGGATCAGGCGCTTGACAATATAAGGCTTGGCGACAATGTGGTGTGGCAGGTCACGAGGCTTGAGGAATTTAAACTGTTCCTCAACCCGTATGTCGATCAGGCAGTGCGTGACGGGAGAAATCTGATTTACATCAGGTTTGCGTCGCATGAACCGCTTGTGGAGGAGCGGCAGGGCGTTAAGATTGTGACTGTGGAGCTGTCGCATAGATTTGAAAATTTTACTGTGGAGATACACAATCTGATAGAGCATGAGGGGGAAGACGCTTTTTATGTTTTTGACTGTCTTTCGGAGCTTCAGACGGCATGGGCAACGGATTTGATGATGGGAAATTTTTTCCGCGTCACGTGTCCTTTTTTGTTTAAGCTCAATACCGTGGCTTTTTTCCCGCTGATCAGAGGTAAACATTCATTTAAGGCGATTGCCAAGATACGCGACACTACGCAGCTGCTTATGGACGTATATTCCGACGAGGCGCAGGTGTATGTGCGCCCGCTGAAGGTCTGGAACAGGTATTCGGAGACGATGTTCCTGCCCCACGTATATGATCGTAAGGACGGCAGTTTCCGCGTGCTGCAGGACGGCGTGCGCGTCAGCAGGTTTTATCAGTTGATGAATGAACAGGCGGCAGGCGCGGATCAGAATACGGACAGTTGGGATCGCTTCTTTGGTTTTGCCGAGCAGATGTACCGACAGGGCATGGACGTCACGGATGTCTGCGGCAGAATGTGCGATATCATGATGACGAGAGATGAGAAGCTGAGGCGGCTGATTAAGGCAAATTTCACGCCAGAGGATTATTTCCAGATTCGCGCGCGCATGGTCGGCACGGGCATGATTGGCGGAAAGGCGTGCGGCATGCTGCTTGCGAGAAAGCTTATCGCCAACAAAAATCCAAAGCTTTATGCGAGGCTTGAGCCGCATGATTCGTTTTATATCGGCTCTGATGTGTTTTATTCATATATAGTGCATAATGATTTCTGGGACATACGCGTGCGCCAGCGGCAGCAGGAGGAATACTTTGAGCTTGCGGGTACATTTGCTGAATGTCTCAGGACGGGGAAATTTTCGGACACGGAGCGGGAGCAGTTTGAGCGGCTTTTGGACTATTATGGACAGAATCCTATTATCGTGCGTTCCAGCAGTATTCTTGAAGACGGCTTTGGAAACGCGTTTGCGGGGAAATACGAGTCTGTATTCTGCGCAAACAGCGGCTCATTGGAGCAGCGTCTGCAGGAGTTTGAGGAGGCGGTAAGGACTGTGTATGCCAGCACCATGAGCAGATCTGCGCTTGACTACCGTCTGCGCAGGGGCTTAGCAGGGCGAGATGAGCAGATGGCGCTTTTGGTGCAGCGTGTTTCGGGATCGCGGTACAGGGATTTCTTTATGCCATGCGCGGCGGGGGTAGGATATTCGTACAGCCCGTACCGCTGCTTTGACGAGATTGATCCCAGCGCGGGCATGCTGCGTCTTGTTATGGGCTTGGGAACAGGGGCGGTTGACCGCGTCGAGGGCTCTTATCCGCGTCTTGTCAATCTGGATCAGCCCCGCAGGACTACGGCTGTCACGAGTAGGGACAAGCACCAGTTTTCGCAGAGAAAGATAGATGTTATCGATACCGTGAAGGGCGTGGCTGAGGGCAAGGATTTATCGTGGCTGGAAGACAGGCTGCCCGCTTATTTGAAGCGTATATTGCTTGAGCATGACTGGGACGCGGAGACGGAGTTTAGAAACAGGGGGCAAAACCGTGAGATACTCTTTGTGTCCTGCGAGGGCATTGTCAAAAATGATGAGCTCATGAACGATATGCGCAGCCTTATGGCGCTTATTCAGGAGGAGTACCAGTATCCTGTGGATATAGAGTACACGATAAATATTTCCGAGACAGGGGAGTATATGATAAATCTCCTCCAGTGCAGGCCTTTGCAGGTGGCACATGACAGGGAGGATATCGCCGTGCCCGAAAATCTGGACAGAAGCAGAATTTTTTTGGAATGCAGCCATGCGTCTATGGGGCTTTCAAAAAATATAAAGCTTGACTATGTTGTTATGGTGGATTCCGTAGCGTATTATCAGATGCCGTACAAGGATAAAAACAAGATTGCGCGCGCTCTGGGAGCGATTAACTGGCATTTCAGGGACAGCAAAAAGCACTTGATGCTGCTTGTGCCAGGCAGAATAGGGACATCTTCGCCTGAATTGGGAGTGCCTACGGCTTTTTCGGATATCAGCGGTTTTGACATTATCTGCGAGGTGTCGGAATCCAGGGCGGGATATATACCCGAGCTGTCTTACGGAAGCCATATTTTCCAGGATTTGGTGGAGAGTGATATTTTATATGCGGCGGTATTTGAAAATGAGAAAACGCGTGTTTTTGCGCCAGAACGCCTGAAGGGGCTGGAAAATCTTTTGACTGATTTTTATCCAGAGGGGGAGGAGCTGAAGGAAATTTTGGGGATATATTCGATGGAGGGCAGGGAAAGCTATGTCTATCACGATATGAAGACGGAGCATCTGCTGTGTGTTATGTAGGATGAGTGTATGGCCTGCGGGTATCAAAACGCGACAAAACGCTTAGAAAATATGATTTTTACCGCTCTGAAATCATGAATGGACTCAGGAAGATTTTCAGAGCGGTAATTATTTTTTATGATTAAAATTTGGAAATGTCAATTTACAATATGAGGCTAAAATGATATATTAATTATGATGTATTTTGACTAAATTCGGACAGTTTGGAATACTTTTTACAATCACAAAGTAATGCGATTGCCGCAAAGGAGATACATATAAATGAAAATAAAGAAAGTTCTGTTGTGTTCTGTTATAGCTATTGTCATGGTCTATCTGGGTTTTTCACTGTTTTTTGGCAGTCATTTTTATATAAATACAGTCATAAACGGCGAAAATTATTCCGCCAGTTCAGCCAATGCCGCGCAAAAGCGCATACTTGACATATCAAGCCACTATGCGCTGACAATCAACGGACGTGAGCAGCTTTCGGATACTATTACTTCATCGGATATCATGCTGCATGTAGAATTTGGCGATGAGCTTGCCGATATTATAAAGGGGCAGAATATGTTCCTCTGGCCGCTGTCGCTTTTCAAAAAATCGGAGTATGCGATAGACACAATGGTTACATATGACGAGGGACAGCTTGAAAAGAAAATCGACACGCTTAGCTTTTTTAAGGCGGAGAATATCAGACAGCCGCGCGACGCATACTTGAGCGATTACACGGCAAACGGCTACCAGATTGTTCCGGAGGACAAGGGAACGGTGCCGCTGCGCGATAAGATTTACAGCGTTGTGGAGGAGGCTGTAAATACGCTTGCGTCGTCTGTAGATTTAAGTGAAAAGGACTGCTATGAGACCGCAATGATTACATCGGAGGATAAGGGGCTGCAAAGCGAGTGCGAGCAGAAAAACCGCCTGACAGGGACTACAATTACATACAAATTTGGCGATGAAACCGAAGTGCTTGACGGAAATATCATAAAGGATTGGATTGTAATGGATGGAAGTACGGTCGACATTGACGAGGAGCTTGTGCGGGAATATGTCAACTCGCTTTCAAGAAAGTATGACACATGGGGCAAAAAGCGCGAATTTACGACTACGGACGGCGAGACAATCACCATTGCGGAGGGAGCATATGGCTGGTGGATGAACCGTGCCGATGAGACAGCGGAGCTTATCGCGCAGATAAAAAGCGGGCAGAGCGGAGAACGCATTCCCGTCTACAGGGCGCAGGCAGCGCAGTATGGCGAGGACGATATCGGGAATACTTATGTTGAAATCGACCTGACGAGCCAGCATTTGTGGGTTTACAGCGATGGTGAGCTTGTCGAGGAGTCAGATTTTGTATCCGGAAACGTAAGCAACGGCAACAGCACGCCGGTTGGCATTTACAGCATCACATACAAGGAGCGGGACGCGACGCTAAGAGGTGCGGGATATGCCTCAAAGGTGAGCTACTGGATGCCGTTTAACGGTAATGTAGGAATGCATGATGCATCATGGAGGGGCGCCTTTGGCAATGATATTTATTTAACCAACGGTTCGCACGGTTGTGTAAATCTTCCCGTTAAAAAAGCGGAGTCCATTTACAGCTATGTTGAAAAAGGCGAGCCTGTCATTGTCTATGGAGGACAGACATCGCTGCCGAAACCTGAGACCGAGACGCAGCCAGAAACCGAGATGCAGCCTGAGACCGAGATACCGCCTGAGACTGCGGGAACGGATAATTTAGGACTTACGCCCGAGCAGCAGATACAGCTTTTGATTGAGGCGGGGCTGCTTAATCCGGACGGTACGCCCGTGCAGTAGTGAATATGTTATGTTTTTATCAAGGGAGGAGTAATAATTATGAAACGAAAGACCAAGGGTTTTAGTATCAGGACAAAGATTTTGTTACCGGCGAGCGCGCTTATTATATTAATCGGCGTTATACTGGGGGTGTCGTCCTATCGGCGTATTTCTGACGGTCTTGTCGGAATGGGCATTGAGGAGGCGACTATGGCTGCGAAGATTGCCGCGAAAGTAATAGACGGCGACGCGCTTGAAAAGATAAGCGTCGGCGACGAGGGAACGCAGGAGTACAATGCGCTTTTGGAGAGTATGCGCGACATTCAGCAGGACTGCGGCATAGCCTTTTTATACACGCTTTATACGGACGGAAATAAGGTATACTACAGCGTCGATACCGATACCACATCAAACCAGAGCGCTATCGGGGAGGAGTTTGAGACGCCTTATTCCGAACTTTCGGGAGTATTCGGCGGCGACTATTATGTGCAGGACTACATCGACCATACCGATGACGGTTATTTGATTTCCGCATATATGCCTATCCAAAACAGCAGCGGCAGCATAATAAGCATTCTCGGCTGCGATTATGATGCGGCGCCTGTTTCAAAGAGACTGTCGGACACGTTAAGTCAGATTATATGGATTACTGTTATATCGCTTGCGGCATCGCTTATTATACTAAGCATTGTAATCGGTCAAATTACAAAAAGCCTGCGCGCGGTTGACGGAAAAATATATGAGCTTGTGAATAATGAGGGCGATTTGACGCAGAAGCTTGATGTTTCCGCAAACGACGAGACCGGACTTATAGCGGAAAACGTGAACTCGCTGCTTGAATATATACGTGGCATTATGCTGAATATTTTCCACAATTCTGAAAATTTGAGCAGCTCGTCAAAAACTATAGCTGAAAGCCTTGCAAATGCGGGTGACAGTATATCAAGCGTTTCTTCGACAATGGAGGAGATGAGCGCCGCAATGGAGGAGACATCAGCCTCGCTCAACCAGATAACGGGAGAAGTGGCGCAGATTTATACCACGATTGAAAGCATTTCGGCAGACGCGCAGGAGGGCAACAACGCTTCGATTGATACCTGCAAAAAAGCCGCCGACATATACAGGAAAGCCGCCGATGACCAGAAAAGCGCAAAGGCGCGTGCAGAGGAGCTGGCATTGGCAATGAACGAGAAAATAGAGCAGTCCAAGGCTGTAAACGAGATAACTACTCTCACTGAAAATATATTGAACATTACATCGCAGACAAACCTGCTCTCGCTTAACGCAAGCATTGAGGCGGCAAGGGCGGGCGAGTCAGGTCGCGGCTTTGCGGTAGTCGCAAGCGAGATAGGAAAGCTTGCAATGGATTCGGCAGATGCCGCCACGCAGATTCAGAAAGTCAGCAATGAGGTTATCGCCTCTGTAGATGAGCTGTCAAACAAGGCGGCTGAGCTGCTTGTTTTTGTCGAGCAGACAGCTATGGGCGGCTATGAGAAACTGCTTGAGACGAGCGAAAGCTATCGCAAAGACGTAGACGATATGAGCGGCATGATGCAGAATTTCGCCGGCGAATGTGAAAATATAAAGGAACGCATTGACTATATAAGACAGTCTGTTTCGGACGTAAATTCTGCCGTGGAGGAGAGCGCAAAGGGTATCACCGTCGTCACGGACACGGCTGTGACCCTTACTGGCAGCGTGAACGACATAGGCGCTGAGGCGGCAAACAGCAGCGACATCGCGGACGGCCTGCTGAATGAGGTCAATAAGTTTAAGCTTTGATTTTTTCCCCTTGAAAAACCATGCGAAACAGTGTAAAATCGACTTTGAGATTTTTAGATGGAGGTACGTTCACACTATGGCATTAAATAAAAAGCCCGTACACGGAATGAAAGACATAATGCCTGACGAAATGCAGATACGCGATTACGTGACAGGCGTTATAAAGGAGACCTACGGCAAATTTGGATTTACGCCGATGGAAACGCCGTGCATGGAGGACATAGCAAACCTTAGCAGCAAGCAGGGCGGCGAGAATGAAAAGCTGATTTTTAAAATATTAAAGAGGGGCGAAAAGCTAAAGCTTGACGAGGCGCAGAGTGAGGCCGACATAGTGGATTTTGGCATGCGCTATGACCTAACCGTGCCGCTCGTAAGATACTACTCAAATCATTCAAACGAGCTCCCATCGCCATTCAAGGCGCTGCAGATAGGCAACGTGTGGAGGGCGGACAGACCGCAGAAGGGCAGATACCGCCAGTTTATGCAGTGCGATATCGACATACTTGGCGAGGCGTCAAACTTGGCGGAGATAGAGCTGATTTTGGCGACGACTACCACGCTTGGGAGATTGGGCTTTAAAAATTTTGAGATAAGGATAAGCGACAGACGCATCTTAAAGGCGATGGCGGCATACAGCGGCTTTGCGGAGGAGAATTACGACGATATCTTTATCACCCTTGACAAAATGGACAAGATAGGGCTTGACGGCGTAGAGAGCGAGCTTGCGCAGGCAGGCTATGATGAGGCTTCGATTGACAAGTACCTTTCGCTTTTCAAGGGCTTTAATGACGCAGAGGATAAGCTAAAGTTTATAGAGGAGAAGCTTTCAGGAGTGCTTGACGGAGAGGTGCTTACGGGCTTTAGGGAAATCATAGAGAGCGTAAATGCCACTAAGGGTGATTTTTTCAAGCTTGTGTTTGATCCTACGCTTGTGCGCGGAATGTCTTATTATACAGGCACGATTTTTGAGATATCAATGCCTGAGCTTGGCATAAGCTGCGGCGGAGGCGGTCGCTACGACAAGATGGTCGGGCGCTTTACAGGAAAAGATGTACCCGCCTGCGGATTTTCGATAGGTTTTGAGCGCATTATCCTTATTCTCATGGAAAACGGATTTAAAGTGCCAAACCAGAGCAGGAAAGTTGCCTATCTTATAGAAAAGGGCGTATCGGGCGAAATGCTCTGCAATGTGATAGCCAAGGCGCAGGACGCGAGAAAGGACGGCACGCAGGTGCTTGTCGCGCGCATGAACAAAAATAAAAAATTCCAGAAAGAACAGCTTACGGCAGAGGGCTATGAGGAGTTTGTGGAATTTTATAAAAATCCTATCAAAGAGTGAAAAGAGGTCAGAAAAATGGCAGAGTCAATGAAAGGTTTAAAGAGGACACACAGATGTACGGAGGTGTCAGCCGACAATGTAGGCGAGACAGTCACGGTAATGGGCTGGGTGCAGAAAAGCAGGAATAAAGGCGGCATTATATTTGTAGATTTGCGCGACAGGAGCGGGCTTTTGCAGATAATATTTGAGCAGGGCGAGGATTTGAGCCGCGCCGTAGATGCCGCGACATTTGAGAAAGCGGAAACATTAAGGAGCGAGTTTGTAATCGCGGTAGTTGGCAGGGTGGAAAAGCGCGAGGGCAACGCCAACGCAAATATGAAGACGGGCGACATAGAAGTACGCGCGACGCAGCTTCGCATTCTTTCCGAGGCGGAGACGCCTCCTTTCCCAGTAGAGGTGGATTCAAAGACAAAAGAGGAGCTTAGGTTAAAATACCGCTACCTTGATTTAAGGCGTCCCGATTTGCAGGAAAAGATTATGATGAGGAGCCGTGTCACGGCAAAAATCCGCGAGTTTATGACAAACGAGGGCTTTCTTGAGATAGAAACGCCGATACTCAATAAGTCAACGCCCGAGGGCGCAAGGGATTACCTCGTGCCGAGCCGCATACATCAGGGCAGCTTTTACGCGCTTCCGCAGTCGCCGCAGCTTTTCAAGCAGCTGTTGATGTGCTCAGGCTTTGACAGATATTTCCAGATAGCAAAGTGTTTCCGCGACGAGGATTTGCGCGCCGACAGGCAGCCCGAGTTTACGCAGGTGGATATGGAGCTTTCGTTTGTTGATGTTGATGATGTTATAGAGGTGAATGAGCGCCTTCTGCAATTTATATTTAAGGACACGATAGGTATTGACGTGCCGCTGCCGATACCGCGCATGACATGGCAGGAGGCTATGGACCGCTTTGGTTCAGATAAGCCCGATACGCGTTTTGGCATGGAGCTTGTCGATGTGAGCGATACAGTAAAGGGATGCGGATTCGGCGTATTTACCAGCGCGCTTGAAAACGGCGGTTCAGTGCGGGGCATAAACGCAAAGGGACAGGGCGAGATGCCGAGGAAAAAAATCGACGCGCTTGTCGAGTTCGCGAAGGGCTTTGGCGCGAAGGGACTTGCCTATATAGCAATACAAAGTGACGGCGCTCTCAAATCATCATTTGCCAAGTTTATGACAGACGAGCAGATGAGCGCGCTTGTAAAGAAGATGGACGGTGAAAACGGCGACCTGCTTCTCTTTGCCGCGGACAGCAACAAAGTAGTGTGGGATGTGCTTGGCAACCTCCGTCTTGAAATAGCGCGAAACCTTGGGCTTATGGACAAAAATAAATACAACTTCTTATGGGTGACAGAGTTCCCGCTTCTGGAGTGGAGCGAGGAGGAAAACCGCTATGTGGCTATGCACCACCCGTTTACGATGCCTATGGAGGAGGACTTGAAGTATCTTGACACAGAGCCTGGCAGGGTGCGCGCAAAGGCATATGACATAGTGCTGAACGGCACGGAGCTTGGCGGCGGAAGCGTGCGTATCTTCCAAAACGACATTCAGGAAAAGATGTTTGAGATTATCGGGCTTACGAAGGAGACTGCAAATGAGCGCTTTGGCTTTTTGCTGAACGCTTTCAAATACGGAGTGCCGCCTCATGCAGGGCTTGCTTACGGCCTTGACCGAATGGTCATGCTTATGGCGCAGGCAGATTCAATCCGCGAGGTAATCGCATTCCCCAAGGTAAAAGATGCCTCATGCCTTATGACGGACGCGCCGAATCTGGTAGACGACATACAGCTTGAGGAGCTTGGCATTGCTGTTGTAAAGAAATAAAAACGAAAATATACAAAGGAAGTGTTGGCAGATGTCGGCAAAAAAGCAAAGCGCGGTTCAAAATCCTGATGAGGAAAAAAAGCTAAAGAATAAAAAAGACCTGGCGCTGGAGATAATAGAGCGGCTGAAAAAGGAGTACCCCGACGCGGACTGCACGCTTGACTACAATCAGGCGTGGAAGCTGCTTGTCAGCGTGCGTCTTGCCGCACAATGCACTGACGCGAGGGTGAATGTTGTCGTGAAGGGGCTCTATGAAAAATATCCGAGTGTCGCAGCGCTTGCCGCCGCCGATGTCGAAGACATAGAGGCGATTGTCAAGCCGTGCGGACTTGGACACAGCAAGGCGCGTGACATAAGCGCGTGCATGAAGATGCTGCAGGAAAAGTACGGCGGCAATGTCCCAGACGACTTTGACAAGCTCTTAGAGCTTCCAGGAGTGGGCAGGAAAAGCGCCAACCTCATAATGGGCGACGTATTCAAGAAGCCCGCGATAGTCACGGACACCCATTGCATAAGGCTTGTAAACCGTATGGGGCTTGTAGATGGAATAAAAGAGCCAAAGAAGGTAGAGATGGCGCTTTGGGAAATAATACCGCCCGAGGAGGGCAGCGATTTCTGTCACAGGCTTGTAAACCACGGCAGGGAGGTCTGCACGGCGCGTACAAAGCCTTATTGCGATAAGTGCTGCTTGAATGATATTTGTAAAAAGAATATATAGGTGTATAGGTATTTGCGAATGTGTTCTAAACCGTCCGAATTTAGACAAAATATATAAAAACGCGGCTAGGTGCAGCAAGCTGCAAGACGCCGCTTATTTTATATATTTTGTCTAAATTCTACGTTGTTGATAGAGCCTTGCAAATGACTAAATAAATATAATGTAGTAAAAGGGGAGATTTATATGAAAAAACTTGAAACTGCTGATGATTTGATAGATTTGGCACATAAGCTGCTGGATGCGTTTAAGGAAAAAAGGAAGGAGCTTAATTTTGATGAGGTCTTGGGGAGGATATTGGCTAATGCGACTGAGCCTGACGACCGCTTTAAATGCGATGAGTTGGTGCGCATTATCAGCAATATTGAGCGCGGTGAGGAGAAAATCAATTATCTTTACCGTCCTGTAAAATTTGAGGGTATGCTGCAGAGAAAGCTTGATGGAAAGGTGTATCTCAATGATATCGCTATCCCGGAGGGTACTACGGTTGAATTTATGCAGGATGACAGTTGGGCGATAGGGTATCTTAGGAAGAATTCAAAGACGATAGGAATGAGTATTTTTGACAGAAACGGGAATATGGTTATCGAAACGATTAACCAAGTAAAGGCGAGGGTAAGATAAAAAATGTTGTTAAGACGCCTTAAATGCTTGTAAAATACGATGTTTCAATAATAAATACTGATATGCATTAATATACAAATAAAGGGTAAGCTTTCAAGCTTACCCTGATTTATTATATTCATGACAATAGAAAATCCACAAGGCGCACTTTCTACCATTTAATTAATGCCAAATAATATTTAATCATGATTTGGATGAGCGCCGATAACGGTTATGGCGTTTACCACAGTAGCGAGTATCTCTGTCTTGGCTTGTTGCGAGGAAACATTCAATTTGTGAAAAAGGGCACCCTTGTCCGAACGCACGTAATTTGGCTTAAGCCGGTTCAACGCGTATGTAGCCATATCAAGCCGACACTGTTCGCAGCCGCAGATATTCGGCATAGTCGGCAAAAGATTGTTTAACTGTTCTTCTACATCTTCTTCAGTAATGTTTCTTAAACCCTCCATGGTCATCCTCCAATTCGTGATATATAAATATTGCGATGTATAAATACATCTTTATCTTTTATATTATTACATTTTTCTAAAATAAGCAATTAGATTTTTACATATTTATTAATAATTGTACAAATTGCATAGAATTTATAGTTTAGTGCGAAATATACGCTTTTTTTATTCGTTTTTGTTATTCCATTTATATTTAATTTATGTTATATTTATAACAAATGCAGTCAGGGAGATAAGCCGTATAATGCGGCAGAAAGGAGAATGGTATGTCAGACATTATGAAGCTTCAAAACGGCAGCGACATCCGCGGCATTGCGTGTGAAGGCGTGGAGGGCGAAAGCGTAAATCTCACAGAGGAGGCGGGCAACCGCATAGGAGGCGGCTTTGCCAGATGGCTTTCACAAAAGAAAGGCATAGAAGCCTCAAAGCTGCGCATAGGCATAGGGCACGATTCAAGGATTACGGCAAACAGCCTGCTTACAGCCGTCGCAAAGGGTATAGCCGCGACGGGCGCAAAGGTTTATTCCTGCGGCTTGGTGTCTACGCCGTCAATGTTTATGACTACGGTTTTTGACGAGTTCAGTTTTGACGGCTCCGTGATGATTACGGCAAGCCACCTTCCTTTCAACAGAAACGGCTACAAATTTTTTGACAGGGACGGCGGCTTGGAGCATGACGACATCACGGCGATATTAAAGACGGCGGCAGACCTGCAGCCTATAGACGCAGACCTTTCCACTATGGAAAAGGCGGATACGCTTTCAGTATATTGCGATTTTTTGAGGAATAAGATAAAAAAGAGCATAAACGCAGCCGACTATGAAAAACCGCTCAAAGGTCTTCATATAGTAGTAGACACAGGAAACGGCGCGGGCGGATTTTTTGTGGAAAAGGTATTAAACCCGCTGGGCGCGGACACGTCAGGCAGCCAGTTTTTAGAGTCCGACGGAAGATTCCCGAACCACATACCAAACCCTGAAAATAAACAGGCTATGGAGTCAATACGCAAGGCGGTATTGGACAATAAGGCGGACTTAGGCATTATCTTTGACACAGACGTGGACAGAATGTCGGCAGTGCTGCCAGACGGCGACGAGATAAACCGCGACGCGATAATCGCCATGATGACGGCAATCATCGCGGAGGACTATCCAAACGGCACTATAGTCACTGATTCCGTGACAAGCGACCGTCTTACGCGTTTTATCGAGAGCATAGGAATGAAGCACCACAGATATATGCGCGGCTACAAAAACGTGATAAACGAGTCAATACGCCTGAATAAAGAGGGAATCGTCTCGCCGCTTGCAATAGAGACATCGGGACACGGAGCGCTGAGCGAAAATTATTTCCTTGATGACGGCGCGTATATGGCGGTTAAGCTTTTGATTGCGCTGGCTAAGGCGGCAAAGGAAGGCAGGGCGCTTGCGTCGTTTATAGAGGGCTTTGAGAAGGGCTTTGAGGAGAGAGAGTACCGCTTCAAAATAGACTGTGAGAATTTCGCGGATTATGGAAAAGAGGCTCTGCGTGTATTTGAGGAAAGGGCAAGGCAACGCGGCTACGATATAGCGCCAAATTCCTACGAAGGAGTCCGCATCACATTTGACACGGACGACATAAAAGGATGGCTGCTGCTGCGCATGTCACTCCACGATCCGCAGATGCCGCTCAACATGGAGGGCGCGCGCGAGGGCGACTGCGACAGGCTTTTTGGCATAGTGCTTTCCCTGCTTGAAGGGTTTGATTTGTTGAAAATTAAAAAATAGGCAGCAGGCAGTTTTTATGTATAAAAAGAGACTTTGCAAATACTGATACATAATTAGGTAATTGCGAAATGTGTTCTAAATTCTATGTTGCCGAATAGAGTTTCGCAAATGCTTATGATACATAATATAAGGAAGGGAACGAAAAGTTACAGGTTGTTTTTATGAGAATTGGAATGGGATATGACGTACACCGTCTTGTGGAGGGCAGACCGCTTATAATGGGCGGCGTCACGATACCGTATGAGCTGGGGCTTTTGGGACATTCTGACGCTGATGTGCTGCTCCACGCCATAATGGACGCGCTCTTGGGGGCGGCGGCGCTTGGCGACATAGGCAAGCATTTTCCAGACACTGATGAGCAGTACAGGGGCATTTCGAGCATTGTGCTGCTTGAAAAGGTTGGCGCGCTTTTAGAGGAAAATATGTTTTTTATAGAAAATATTGATGCTACGATAATAGCGCAGGCGCCGAAAATGCGCCCGCATATCGATCAAATGCGCCAAAATATAGCGGATGCGCTTAATATTGATATTTCACAGGTAAACGTCAAGGCGACCACGGAGGAAGGCTTGGGCTTTACAGGCGAGGGAAAGGGCATATCCGCGCAGGCGGTATGCATGCTCGCAAGCCCGAGGGATATAAGCCTGCCGATTCCCGAAGGGCGGCAGTGCGAAGGCTGTAGCGGATGCGTGGGAAATTTTGCAGGCGAGTCCGCTGAAAATTAGATTTAGAAGCTGGGCGTAACTTTTGCGGTTAATATAGTTATTGCAAAACGCTTTGAAGTTTTTCAAAGGTTTAAAAAATTAATAAAAATTAAGAAATCGGAGGAAAGAATTATGATTACAACACCACACATAAACGCAGAAAAAGATGCTTTTGGAAAGACAGTCCTGATGCCAGGCGATCCGCTGCGCTCAAAATTTATCGCGGAGAATTATCTTGAAAACGCAAAACTCGTAAACAACATAAGAGGCATACAAGGCTACACAGGCACGTACAAAGGCACAAAAATCAGTGTAATGGCAAGCGGAATGGGCATGCCCACGATAGGCATATATTCATATGAGCTGTTCAATTTCTTCAACGTGGAAAACATAATGCGCATCGGTTCGACAGGCTCTATTCAGGAAAAAGTAAAGGTGCGCGACATCGTTATCGGAATGGGCGCATGCACAAACTCAAACTACGCAAGCCAGTACCAGCTTACAGGCACATTTGCGCCGATAGCGAGCTACCCGCTTATGAGGGAGGCAATCGCACAGGCTGAAAAGGCAGACGCAAGCTACCATGTCGGCAATATCCTGTCCTCAGACACATTTTACAGCGACAACAAGACGGAAAATGAAAGCTGGAAAAAGATGGGAGTGCTCTGTATCGAGATGGAGGCGGCGGCACTCTACATGAACGCGGCTCGCTGCGGTAAAAACGCGCTTGCGATACTTACCGTATCGGACAGTCTTGTTACAGGCGAGGAGACCACAGCGGAGGAAAGACAAAATTCATTTACACAGATGATGGAAATTGCGCTTAACACGGCGGTTGCTGTGGATTAAAGAAGTCTAAGACGTCAAAGGTGGCACAGAAATCAAAATGGGCATTTTCAAAAATATAAGGAATGAAATAAGGGTTATACGCGAGCGCGATCCCGCAATACATTCAAACATGGAGGTTTTTCTCTATCCGAGCTTTAAGGTGATGCTGCATTACAGAGTGGCGCATAAGCTTTACAAATCGGGACATTATTTCTGGGCAAGGTGGGTGTCGCAGCGCGCCGTGCGAAAGACAGGCATAGAGATACACCCAGGCGCGGAAATCGGTGAAAATCTGTTTATCGACCACGGAAACGGCGTTATAATAGGAGAGACGGCAATTGTCGGCAACAATGTCACGCTCTATCAGGGAGTGACGCTTGGCGGCACGGGCAAGGAGCACGGCAAGCGCCACCCGACTATAGGCGACAATGTAATGATAAGCGCGGGCGCAAAGGTGCTGGGTTCATTCAAGGTGGGCGAAAACTCAAAAATCGGCGCGGGAAGCGTCGTGATTGAGGAGGTGCCGCCAAACTGTACCGTGGTGGGCGTGCCAGGGCGCATAGTGCGGCACAACAACCAAAAGCTTGTGCGCGAGGACTTGAACCAGGTCGATCTGCCCGATCCCGTAAACGAGGATTTGAAGGAATTAAAATACGCCAATTCGCAGATGATTAACCGTATCATCGAGCTGGAACAGCAGGTTAAGCTTTTGCAGAAGGAGCTTGACGGCAGGAATGGAGGACAATGACAAAAATGGAAAACAAACTATCCTTTTACAATACGCTCACAAGGCGCGTGGAAAGGTTTATACCGAATAATGACGGAAAGGTGTCAATGTACACCTGCGGGCCGACAGTATATCATTATGCGCATATCGGCAACCTCAGAAGCTACATAATGGAGGATTTGCTTGAAAAAACGCTGCGCTATATAGGCTATGACGTCAAGCGCGTTATGAATATAACTGACGTGGGGCATCTTTCAAGCGACGCCGATACGGGCGAGGACAAAATGCTGAGCGGAGCAAAGCGCGAGCACAAGAGCGTGATGGAGATAGCAAAATTTTACACTGACGCGTTTTTTAGCGACTGCAGAAAGCTGAATATCAAGACGCCTGACGTCGTGGAGCCTGCCACGAACTGCATAGACGAGTTTATTCATATGATTACGGTATTGCTGGAAAAGGGCTACGCGTATGAGAGCGGCGGGAATATATATTTTGACACTTCAAAGCTTAAGGAATACTATGTATTTTCAAGCCAGAGCGAAAAGGAGCTGCTTGTCGGCGTGCGCGATGACGTGGGCGAGGACGAAAATAAGAGGAACAAGAGCGACTTCGTGCTGTGGTTTACAAAGTCAAAGTTTGAGGATCAGGAGCTTAAATGGGAGAGCCCGTGGGGGCTTGGGTATCCAGGGTGGCATATTGAGTGCTCGTGCATCAGCATGAAGCATCTTGGCGAGTATATGGATATTCACTGCGGCGGCGTGGACAATATTTTCCCGCACCATACGAATGAGATTGCGCAGAGTGAGGCGTATCTGGGGCATAAGTGGTGCAATTACTGGTTTCATGTGCATCATTTGAACGATAAGTCGGGGAAGATGAGCAAGTCGAAGGGGGATTTTCTTACTGTGTCGCTTTTGGAGGAAAAGGGGTATGATCCGCTTGTTTACCGCTTTTTCTGTTTACAGTCGCATTATCGTAAGCCGCTGGAGTTTTCGTATGAGGTGCTTGATAATATGAGCGCGGCGTATGACAAGCTGGTGAAGCGGATAGGGGCGCTTGACAGGAGCGGCGAGGTCGATAGGGAGAAATTTGATGAGTACAGGGCGCAGTTTGAGGAGGCGCTTTGTGACGACTTAAATTCGGCTATGGCGATAACTGTGCTTTACGATATGCTCAAGGCGGATATGTCGGATGCGACAAAGTTTGCGCTGGCGGAGAGCTTTGATGAAGTGCTGTCGCTTGATCTTGCCGTAGCGCACGAGAAGAAGGCGGCGGACAGCGGAGTTGATGCGGAGTTTGAGGCGTATATACTGGGAAAGATAGAGGAGCGTAAGGCTGCGAAAAAGGAGAAGGATTTTGCCAGGGCTGACGCAATTAGGGATGAGTTGATGGCGAAGGGAGTTACGCTTAAAGACACGCGGGAGGGTGTTGTCTGGGAGCTTAAGAAGTGATATGAGGGTTTGCTATGGAGAATGACGGGATGCTTTCGCAGATACGGGCGGCGTTTGGCGGGGGTGGGGTGGATATTAGGACTTATTCGCCGTTGACGTTTGCTTATATTGGTGATGCGGTTTATGAGATTATTATGCGTACTATTGTGGTGGATATGGGGCAGCGAGCTGTGGAGGAGCTGCATGGGCATACGATTAAGCTGGTGTGCGCGCAGACGCAGGCGGCTATGGCGGAGGCGCTTTATGATAATTTTATGACTGAGGAGGAGCAGGTTATTTACAAGCGTGGGAGGAATGCGAAGATTAATTCGTCGGCTAAGAATGCTAGTCTTGTGGATTACAGGAAAGCGACGGGATTTGAGGCGGTTTGTGGATATTTGTTTTTGAGCGACAGGTCGGAGCGTGTCATAGAGCTTGTAAAAAAGGGGATTGAGCTGTTGGAGATTGAGATTTAACGGGATATTTGCGTGAATGGAGTATTATTATGAGATATGAAGAATTTACGATAGAGGGAAGAAATGCCGTTATCGAGGCATTTCGCGCGGGCAAGCCGATTGACAAGCTGTTTATGCTTGACGGGGCGCAGGATGGGCCTATGCAGACTATAAAGCGTGAGGCGAAAAAGCATGATACTTTTATAAAGTATGTGACGAAGGAGCGTCTTGACCAGATAAGCAGCACGGGTAAGCATCAGGGTGTTATCGCGTATGCTGCGGCTTATGAATATGCGCAGGTTGAGGATATATTGGAGGCGGCGCGGGAAAAGGGTGAGCAGCCTTTTATATTTCTGCTTGATGGTATAGAGGACCCGCACAATCTGGGAGCGATTATCAGGACGGCTAATCTTTCGGGGGCGCATGGCGTGATTATACTGAAGGACCGTTCTGTGGGGCTTACTGCGGCTGTGGCTAAGGCGTCGGCGGGGGCTTTGAATTATACGCCTGTGGCGCGTGTGACAAATCTTGTCAGGGCTATGGAGGATTTGAAAAAAGAGGGTTTATGGTTTGTGTGTGCCGATATGGACGGCGAGGTGATGTATGACCTTGATTTGCGGGGAGCGATTGGTCTTGTCATAGGTAGTGAGGGCTCTGGGGTGAGCAGGCTTGTAAAGGAGAGCTGTGATTTTAATGCTGCAATTCCTATGAGGGGCGATATCGATTCGCTTAACGCGTCTGTGGCGGCGGGAGTGCTTGCGTATGAGATTGTGCGCCAGAGAATGGTGAAAAAGTGAGGCGGGAATGGCATCAGGATTTGAAACCTTTTCGGACGAGGAGCTTATCGACAGGATAAGGCAAGGTGAAAGCCGTATCACGGAATATATAATGGACAAGTACAAAAATCTTGTCAGAAAAAAGGCAAAGTCGATGTATATACTCGGAGCGGACAGTGATGACCTTATACAGGAGGGAATGATAGGACTTTTCAAGGCTGTGCGCGATTATGACGCGGGTAGGGACGCGAGCTTTTATACATTTGCGGATTTATGCGTGTCGCGCCAGATGTACAATGCCGTGCAGTCCTCGCGCAGAAAAAAGCACACTCCACTTAATTCGTATGTGTCGCTTTACGCTGACGCAAGGGAGAATGAAAGCGACGGCGATACCACGGAACTTGTAAATCTGCTGATTTCAGGAATACAGACAAACCCCGAGGAGCTTTTCATAGACAAGGAAAATGTCGAGCAGATAGAGGCGATTATTTCCAAAGAATTGAGCGGATTTGAAAAGCAGGTGCTTGACCTGTACCTGACAGGGATGTCATATTCGCAGATAGCAAAGGTCTTGGGGCGTGATGCCAAGTCCACGGACAACGCGCTGCAAAGGCTGAAAGCAAAGTTGAAGCGCGCTGTGGAAAATAATTGACATTAACAAACCATTGACTATGTGCGGGATAGAAGTTAAACTATTATTGTGACGCGAAAAATTTAAGATGTCAGACAAATTTTATACTAAATATTGTGAACTAAGAGGGAGAGATTTTTATGAAAAAAAAGACATTGATTAAAAGAGCGGCAAGCAAGGGGCTTGCGTTTGGGATTGCGATGGCGGCGGCTGTGTCTATGGCGGGGCCTATTAATTTCGGACAGGCAGGCTTTTCAGAAGTATATGCGGCGGAGGGCGATACTGACATTTCCACTATGCCTTTGCCGCTTGAAACTCCCGCGTATGTCAGGAGTATATACACGAACGAATGGGTTACGCCTGAGCAGGCGGCGGTAAGGCCTATCGCCATAATGATGCCGACGGACAAAGCGGCGCAGCCGTCGTACGGTATAAGCCATGCAAAGGTCCTCTATGAGATTATGGAGGAGGGAGAAATTTCTCGCCAGATGGCGATTATCGATGACTGGGTGGGACTTCCGCAGATAGGAAATGTGAGAAGCTGCAGGGCATACTATATCCCCGAGGCTACGGAATGGGACGCCCTGCTTGTACATTTTGGCGGCGTAGTGTATATGAAAGACAGGATTACCGCGCCCGATATAAACAACATCACGGGTACGGCGCAGTACGGAGTAGGCGGCGGCGCTCCGGGCTCTGGCGCATTTTTTAGAACAGCGGACAAAAAAGCGCCTCATAATGCATATACAAGCGCGGCCGGCATTATAAACGCCTGCGCTGAGCTTGGTTATTCGCCGGCATTGAGACCTGAATATTACAATGCAAAGCATTTCACATTTGCAGAGGGCGTAAATACATTGGAGCAGTACGGCGCGGCGGCAGCGACAGCCAACACGATAGACCTTTCAAAGATTTTCACTTACACAAAAAGCTCGCTTGTATACAACCCTAATGACGGAATGTATTATAAGTCGCTGCACGGAAAGCCCCAGACAGATGCCTTGAATGGAGAGCAGCTTAAATTCGCAAATGTAATTGTGCAGAATACGAAATGGATTAAGCTTGACGCAAAGGGTTATCTGTATTTTCAGAATTATGATGTCACGGAGGACGGCTATTACTTTACAAAGGGTAAGTGCATACACGTGACATGGCAGAAGACTGACGATTATTCTCCGACAGTATATTATGATGATTTGGGCAATGAGATACAGCTTAATGAGGGTAAAACATATATTGCGATAGCTCAAAAGGGCAGAGAGGTAATATATAAATAGGCGGCGCTTTACAAGGCGGTCGAATTTTTGATAGTGTGAAAAATAAATTTGCAGGTGCATCAAGAATGGGGGATTAGTATGAAGTACGAAAATATTAAGCTGGACATGGACGGAGCGGTTCAGGCATCACTTTCGCTTTATATTCAGGAGGATTATCCCGCGACGTACGGGCTGCGCAGGCGCCCGATAGTGCTTGTGTGTCCGGGCGGCGGATATGAGCATGTGTCTGTAAGGGAGGGTGAGCCGATAGCGTTCAATTTCCTCACGGCGGGCTGCCATGCGGCAGTGCTCTGGTACGATATTTCAAAAGACGGAGTAGAATATCCGCAGGAACTTTTGGAGCTTGCAAAAGCGGTCAGCATTATCAGAAAGCGTGCCGACGAGCTTGCGATAGACAAGGACAAAATCATACTGGCGGGATTTTCGGCGGGGGGCCATTTGGCGGCAAGCCTTGGGTGCTTTTGGCATGAGGAATGGCTTGAAAAGGAGATGAATATTTCCAAGGAAAGCTATAAGCCAAACGGCTTGATTTTGGCATATCCTGTTATCACTTCGGGAGAGTATGCCCATGTCGGTTCATTTGTAAATTTTATGGGTGAAAAGGCGTCGCATGAGCTTGAGGTCAAGCTCAGCCTTGAAAAGCAGGTGACTGAAAATGTGCCGCCTGTGTTTATGTGGCACACTTTTGAGGACGGGGCGGTGCCTCTTGAAAATTCGCTTTTGTTTGCGTCGGCGCTGAGGCGTGCGGACATAAATTTTGAGTATCATGTATTTCCGCATGGCGGGCATGGTTACGCTTTGGCAACAAAGGAGACGGCGGCTATACCCGAGCGCAAGGAGATAGACCCGCAGTGTGAGCAGTGGATGGAGCTTTGCAAAAACTGGCTTAAATATAATTTTGTCGAAAAGTAAGAAACTGGCAGTCGTTTTGTTTGCGGCTGCCTGTTTTAGTGTTGTTGAGGAGGCGGCGCACCTGTCCGCGGAAAGGGAGATTGATATGAGATTAAACAGAGATGGGTTAAAGGACAGAGAGACTTGGGAAAAAGCAGGGTATTATGTGCCATCGTATGACAGGGAAAAGCTGGCGGAAGCTACAAGGCAGAATCCGGAGTGGATTCATTTTGGCGCGGGCAATATATTTCGCGCGTTTCAGGCAAATCTGATGCAGCAGCTTATAGAGGAGGGCAAAAGCACGACAGGGCTTATAGTTGCCGAGGGATTTGATTATGAAATCATAGAAAAAATGAATCGCCCTCATGACGACTACAGCATTCTTGTGACGCTCAAAAGCAGTGGAGAGGTTGAAAAAACAGTGATTGGCAGCATAGTTGAATCGCTTATTTTGGACAGCGAAAATGAAAGCGAATTTTCACGCCTGAAAGAAATTTTTGCCGCAAGGTCATTGAAGATGGCAAGCTTTACCATTACCGAAAAGGGTTACAGCCTTGTTGACGGCAAGGGCGATATGCTGCCGGCAGTAAAAAGTGATATGGAAAACGGCTTTGAAAATCCCAAAAGCTATCTGGGAAAGGTGTGCGCGCTGATATATGAGCGCTATCTTCATGGAAAGCTGCCACTTGCGCTTGTGAGCATGGACAACTGCTCGCACAATGGTGACAAACTAAAGGCAGCCGTGACCGCATTCGCAAAAGAATGGACAAAATCAGGTATAGCCGAGAAAGAATTTATGGATTATGTAAATGATTCTTCGCGTCTGTCTTTTCCATGGAGTATGATTGACAAAATTACGCCTCGCCCTGACCCTAAGGTAGAGACTATGCTGGCAGCGGACAATATAGAAGATTTGGAAAAGATAGTGACAAGCAAAAATACATGGGTGGCGCCGTTTGTAAACGCGGAGGAATGTCAGTATCTTGTGATTGAGGATGCTTTTCCAAACGGGCGTCCTAAGCTGGAGGACGCAGGCGTAATCTTCACCGCGCGGGAGACAGTTGACAAGGTGGAGAAAATGAAAGTTTGCACTTGTCTTAATCCGCTCCACACTACGCTTGCGATATTCGGATGCCTGCTTGGATATGAGCTTATTTCGGATGAGATGAAAAATCCCGCGTTAAGAAGACTTGTAGAGCGGATAGGATATCAGGAGGGGCTGCCTGTAGTGGTAAATCCCGGCATATTAAGCCCCAAGGAATTTATTGACGAGGTAGTAAACACGCGTATTCCCAATCCGTTTATGCCTGACACGCCGCAGAGAATTGCTACAGACACATCGCAAAAGCTGCCGATACGATTCGGCGAGACAATCAAGGCGTATGAAGCCTCTAAGGAGTTGTCACTGGACACGCTTGAAGGCATACCGTTTGTGTTTGCCGGGTGGCTTAGATATCTGATGGGCGTAGACGATAACGGCAGTGCCTTTACGCCGAGCCCGGACCCTATGCTTGAGAATTTGATGCCAATTCTTGCCGATATAAAGCTTGGAGGCAGCTATGATGTGCGTGCCGTGATAACGCCGATATTACGGTGCTCGGACATATTCTGTGTAGACCTTACGCAGTCTGTGCTTGGGGATAAAGTTGTATCATTTTTCATGGAAATGATAAAAAAACCGGGAGCGGTTGCGGAGCTGCTGGAGGAAAAGTTTAGAGGTAAGTGAGTGAGAAGATAGTAAAATGTAATTTAGTAAATTATAATTGACTAATTTGCAATGCCATGCTATAGTATAGTCTATATACAGAATACATGATGGAGGCAAGTATATGTTTATAGGCAGAGAGCGAGAATTGTCATCATTAAATAAATTGTATATGTCAGACAAATTTGAATTTGCGGTTATCTATGGTCGCCGACGTGTGGGGAAGACAGCTCTCATCAGTCAGTTTATCAAAGGAAAAAGAGCAATATATTTTATGGGAGTAGAGAGTAATGCCAAGCAAAATCTGGAAAATCTAAGCAAAAATATTGTGGAGCTGGAAACAGGCATTCAGACTGAAACGTCTTTTTTATCTTTTCAGGCGGCACTTGAGCACGTATTTTTGCTCGCGCAGCGAGAGCGGCTGATTTTAGTCATTGACGAGTACCCGTATGTGGCGCGTTCATTCCAAAGCTTAGCCTCTACCTTGCAGCTTTTGATTGATAAGTATAAGGAAGACTCTAAATTAATGCTTATTTTATGTGGCTCCTCTATGTCTTATATGGAGGATTATGTGCTGTCTTATAAAGCGCCGCTATATGGCAGAAGGACGGCGCAGATAAAGGTTTTTCCGTTTGATTTTGCAGATGCCTGCTGTTATCTTAAAAATTTTGCCGCTGAGGACAAGGCACTTCTCTATGGCATTTTCGGAGGTACACCGCAGTATCTCTTGCAGATAGATGATAGGCTAAGCGTTGAGGATAATATCAAGAATACTTTTTTGAATACATCTTCTTCTCTTTTTGAGGAACCTGAAAATCTGCTAAAACAGGAAGTGAGAGAGCCTGCGCTTTACAATGCAGTAATTATCGCGATTGCGACAGGCGCTTCACGTATGGCGGAAATTTCTTCCAAGGTAGGTGAAGATACAAGCGTTTGCGCGGGTTATCTCAAAAATCTCATAACGTTGGGATTAATTCGCAAGGAAACGCCGTATGGAGAGCAGACTTCCCGTAAATCCATTTATTCTATTGATGATAATATGTTTCGTTTTTGGTACCGATTTGTGCCTGCAAATAATTCCGTCATTGCCCGCGGAGGCGTTGATTTGGCATATAAGCGAATTGAGCCACATCTGTCGGATTATATGGGAAAAGTGTTTGAAGAAATTTGCAAGCAATATTTGTGGAGGCTGCTGCTTATTGGAGAGGCACCCGTGGAATTTAAGGAGTTGGGGCGCTGGTGGGGAAACGATTCGTCTGCCCGCAGCCAGGCGGAGATAGACATAATGGGCGAGCAGGATAGGGATATCGCCTTGTTTGGCGAGTGTAAATGGACAAACGAAAAGGCTGATGCAGGCATACTTGAAACGCTGGTAAGGCGAAGTCAAATGTTTCGTTATCCCAAAACGCACTTATACTTATTTGCCAAGAAGGGATTTACAAGTGGATGTGAAGACAGGGCACGGGAACTGGGAAACGTGACGCTTGTCAGCTATGAAGAAATTCTGGAGAAACTGGAGAGAAAATGATTGCAGAAGTAAGAATTAAAATACCGCAGAACCAACGGCTCTGCGGTATTTTCACTGTTTTGTGCAGTCGGAGTGACAAGATTCGAACTTGCGGCCTCCACCTCCCTAAGGTGGCGCTCTAGCCAAACTGAGCCACACCCCGATTTAGCTGACAAAGTTTATTATACTTATACGCACTATAAATGTCAAGAAAAAATTTTAAAAATTCGTATATTTCGCATATATCTTACATTACACCAAAGCACACTTTAAACAAGCCTGAAAAACGCCTGAAAAACGGCGCGCATTGTCCAAATTTTCCTATTTTACAAACCTGACTAAATAAACTATAATATATTCATAATATCACGATTTTACAGAATGTGCATTTAAGAATGGGAGATATACATTTATATGGAAAGAGCACTGATAATAGGCATAAACATAGATAAAAGCGCCGGCGCCTTTGAGCTTGCGATGGATGAGATGTCAAGTCTTGCCGAGGCGTGCGGTATGGAGGTTGCAGGGCGCATTGAGCAGCGTATGGAACGGGCAAACACTGCTACATACATAGGCAGCGGTAAGGTCGCGGAAGCGCGTGAAATGGCGGACGCGCTAGAGGCGGACATCATTATCTTTGACAACGGGTTGACGCCGATACAGCTAAGAAACCTCCAAAACGAGCTTGATTACCCCGTGATGGACAGAACTACGCTTATATTGGAAATATTTTCGAGCCGCGCAAAGACAAGAGAGGCTAAGCTGCAGGTAGAAGTCGCACGGCTCCAATACATGCTCCCGCGTCTTGTCGGTCTGCATAAAGCGCTTTCAAGGCAGGGCGGCACGAGCGGCGCGATGAGCAGCAGGGGCGTGGGCGAAAAGAAAATAGAGCTTGACAGAAGGCGGCTTGAACAGCGCCTTGCCACAATGCGGCGCGAGCTTGCAGCCATATCCGAGGAGAGAAAAACGCAGCGCAAGCAGCGCGCAGCGTCAGACATTCCGCGTGTGGCGCTTGTCGGATATACAAACGCGGGCAAGTCAACCATTATGAACCTACTGCTTTCGGCGTTTGAAGAAAATGAGAAAAAACAGGTGCTTGAGAAAGATATGCTCTTTGCGACACTTGACACTACTGTCAGAAAAATATCGCCACCAAACAGAAACGCTTTCCTGCTTTCAGACACTGTAGGATTTATCTCAAATCTGCCGCATAGTCTGATAAAGGCGTTTCGTTCGACGCTTGATGAGGTTCGCGAGGCGGATTTGCTTTTACAGGTGATTGACTATTCAGACGAAAATCATACAGAGCACATGAAGGTGACAAACGAAACCCTCAAAGAACTAGGCGCGGGAAATATTTCGATGCTATATATTTTCAACAAGGCAGATTTGTGCGGAATGGGGCAGTTCGCCACAATACAGGGAGAGGACAAGCTGTATATGTGCGCAAAATCCGAAAACAGTATTGACGCGCTTTTGGCGCTTATAGAGCAGAAGCTTTCGGGCGGGTACAGAGAATGTGAGCTGATGATACCGTATAAAAGGGGCGATATAATGTCATATTTGACTGAAAACGCGGCCGTGTACGAGACAGATTACAGGGAAGACGGTATATATATGAGGGCGCGGCTGACTGTTAGAGATGCAGGGCGGTACGCGGAGTACATTCGACCTCATTAGGGAGGACTTTAGCAATTTTTAAATGATTGTCGCACGAGGCAGTAATGGGGGCAGTGATATAAATGCGCAGAAAAATATATATTGGCGGCTTGGTTTTGGTAATACTCATAAATATTCTGGCGTGGAACAGTCCGGGATTTTGCGACTGGCATATAAGGCATGTCCTGCCGATAATAATTAATACATATGGGCGACTGACAAGCTTTCTGCCGTTTAGTGTGGGCGAGATAATGCTGGTTTTGGCTGTATTTATAACACTTTTTGGCGTTATTTTTTCCGTTTGGAATTTAATCGGAAAAAATAAATACAAAAAAACGCTAAAATCATATTGGCGGGCGTATGCATGGATATTCTGGGTGGTGTGCTGGATTATGACATTAAACTGTTTCATATTTTACCATGCACCTGATTTTGAACGGCGTTATCTTACATATGACAGTGGAAAAAACGATGGCAGCGCCGTCGGCGAAAGCGATGAGAATGATAAAAAAATGTACTCAAACGAAGAACTTGCCGCCCTGCGCGATTACATAGTTCTTTGCTGCAATGAGCTTGCGCAAACCTTTACACGTGACGAATACGGCTATATAATTTATGACAAGGATTTATTTTCGCT
This sequence comes from uncultured Lachnospiraceae bacterium, assembly GCA_947623805.1. Taxonomy (GTDB): domain Bacteria; phylum Bacillota; class Clostridia; order Lachnospirales; family Lachnospiraceae; genus COE1. The sequence goes on along the minus strand of CANQHZ010000006.1, from coordinate 28,422 downwards.
GTCGCAGAAAGCGATGCAGAATTTGGGCACGGAATATGAGCTTTTAAACGGATATTATGTAACGCCCAAGTACCTGAAAATGTCCGCCTTTTTCACGCAGCAAAATATAATGGGCTACTATTTTCCGTTTTCAATGGAGGCAAACATCAATTCAATGATGTACCTTGCAAACGTGCCGGCGACGGTCTGTCACGAGCTTGCGCATACAAAAGGCTTTCTCAACGAAGATGATGCGAATATGATAGGTTATCTTGCCTGTATAAAATCAGACGATAAATTTATGCAGTACAGCGGGTATTTGAGCGTGCTGAATTATGTCAACAACGAATTTTATTACTCAATCGGTAAAGATGCGGCGGTTTATAAAAATCATGCCCAGATAAGCAGTCTGGTAAGTCATGATAATATTTTTCTCACTCCTGCAGAGAATGCCAAGGTGGAGCAGAGGGCGGTCATAAAGACGGAAACAGTGAGGGAGGTTTCAAATATGTTTACGGATACAGTGTTGAAACTAAATGGGGTTGAGGAGGGCAGGAAGCAGTATGACGGAGTTGTCAGTTTGCTTTTGCAGTATTATGATGGTGAGTTGTATTGAGGGTTTGAATAACTAAATTCTACGTTGTTGGATAGAGCTTTGCAAAAGCCTACGGTAGTTTTTAAATAATGAAAGGAGGATACTTTGCAATGGGAAACGTAATCTCATATATAGATGAGTTTGGAGGCTATACCTTCGTGGAAAAGCCAATGTGCGAGCTTGACGGGCTGATTTTGTCGCACTTATCATACTATGTCTACGACGGCATAGTGCCGACGCTTGAGGAAGCGCCTGCCTCAATAAAGCTTGAGGATTTGGGACACGGTATCGACAAGGAAAATTTTATCTCCGTAAAATGGGAGCTTGAAAAAAACCGCGAGCTCTTTGAAAAAGTGACAAGCTCACGCCGCTACAGGAGCGCCCGCGCCTGCTTTTACGTACACGAAACAGACAACGGCAGCGCAGTGCAGTTTGGCGCAGTCACCTTTGTATTGGGAAACGGAGACGTGTTCGTTTCATTTAGAGGAACCGATGACGAGCTTGTAGGCTGGAAAGAAGACTTTTACATGGCATGCAGGGCGCCTGTAGGAGCGCAAATCAGAAGCGCGGAATATCTAAACCACATCGCGGAGCATTTCACCAAGCGCAAAAATCTAAGGCTGTATCTGGGCGGACATTCCAAAGGAGGCAACCTCGCCGTGTACGCCGCCATGTGCTGCGACAACCATGTAAAGCACAAAATAGCGCGCATCTATGACATGGACGGTCCTGGCTTTCACCCCGAATTTATGAAGCATCTCGACTACGACAGCATAAGGGACAAAATATTCAAAATAGTCCCCGACGGCTCATTCGTCGGACTTCTCATGGAAACGAGGACAGACTACACACTCATAAAAAGCACCCAAATCGGAATGTCCCAGCACGTAACGCTCTCATGGTGCGTAGAAGGTGACAGTTTTGTCCGCTCCAATGCCGCCGACCCATCTCGCAAAGCACTGTACGACAAAATCAACCAATGGATTTACGACATGAGCAGAGAACAGGTTGACAATTTCACGGAAAACCTTTTCAAACTCATAGAAATCACAGAAGCCAGCACCCTCACAGACCTGAAAACAGTAATGCCCGACGCCCCCAAAAAACTTCACAGCATAGGCATCGAATACAGAAAAATGGATGAAAAAACAAAACACATTTTCTGGGAAATAAGCGTATTCATCATGGAAGTAGCCGCCCAAGACCAGCAGGACCGCATAAAAAAATCCAAAACCCTAGAAAAAATCAGACAGCATATAGAGGCATGACAGAAAACGTAAGCATTTTCCAACTATAATTTCACCAACAACCTAGCCGCGACAGGAGAATACATCCCATGAAGACCGTTGCAATGCGTCGGCACTTAGTGAAACAAGCTGTAAAAGCGTAGCTCCTTTTACAGCACAGTTGAGCTTAGTGTCCGCTACGCTTTGCACTGAGCGCAATCAAAACGGAAAGATTTTCTAAGGCGTTAAAAGACAACGCCTAAGAAAATCTAAGTTCCGTTTGGTCTGAATGGGGTGTATATTTTTGTCAGGGCGACCGGATATCAAACAAATATAAACAAATGAAACCGTTTACAAAAAATTTCTAAAGAAATTACTAAAGCAAATTAAAGGTAGTTGACTTTCTAACTAAAACGATATAAAATTTAATGTGTAAGTGCTTACAGAAAATACCATATATTGATGTCACCACAGCGCCTACAAACAATAAATTGATAGGAGATAAGAAAATGGAATTATTGAACGCGGCTAAGACCGGAAAAAAGACAAGACCTATTAAGGTGCTTCAGTTTGGCGAAGGCAACTTCCTACGTGCTTTTGTCGATTATTTCATCGACATAGCAAATGAAACAGGTAAATTCGACGGCGACATAGTTCTGGTAAAACCCATTGATTTTGGAAATCTCGATATGTTCCACAATCAGGACTGCCAGTACACAGTATGCCTGCGCGGTATCGTAGACGGCGAGCCGAAAGTAATCAAGAGAGTAGTTACAAGCGTTGCAGACGCAGTTGACGCTTATAAAGAGTATGAGAAGTACGACGGCTACGCAAAGCTTGACTCCCTGAGATTTATTGTTTCAAACACGACAGAGGCAGGAATCGTTTACGACGACAGCGATAAATTCGAGAGCAACCCTCCCAAGACATATCCCGGCAAGCTCTGCAAGCTGCTCTACACAAGATATAAGCATTTCAACGGAGCTACAGACAAGGGACTTATCATACTTCCCGTAGAGCTCATTGACGACAACGGCATTCATCTGAAAGAGTGCGTAGTAAAATTTGCAAAGCTCTGGAACCTCGAGGACGGCTTCACCAAGTGGCTTGATGATGCATGCGTATTCACATCTACATTGGTAGACCGCATTGTTACAGGCTATCCCAGAGACGAGGCAGAGGAAATCTGGAAAGACTTAGGCTATCAGGACAATATCGTGGTAACAGCTGAGCCGTTTGGCTTGTGGGTAATCGAAAGCTCAAAGGATATAAGCAAAGAGCTCCCGCTTCCCGACGCAGGACTTCCCGTAATATACACAGACAATCAGAAACCGTACAAGCAGAGAAAAGTGCGCATCTTAAACGGCGCCCACACCTCATTCGTGCTTGCATCATACCTTGCGGGCAACGATTATGTAAGAGAGTCTATGGAAGACGAGATAATCGGCAGGTTTATGCATGACACGATTTATAATGAAGTTATCCCGACGCTCGACCTTCCCAAGGAAGACCTGATTAACTTCGCAGAGGCAGTAGACGGCAGATTTAAGAATCCGTATATAAAGCATGCGCTCCTTTCAATTTCACTCAATTCCGTATCAAAGTGGAGAGCAAGATGCCTTCCTTCACTGCTTGAGTACATCAACAGAAAGGGCGAGCTTCCCAAGCACCTTACCTTCTCTATCGCGGCACTCATGGCGTTCTATACAGGCAGCGAGATCCGTGAGAAGGCGCTTATCGGACACAGGGACGGACAAGAGTACAATATCCTTGACGACGCGGCAGTGCTTGAGTTCTTTGCGGCAAACAGCTCTAAGCCCTCAAAGGAGTTTACGGATCTGTACCTTAGCAACGCGGACTTCCACGGTCAGGATCTGACAAAGGTTGCAGGACTTGCCGACGCGGTAGCCTCTTACCTTGACGACATCAGGACACTTGGTATGAGAAAGGCTTTGGAGAAGAATTTTAAATAAAAGTCATATGGGGGTTTAAATGGCAAATTTAATTAAAATAAATGAAAACGATAATGTGGCTGTAGCGCTGGAGGTTATTCCCGCAAATACTACGGTAAACGTAAACGGCGAGAGCGTTACGACCACAATGGAAATCCCCGCGGGGCATAAATTTGCGCTTTGCGATATGCCCGAGGGTACGCCCGTCATAAAATACGGCTTTAGAATCGGCAACACGACGGCAGCCGTAAAGAAGGGCGAATGGATTCATACCCACAATATCAAGACAGGTCTCGGGGATTTGCTTGAATACACATATGAGCCAAGCTTTGCGGAGGAGAAATTTACCGACGACGTGACCTTTATGGGCTACAACCGTGACAATGGCAAGGTAGGCGTAAGAAATGAGATTTGGATTATACCGACAGTCGGCTGCGTAAACAATGTGGCAAGCAAAATCGCTGAGCTTTCACAGGGGCTTGTGAGAGAAAATATCGAGGCAGTATGCGCGTTCCCGCACCCTTATGGCTGCTCGCAGATGGGCGACGATCAGGAGCACACAAGACAGATACTTGCCAATCTCATAAACCACCCGAACGCAGGCGGAGTGCTTGTGCTGGGACTTGGATGCGAGAACAGCAACATTGATGTCTTGAAGGGCTATATGGGAGAGATAAATCCTGACAGGGTTAAATTCCTCGTGGCACAGGAAAGCGACGACGAGATAGCTGAGGGCGTTGAGATTGTAAAAGGTCTTGCTGAATATGCCGCTCAGTTTAAGAGAGAGCCGATAAGCGTGTCAAAGCTTGTTGTCGGCATGAAGTGCGGCGGCAGCGACGGATTTTCAGGCATCACGGCAAATCCTACAGTAGGGCGCTTTTCAGATATTCTTATCAGCAAAAAGGGTACAACTATACTGACCGAAGTTCCCGAAATGTTTGGTGCGGAGACAATCCTTATGAACCGCTGCGCAAACAAGGAGCTTTTTGACAAGACGGTTGACCTGATTAACGACTTTAAGAATTACTTCAAGAGCCACAATCAGACGATATACGAAAATCCCTCACCTGGCAATAAGAAAGGCGGCATCTCGACTCTCGAGGACAAGTCACTTGGCTGCACGCAGAAATCAGGCAGCGCTATTGTAAAGGGAGTGCTTGCCTACGGCGAGGTTGTAAGCACGCCAGGGCTTAATCTTCTCAGTGCGCCAGGCAATGACCTTGTAGCAGCGACAGCGCTTGCGGCAAGCGGAGCGCACATCGTGCTGTTTACCACGGGCAGAGGCACGCCGTTTGCATGTCCTGTACCTACCATGAAGATTTCGAGCAATTCAAGGCTTGCGGGCAAGAAGGACAACTGGATAGACTTCAATGCCGGCGTAGTCGCGGAGGGCGAGGATTTGGATGCGGCAGGCAAGAGGCTCTTTGACGAGGTCGTTGCTATCGCTTCGGGCAAAGAGGTCAAGAGCGAGCTTGCGGGATTCCATGATATGGCGATATTTAAGCAGGGCGTTACACTCTAGTAATAAAGAATTTATAAAAATTCATTTGACAACCTAGAATTTGGACGAAATATACAAAATAAGCGGTGCCTTGCGGAGCACCGCACCGCGTTTTTGTATATTTTGTACAAATTCGGACGGCTGAGAAAACACTTCGCAACTAAAGAAACAAAAATATAAAATAAATAAAATGGAGGAATTTTAATTATGGCAAAGAAAGTAGTTACAATGGGCGAGATTATGCTGAGACTCTCAACACCCAACAACGAGAAATTCATTCAGGCAGATGAGTTTGACATCAACTATGGCGGCGGCGAGGCAAACGTGGCTGTATCGCTTGCAAATTACGGACATAACGCAAGCTTCGTTACGGCAGTGCCTGACAATGAGCTTGGTGAGTGCGCTATTGCTGCTCTCAGAAAGTACAATGTAGACACCACAAATATCGCTAAGTGCGGCGAGAGACTTGGCATTTATTATTTGGAGTCTGGCTCTGCTATGCGTCCTTCAAAGGTAGTTTACGACAGGGCTCATTCTTCTATCTCTACGGCTACGGCTGCTGACTTTGATTTTGACAAGATTTTTGAGGGAGCTGACTGGTTCCATTTCACGGGCATTACTCCCGCTGTATCAGACGCTGCTGCAGTTCTCACAGAGGAAGCTTTAAAGGCTGCTAAAAAGCACGGCGTTAAGGTTTCAGTAGACTTGAACTTCAGAAAGAAGCTCTGGTCTTCAGAGAAGGCGCAGAAGGTTATGAAGAACCTTATGCAGTATGTTGATGTATGCATCGGAAACGAGGAAGACGCAGAGCTTGTATTAGGCTACAAGCCGGGCAACACAGACGTTACAAGCGGCGATCTGGAGCTTGCGGGCTACAAGTCAATCTTTGAGCAGATGGTAGCTGATTACAACTTTGAATATTGCATTTCTTCATTGAGAGTAAGCCATTCAGCATCAGACAACGGCTGGTCTGCTTGTATTTATTCAAGAGATACCAAGGAATTTTATCATTCAAAGCAGTACAGCATCCATCCTATCGTTGACCGTGTCGGTGGCGGCGACTCATTTGCGGGCGGCGTAATCTGCGGTCTTCTTGACGGCAAGGATTTCAAGGCGGCGCTTGAGTTTGGCGTAGCTGCATCTGCATTGAAGCATACTATCCCTGGCGACTTTAACCTCGTATCAAGGAAAGAAGTTGAGACTCTGGCAGGCGGAGACGCGTCAGGACGTGTACAGAGATAAAAAGTTGAAAAGAAATTCTAAGTCTGCAAAAAACACGGACTAAGGATTTCTAAGTTTCAGTTGCAAAAATGCAGAATACGGTATTTTTGCAATATATTTAAGATTGTTAAAATTTTATAGAAGTAAACATTATAAAAATTTAGGAGGAATGAAATTATGGCAAGTAATCCATTTTCACTTGAAGGCAAAGTAGCTTTAGTAACAGGCGCATCTTACGGCATAGGTTTTGCTATTGCCAAGGCTATGTCAGCGGCAGGGGCAACAATCGTATTTAATGATATCAAGCAGGAGCTTGTTGACAAGGGACTTGCTTCATATAAGGAAGCAGGCATCACGGCTCACGGCTATGTATGCGACGTTACAAACGAGGAGGCTGTAAATGAGCTCGTTGCAAAGATTGAAAAAGAGGTAGGTGTTATTGATATCCTCGTAAACAATGCGGGCATTATCAAGAGAATACCTATGTGCGATATGACAGCGGCAGAGTTCAGACAGGTTATCGACGTTGACCTCAACGCTCCGTTTATCGTTTCAAAGGCAGTTATCCCTTCAATGATTAAAAAAGGACACGGCAAGATTATAAACATCTGCTCTATGATGTCAGAGCTTGGCCGCGAGACAGTTTCAGCTTATGCGGCTGCAAAGGGCGGTCTTAAAATGCTTACAAGGAATATAGCGTCTGAGTACGGCGACCAGAACATTCAGTGCAACGGCATTGGACCGGGCTACATCGAGACACCACAGACAGCACCTTTGCGCGAGAAACAGCCTGACGGCAGCAGACATCCGTTTGATCAGTTTATCGTAAACAGGACACCCGCAGGCAGATGGCTTCAGCCTGACGAGCTTGGCGGACCTGCAGTATTCCTCGCTTCAGACGCTTCAAACGGCGTAAATGGACATATCCTCTATGTAGACGGAGGCATACTTGCTTACATCGGCAAACAGCCTAAATAAGACCAAAATAATTTCTGAGCCTGCAAAAGCTGCAGGCTTGGAAATTTGTGCAATTGAGGGCACGTTTCACAATCATTTAAAAATAGATTGATGTTAGAAAGGGGTAAGATAAAAATGAATGAAGTATTGGAGAAAATCAGTAAAATAGGCATTGTTCCTGTTGTTGTATTAGATGACGCTAAAGACGCTGAGCCTTTGGCACAGGCGCTTGTAAAGGGTGGACTTCCCTGCGCTGAGGTTACGTTCAGGACAGCGGCGGCAGAGGAATCTATTAAAATTATGTCAAGCAAGTTCCCTGAGATGCTTGTAGGCGCAGGTACAGTACTCACTACAGAGCAGGTTGACCGTGCCGTAAACGCGGGCGCGAAGTTTATTGTAAGCCCGGGCTTAAATCCCAAGATTGTTAAGTATTGTATTGATAAGGGCGTTCCTGTTACTCCTGGTACGGCAAATCCTTCTGATGTTGAGCAGGCTATCGAGCTTGGGCTTGAGGTTGTCAAGTTCTTCCCCGCAGAGGCGGCTGGCGGCTTAAATATGATTAAGTCTATGGCAGCACCTTATACACAGATGAAGTTTATGCCTACAGGCGGCATTTCAGCAAAGAATATCTGCGAGTATCTTGCGTTTGACAAGATTATCGCCTGTGGCGGTTCTTGGATGGTTAAGAAGGATCTTGTAGCTGCTGGAAAATATGACGAAATCCAGGCTCTCACAGAGGAAGCCGTAAGGACAATGCTTGGCTTTGAGCTTAGGCATATCGGCGTAAACTGCGAGGATGAGGCTGCAGCTGACAGCGTAGCCGCAAGATATGACGAGCTCTTTGGATTTACAAAGAAGCCAGGCAACAGCTCAATATTCGCAGGCATCGAGGTAGAGGCTATGAAGAAGATAGGTCGCGGCAAGAACGGTCATATCGCTATCGGCACAAACAGCGTAGCGCGCGCTAAGAATTACCTTGAGTCTGTAAAGGGCGTTAAGTTTATTGAGGATTCGGCTGTAGTTAAGAACGGCAAGCTTACGGCGATTTACTTAGATGAGGAAATTGGCGGATTTGCGATACATCTTGTTCAGAAATAATATTTTTATTGTTGATAAGATGGATAAGGGCATCACTTGTATTTGGGTGATGCCTTTATGCTTTGGATATTCGAGTAAAGTGAGATGGACTGACATAAGTTTGACAGAAATGAGGGATTTTAAGTGTTATATAAGATAAATATGATTACTGAGGAGGACGGCTGGATAGTGCTTGATACGGCGGGAAATTATAAGTATGGCTCTGATCCTGTCAAGATGCTTGCGCAGAGCATAGCGGACGAATACGGAAAGGAAATGTTCCAGCCGTATGAGGGCGATGCGCAGTTTATGATAAAGGGCGATCCGTATAAGCTTATTTTCCAGTATGACGATTGTTTCGGCTCAGTGGTGATACTTGACAAGCTATCGGACAAAGATGAGGTAGTGGCGCTTTTAGAGAGGCATTTTGAAAAGCTGAAAAATGCGTAGCAGTAAAAGTTTATATGTGATTAGATTTTATATTATTGAATAGTTTTTTATGATTATATATGTATAAGGATAATAACAATAAATATATTGCAGTAGAAACGGAGGTATTTCATTATGATAGACAATAATTGTTCATATTGCGTTGAGGGTGAATTGGTGGCGAAGTTTGGAATCAAGATTTGTGAGCTTGACGCGACTAAGGTGTATCTTTTTAAGGAGCAGAGCCATAAGGGCAGGGTGATTGTGGCGAGCAAGTATCACGTAAGCGAGATTACAGAGCTTACAGATGAACAGAGGAACGCTTTCTTCGCAGACGTAAATCACGTAGCCGAGGCAATCCACAAGGCATTTTCGCCCGACAAGGTTAATTACGGCGCATACGGCGACACAGGCCATCATCTTCATTTCCACCTCGTGCCCAAATACAAGGACGAGTTTGAATGGGGCGGCACATTCGCAATGGATCCCAAGCAGAAAACCCTGACAGATGCGGAGTATGACGAGCTTATAAATGAGCTTAAGAAATATCTGTAATTTGGCGAGATTGTGCGAGAGTATTAAAAAACAGAAATTGTATATGTGATTAAACACATCAATTATAACAATTAAATGGCTGTCAAACATAGGATTTTGCCAAGAGCAAAAACTATGTTTGGCGGCTGTTTATTTATTCATAGTTTCAACCAAATCACGCAATATTCTTATCTGATTATCAGTCAAATGCTCAACATTAATTATCTTTGAACTGTCATCCTTATAAGTCCTGCCAAGCAGATAGTCGGTGGATACATGGTATATATCCGCAAGCGCCACAAGCTTTTCCAAACTCGGCTTTCTTTCCATTTTTTCATATGCGCTGATAAGCGACGGCGTAACCCCGATTCGCTTGGCGACAAAGGTCTGGGAATAATTATATTTTTCCCTTAATTGAATCAACCGTTTTGCAATATTATTTTCCATTAGTTCAAGTCCTTTCAACTGTTAGTATAAGTTACATATTTACACATACGGTTGATAAATATTCATCTAATAGTTGAAAACAAAAAGGATATATGTTAGAATATAAACGTTCAGATAAATGCAGGTGATTATGGCAATGCCATTGAAATCCGGCATTTGTGAAAAAGGGTTTTGCAATAGTCTAAAAATTATATGAAAAGAGGGAGACAAAATGAGGAGAAAGTTATTGATTGTATCAGTGTTGACGGCAACCATGCTTGGATTAACTTCGTGCGGTTCAAAACCCGCCAATTCTGATGAAAGCGTTGCAACAGTCCAAAATGTTGATGAAACAGAAGTTACATCAGAGGAAATTGCACAGCAAAGTGAAACGATTGCTGAGGAAATATCTACAGAAGTTTCGATGGAGTAGATAATAATAAATGTGCGGAATTTTATGCTGACGGTTCAGGGTGGAGTATAGATTATTCATATGGCGATGAAACATGCAAGGATTATATCGACTGCATTGAAAGCCTAGAATAACAAACTAATAAACAACCAATTAAAAAACTCTTTTTTACAATATACAATCTAGCAAAATCTACAAATTAGTGAAAAACAACATGAAAAAGCATAAACAAGTCCCTTACTAATTATTTTGAATTGCCGCATAGAAACGGCGGAATGGAGGAATAAGATGAAGAAAAAGATTTGCAAAATGATAGCCGCAATGATGGCGACAGTGATGCTCTGTTCCATCACTGTATGTGCAGCTGGCAATTCAACGGCAGACATTTTAAACTCAGCGGCAGTCACTCCAACAGATACGCCGTCAGGGTCACAGCCTTTGGATGAAATGATAACTTATCTCTTATCGCAGATAACAACACAGGAAATGACCACGTATGACAAGGCTAAAGCATGCTATGACTGGCTCATAGCGTATATGCAGTATGGTACGCCAGGCTTTGAGCTTGTGGCTGCTGATCCCTTAAGCTTTGTGACTTATGGAGATTACATAGGATATGTAGCATTGATAAGCGCGACGGGAGTATGTGACGATTATTCATATATATATTCAGAAATGCTGAAAGCGATAGGGTTGAACAGCTACTTGGTATCGGGAAAGACGCACAAGGCAAGTGGAGGATATACCGGACATACTTGGGTAGTTGCGAATATTGACGGCGTTGAATATGTTTTTGACCCGCAGATAGAAGACAATATAGCAAAAGGCGGCACGGTAGCTTACTATCGTTTTTGCAAGACATATGCCCAAGTGCCTGACAAGTACATACCCTATGATCCTCAACCGACTACCATATATTCCGCTGATCCACGGGCACTGCAGGCAGCAGGCATAAGAGTGATTTTTGATTAGTTATTTAATTTATCCAACGATATTACTATTATTTTTGTATAAAAAAGAAAAATCAGATAATATATAAAAAGGACATGCTGCGCAATACTGCATGTCCTTTTTGCGTTCTTTAAATTAGGCATTTGTTATAATTGATAATGTGAAAATTGTTGCGGATTGCCGCTCGCATAAAAATGGAAAAACTGTTATAATATAATAAATTGTGCAACAATTAAAACAGTACCCAAAATGTAATCAACATTTTAACAAATAAAGCTAATGCAAACCAAATCAAACAGGAGTGAAAGACGCCAATGAAATTCAGCTTTAAAGAAGATTTTAAAAGAATAGTCGTATTGTGTATAGCCTCAGCTGTGATGGCAATTAATATCAAATCTTTCGTGCGTACAGGAGGCCTTTATCCGGGCGGTGCCACGGGGCTTACGCTGCTTATTCAGCGTGCGTTTGAGATGTTCGCCAATATCAGCCTGCCGTACACGCTTATAAATGTGCTGCTGAACCTGATACCTATTTATATAGGCTTTCGCTATATTGGCAAAAAATTCACGCTGTATTCAGTGCTCACCATAATGCTCACAAACATTCTTACCGACGTGTTGCCAAGCTTTCCTATCACCTACGACATACTGCTGATAAGCATATTCGGCGGTCTTGTCAACGGTGCTGTCATAAGCCTTTGTCTGATGATGAACGCGACCACGGGCGGCACTGATTTTATCGCGATTTTCCTGTCCGACAGAAAAGGTGTGGATTCGTTCAATGTAATTCTGGGCTTTAATGCCGTGCTTCTGCTTATCGCGGGCATAATGTTCGGCTGGGACAAGGCGCTGTACTCGATTATTTTCCAGTATACCTCGACGCAGGTACTTCACATGCTGTACAAGCAATACAGGCAGCACACCCTGCTTGTCGTGACAAACAACGCGGCTGGAGTATACGAGGTAATATCAAAGGAGAGCAACCATAGCGCGACTATTATAAGCGGTGAGGGCTCATATGAGCATCAGGAACGCAAAATTGTGTATTCGGTAGTATCGCGAGCGGAGTGCAAAAAGATAATTGACGACATCAAAAAGGTTGATCCGAAAGCGTTTGTAAACGTCATAAATACCCAGCAGATTTCAGGACGCTTTTATCAGAAGCCGCATGAATAGGGCTCACGAGTGATGACAAAAATTCAGCAGGTAAACAGAGCAAAATTAAATTGCCGCAGCGCATATAGCGTAATATAAACGCGGATTATAAGAGCCAGAAAAGATTGCCACGATGCATATAAAAAAGCGAAACCGCCATTAAACCAATGCGATTTCGCTTTGAATATGCAGGAGATGGGACTTGAACCCACACGGTATTGCTACCACAGGCACCTGAAGCCTGCGCGTCTGCCAATTCCACCACTCCTGCGGACAAAAAATATTCTACACTTTTTAAGAGTCAATGTCAACTGCTTTTATTATTTTTTGAAAATTTTCAAAATTTTCTAACTGTCGATAGCAAAAGAGGAATTTTATAAATGCTGCCAACGCGGAAAAAATATTGGGAAAAATATTTTAGAAAAACAAAAAATAAGTGTTGACATATAAGATATAAAGTGGTAACATATAGTTTGTTACGGCGATAATGTTAATTGGTTAATTGTATAAAAGTAAATTACATATTGCTGTTATGCGGGAATGCTGGAATTGGCAGACAGGCAAGACTAAGGATCTTGTGTCCGCAAGGACGTGTGGGTTCAAGTCCCACTTTCCGCATTAAAGAAATTGTTTGGAAATCGTTTAGAGCACGCGGTAAGGCAGTGGATTTAAACGATTTTTTGTCGTATATATATGCCCGAAGTGTCGTTGTAAAAATATGCAAATAAAAAAAGGAATTTAAGCGGCAGCGCGTAATATTATAAATATATGGACATTAAATTTGAGTATTATGTCGCTGCGCAGATTAGATTTTATTTGGTGTAGATATATAGTGAAAAGCAGCGCATTTGGAGGTGTGGCATTTATGTTGGTTCGTGAGAGCTTAGAGCAGTGGGAGCGTGAATATTTGAGCCCATACGCTACGCTCAGCGTTAATTCAAGAGGGCGCGACAAGGAGGAACCTGAATGTGATATACGTCCCGTTTTTCAGCGCGACAGGGACCGTATTATCCATTCAAAATCGTTTCGCAGGTTAAAGGATAAGACGCAGGTTTTTCTTTCGCCTGAGAGCGACCATTACAGGACGAGGCTCACTCATACGCTTGAGGTATCGCAGAATGCGCGTACCATAGCGAGGGCGCTGCAGTTAAACGAGGAGCTTGTCGAGGCTATAGCCTTGGGGCATGATTTGGGGCACACGCCTTTTGGACATGCCGGCGAGCGTGCGCTTGCGGAGGTGTGCCCGCTTGGCTTTATGCACAATGAACAGAGTGTGCGCACTGTAGAAATAATAGAGAAGGACGGCGAGGGACTTAATCTTACCTGGGAGGTGCGCGACGGGATATTAAATCACCAGACGTCAAGTATGCCGGCTACGCTGGAGGGCAAGATAGTGCGCTTTTCGGATAAGATTGCCTATACTTACCATGATATGGACGATGCCGTGCGAGCGGGCATTTTAAAGGAGGACGATGTGCCGCGCGAGATTGGCGAGGTCGTAGGATATACGCCGCGCGAGAGGCTTAACAATTTTATACATGATATAGTGAGAAACAGCAAGGGAACGGACGATGTGAAAATGTCGCCGGAGGTCGAGCTTGCGATGAAAAATCTCAGGAGCTTTATGTACGACAGGGTGTACAAAAATCCGATAGCAAAGCATGAGGAAGGCAAGGCGGTCTCTCTTGTCAAGACGCTTTATGAATACTATATGAGCCATACGGAGGAACTTCCGAAGTTTTATCTCGAGCTTGGTTTCAGGGGCGAGCCGCGGGAACGCGTGGTATGTGATTACATAAGCTCTATGACGGATAGGTTTGCGGTAGCACTGTACAATGATTTGTATGTGCCTAAGTTTTGGCAGAAAAACTAATCAATTCATAAGGCTTTGGGGGTGAAACAGGAGATATGTATTATCCGGAGGAGCTTGTCGAGGAAGTGCGGCAGAGGAATGACATAGTCGAGGTGATTTCGGGCTATGTGCGGCTGCAAAGGAAAGGTAGCAACTATATGTGCTGCTGTCCTTTTCATAGTGAAAAGACGCCCTCTTTTTCGGTAAACGGTGCGAGGCAGATTTATAAATGCTTTGGATGCGGGGAGGGCGGCAATGTAGTTACGTTTGTCATGAAATATGAAAACTGCACTTTCCCGGAGGCGCTCAAGATACTTGCTGATAGAGTGGGGATAGAGCTTCCGCAGGCGGAGTATTCAGAGGAGGCTAAGCGCAAGGAGAGCAGGCGGCAGAGGCTTTTGGAGATAAACAAGGAGACGGCAAAGTTTTATTATTACCAGCTTCGCAGTCAGAGAGGCGAAAAAGCAAAGGAATATTTGGACAAGCGTGAGCTTTCCGATGAAACACGCAAGAAATTTGGATTGGGATATGCGCCTGTAAAGGGTGAGGAATTGCTTAGTTATCTTCGTCAAAAGGGATTTAACGACGAGCTTATAATAGCTGCCGGACTTGCAAAGAATAACGAGCGGCGCGGCACTACGACGCAGTTTTGGAACCGTGTTATGTTTCCTATTCAGGACATAAACGGGCGCGTCATAGGCTTTGGGGGGCGCATTATGGGTGACAGCGACAGCGGACCTAAGTATCTCAATTCGCCCGAGACCGAAATCTTCGACAAGAGCCGTAACCTCTACGGCATGAATTATGCGCGGGCGGCGCGGACAGGCAATATAATCTTGTGCGAGGGGTATATGGACGTCATAAGCATGCACCAGGCGGGCTTTACGCAGGCGGTAGCATCGCTTGGCACGGCGTTTACGGCGGGACAGGCAGGCGTCATTAAGAAGTATACGAAAGACGTGCTGCTTGCCTATGACAGCGACGGCGCGGGCGTCAAGGCGGCGCTCAGGGCGATTGGCATATTGAGGTCGGCGGGAATGTCGGGAAAAATCATAAATATGTCGCCCTACAAGGACCCGGACGAATTTATCAAAAATCTTGGACAGGCAGCCTTTCAGGAGCGCATAGATAATGCGGAAAATTCGTTTATGTTTGAAATCAGGATGATGGAGCGCGACTTTGACATGAATGACCCGGAGGAAAAAACGAATTTTCACAATCAGATAGCCCGAAGGTTGTGCGAATTTTCGGAGGATATAGAGCGCGAAAATTACATAGAGGCGATTGCGGATAAGTACCACATGGGCTTTGAAAATTTAAGAAAGCTTGTGGTAAGCATGGCGGCTAAAACGGGGGGCTATGCCGTCCCTATCGAAAGACCGCGCTCAGGCATCCAGAGCAGAAACAAAAAGACACCCGAGGAAAATTCAAAGAAAATTCAACGACTGTTTCTTACATGGATTAGTGAATATCCGCAGCTTTATCCCAAAATCAAGAGCTATGTCACGCCCGAAGATTTTACGGAGGAGCTCTATGCGCGGGTGGCGGAGCGCATGTTTGACGACATAGAAAATGACAGTTTCAGCCCTGCTAAGATTATAAATATGTTTGAGGACGAGGCGGAGCAGAACGAGGCGGCATCACTTTTTACGACGCAGCTTCCAAGGCTGGAAAGCGAGCAGGAGCAGGAAAAGGCGTTTAATGATATTCTGATTAACTTAAAGAAGAACAGCTTTGATTACCATTCTGCCAGGTCAAGCGTGGACCTTGCGGCGCAGAACAAGGTCTTAGCGGGGAGAAAGGCACTGGAAGAACTTAGCAAAACGCATATTTCTTTAAAATAAGGATAAAAATATATGGTATGGAGGATTGACCGAAATGGACGAAAACACACAAGCAAAGTTTGAGGCAAAATTAAAAGAACTTTTGGCAGTGGCAAAAAAGAAAAAGAATGTGCTGGAATATCAGGAAATCAGCGATTTTTTCAAGGATATGCCTCTCGAGGAGGAGCAGTTTGAAAAAATCCTTGAGTTTCTCGACCAAAACAATATAGACGTTCTGCGCATTACGGACGATGACGATGATTTGCCTGACGACGATATTCTGCTCTCGGACGAGGAAGAAGTCGACATGGAAAACATCGACCTGTCCATCCCCGACGGTATAGGCATAGAGGACCCGGTGAGAATGTATTTGAAAGAGATAGGCAAGGTGCCGCTGCTTAGTGCCGATGAGGAGATTGAGCTTGCAAAGAAAATGGAGCTTGGCGATGAGGATGCCAAAAAGCGTCTTGCGGAGGCAAATCTGCGTCTTGTCGTCAGCATTGCCAAGAGGTACGTCGGCAGGGGAATGCTTTTCCTTGACCTTATTCAAGAGGGCAATCTCGGCCTTATAAAGGCGGTTGAAAAGTTTGACTACAGAAAAGGCTATAAATTTTCGACCTATGCGACTTGGTGGATTCGCCAGGCAATCACGCGCGCCATCGCGGACCAGGCGCGTACTATCCGCATACCCGTCCATATGGTGGAGACAATCAACAAGCTTATCCGCGTGAGCAGGCAGCTTTTGCAGGAGCTCGGACGCGAGCCGACTCCCGAGGAGATTGCAAAAGAGATGAATATGCCAGAGGAGCGCGTGCGCGAGATTTTAAAAATTTCGCAGGAGCCGGTTTCGCTGGAGACGCCTATCGGCGAGGAGGAGGACAGCCATCTCGGAGATTTCATACAGGATGACAACGTGCCCGTGCCCGCGGACGCTGCGGCGTTTACGCTCTTAAAGGAGCAGCTTGTGGAAGTGCTTGACACTCTGACCGACAGGGAGCAGAAAGTGCTGCGTCTTAGGTTTGGGCTTGACGACGGCAGGGCGCGGACGCTCGAAGAAGTCGGCAGGGAGTTCAATGTCACAAGGGAACGCATAAGGCAGATAGAGGCGAAAGCGCTCAGAAAGCTGCGCCATCCGTCAAGAAGTCGCAAGCTGAAGGACTTTTTGGAGTAATGGTACTGTCAGAGAGAATGAAAGCAGTCATAAGACTTGTGGAGCCGTGCGGGTGTATTGCGGATATTGGATGTGACCATGGCTATGTCGCGGCAGAGCTTGTAAGACGCGGGATTTGCAGGCGCGTGATTGCTATGGATATAAATAAAGGTCCGCTTGAGCACGCAAGGGCAAATGTGGCGGCGCTTGGACTGGAAGAATATATACAGACACGCCTGTCAAACGGTACGGAGGCGCTTTTAAAGGGAGAGGTGGACGGCATAATCTGCGCAGGAATGGGCGGACGGCTGATTATGTCAATCTTGGAAAGTGGAAAAGACGTAATAAAGCCGATGAGCCAGATTATTTTGCAGCCGCAATCGGAGCTTAGCGAAGTCAGGGCATATCTGCGCGAAAACGGATTTGTGGCGATGCGTGAGGATATGGTTTGCGAGGATGGCAAGTATTATCCTATGATGAGCGTGCGTGTGGAGGAGAGGCAGCAAGAGAGGCAGAAAAGTGAGCATACCAAAATATTTGATACATATGGGAAAGGACTGCTTGAGAGTGCCAATCCCGTGATGAAAGAATATTTGATTTATCAGAGAGGTAAGCTTGAAAAAATAAGGCGCGGACTGAAGAACGGCGCGGCGGCTACGCAAAGGCAGCAAAAGCGCGCGTCGGAGCTTGACGGTGAGCTCGCGGATATAGACTTTTGCCTGAGCAATTATTTTTAAAATCACAAATGCTTAGCTGCGGCATATAAGCTGTTGCATATGAGCTGTTGCGTATAAGCTGTCGCATATAAAAAGAGGAGGGCAAACAATGACGTGCGGCGATATAATAGAAATGCTTGAGACGCTTTCACCCACGATGTACGCGGAGAGCTGGGACAACATAGGGCTGCTTGCGGGGAGGCGCGATAAGGATGTAAATACGATTTACATAGCGCTTGACGCGACGGACGAAGTGATAGATGACGCGCTGCAGAAAGGTGCGGATATGCTGCTTACGCATCACCCTTTGATTTTTAAAAGCCTCAACAGGATAACGACGGACGACTTTATCCAAAGGCGTGTATATAAGCTTATTCAAAATGACATCAGTTATTACGCCATGCACACGAATTTTGACGTGATGGGCATGGCGGATGCGGCGGCGGATGAGCTCTTTTTAAAGGACAGAAAGGTTTTGAATGTTACATATGAAGACGATATCTCGAAAGAGGGCTGCGGGCGCGTGGGCAGGCTTTCCGAAAAAATGAGCGTGGCGGATTGTGCGGAATTTGTGAAAAAGCGCTTTAAGGTGCCGAATGTGAAGATTTTTGGCGAGCTCGGTGATATAGTCGAGTGCGCGGCTGTCATGCCGGGTTCAGGCGGGGATTATGTAAAGGACGCGATTGCCGCGGGCGCTGATGTCATGATTACGGGCGATATTTCGCATCACACGGGGATAGACGCGGCAGCGCAGGGACTTAACATAATAGACGCGGGACATTATGGGATAGAAAAGCTCTTTATTCCGTATATGGAAGAATTTTTGAAAAGAGAGCTTTCGGGTGTGAGCATTATCGCGGCTGAGCCGAAAGAACCGTTTGTCGTGAAATAATATGGGCGGCTGCAGGACATTATCAAATATGTCTTTGCATATACAAAATAATAAATAAAGGAGTACCGGCAAAATGGATTTGAATGGTAATAGGAGAAAAAGCTATCAAGTGACGTTTAAGGGGAAGACGAGGGAATTTCCCGTAGGAGTTACCTTTGGCGAATTGGCGGGCATTTATCAGAAAGAATATAAGCATCAGATAGCGCTTGCCGTGAGAAACGGCAAGATAATGGAGCTTTTCAAGAAGGTTGACAGAGACTGCACTGTGGAATTTTTAACCTTGTCGGACGATACCGGCGCAAAGACGTACAACCGCACGGCTACGCTCATATTGATGAAAGCGATAAGTGAGGTGGTAGGTGCGGATAAGGTTGAAAAGATTAAGATGGAGTTTTCAATCGGAAACGGCTATTATTGCTCGAAAACAGGAGATTTTGAAGTCACGGATGAGCTTATCGAAAAGGTAAAGACGAAAATGCAGGAGTATGTGGACAAGGACATTTTGATTATCAAGAAAAGCATGTCCATAGATGAGGCGAATGAGCTTTTTGAGAGCCAGAAAATGTACGATAAAGTAAAGCTTTTTAAGTACAGGGGCAGCTCGACGGTCAATGTCTACAACCTTGACGGATATTATGATTACTATTATGGCTATATGCTGCCGAGCACGGGGTATGTGAAATATTTTGACCTGAAAAAATATGAGGACGGCTTTATGCTGATATTGCCGTACAGAGATACGCCGGAAACCATAGATGAATTTAAACCGCTGCCCAAGCTTTTCAAATCTATGGAAATTGCGTCCGACTGGGGCATAAAGCTTGGCATTGATACAGTGGCGGACTTAAACGACCAAATAAGGCTGGGCAAGTTCAACGAGCTGGTGCTTGTGCAGGAGGCGCTGCAGGAAAGGCGCATAAGCGAGATTGCATCGGATATAGTATCGCGTGGCGGCGTAAAATTTGTCATGATTGCGGGACCGTCTTCTTCCGGGAAAACGACATTTTCACACAGGCTTTCAGTGCAGCTTAGAACACATGGTTTAGTGCCGCATCCGATACCTGTGGACGACTACTTTGTGGACCGTGAGAAAACGCCGCGGCAGCCAAATGGCGATTACGATTTTGAGTGCCTTGAGGCTATTGACGTAGAAAAGTTCAACACGGATATGTGTGATTTGCTGGCGGGTAAGAGAGTGGAGCTGCCTACATTTAACTTTGTGACTGGCAAGCGTGAGTTTAAGGGTAATTTCAAGCAGCTGGGGCCTGACGATGTGTTAGTCATAGAGGGAATACATGGACTCAACGATAAGATGTCATATGCACTGCCCGCAGAGAGCAAATATAAAATATACATCAGCGCGCTCACCACGCTGAACATTGACGAACATAACCGCATACCGACCACGGACGGAAGGCTCCTGCGCCGACTTGTGCGCGACGCGAGGACACGCGGCGCGACCGCAAAGCGTACCATACAGATGTGGCCGTCAGTGCGCAAGGGCGAGACGGAAAACATATTCCCGTTCCAGGAGAGCGCGGATGCTTTGTTCAATTCGGCGCTGATATATGAGCTTGCCGTGCTTAAGCAGTTTGCGGAGCCGCTGCTCTACAATATCGGACCGAATGAGCCTGAATACTTTGAGGCGGTAAGACTGCTTAAATTTCTGAGCTATTTTCTGGGCGTCAGCACGGAGGCGCTGCCGATGAATTCAATTGTCAGGGAGTTTGTAGGCGGGAGTTGCTTTAAGGTTTGAAATGAATATAGATGTGGAATGACAGTGCTGTATGACAGTGCTGTCATTTTTTGTGTTGACTTTTATTCCCATGCCGAATAAGCAGGTGGTGAAACCTGTATTACTTGTTTCTACTTTTGGTTGTCGTGATAGAAACGCTGGAAAAAATAAATATGAAAAATATAGGATTGACTTCATTTTGAGTTTTTTGTAAAATAGTATTAAATTTATCAGATTTTTGCCGATATAGAAATTGAATTTATTAAAGTATTGAGGGAAAATTATGCGGAAAGCACAGAAGGAACTGGCTAAGAATTTAATAAAGCTGCTGGAGCGGGCGCATGACCAGATAAGGAATGACATTGAAAAACAGGATATTCAGAGCGCCCTTATGCTGTTGGCGGATTGTCAGGAAAAGGCGATCGAACTTGGGACTATGATAGAAAAGTCTGAGGGAGATGGCCTTAAATCTGTGTCTATGCTTGAAGAATACTGCGAGATGGCGTATCAGATTTATGATAAGCTCTCAAACGGTGAGGCTGTAAGCGCCAATAAGGTTTATAAGACTTTGAGGCAGCAGATAGTGAGAGTGTCAAACAGTGTGGCTAATGACATCGTGGTAAAAAAAGAGGTGGTGTTTATACCGTACAAGGCATCTATGTGGGACAGTCTTGAAAGTGTTTGGCGGGCGGCTGATGCTGACCCTGAATGTAATGCGTATGTCATACCTATACCATATTATGATAAGAACCCTGACGGGAGCTTGAAAGAGTGGCATTATGAGATAGATGAATATCCGAAAGATGTGCCTGTAGTGGATTATAGGGAGTATAACTTTGAGGAGAGGCATCCTGATATTGTTTTCTTCCATAATCCATATGATAATTATAATCTCGTGACGAGCGTGGAGCCGTTTTTTTATACGGAGAATTTGAGGAAGTATGCGGATAAGCTTGTTTATATACCTTATTTTGTATTGGGAGAGATTTCACCTGATGATGATGCGGCGATAAAGAGAATGGCGCATTTTTGTACGGTGCCTGGTGTGGTGAATGCTGACAGGGTGATTGTGCAGTCGGAGGATATGAAGAAGGTGTATGTGAAGGTACTTTCTGAGATGTATGGAGAGGAGAGCAGGAAAGTCTGGGAGGAGAAGATACTGGGGCTGGGGTCGCCTAAGTTGGATAAGGTGGCGAGTGTAAAGAGAGAAGATTTTGAAATTCCTGAGGAGTGGATGAGGATAATCTTAAAGCCTGATGGGAGTAGGAAGAAGATAATTTTTTATAATACAAGTGTTGGGGCATTGTTGGAGCATAATGAGAAGATGCTGGAGAAGATGAAATCGGTGTTTGGGGTGTTTAGGGAATATGAGGATGAAGTGGCGCTGTTATGGAGACCGCATCCGTTGATAAAAAGTACAGTGGCAGCTATGAGACCTAAGCTTTGGGAAGAGTATGAGAAGATTGTTGAGGAGTACAAGGCTGAAGGCTGGGGTATATATGATGATACGGCCGATGTGGACAGGGCTGTGGTGATTAGTGATGCGTATTATGGAGACAGGAGCAGCGTGGTGCAGATGTATAAGAAGACAGGGAAAAAGGTTTTGATACAAAATCCTTTGAATTTTTTTGCATCAAATATGGATACACCTGTTATTATAGGAAACGATTTGTGGTTATTGGATGCAGTTAAAAACGAAATATATATTATAAATATAAAAGATGGAAAGATTAATGTGTGTATAAAACTAAAAGGCGATAAATATAGAGCTTATTATAGTATGACAAACGTTGGAAATGATGTTTATGTATTTAATGGAATGAATCAAAATATGGTTAAAGTTAATATAAGCAGTAAAGATGTTGACTATGACATAAGCTTAATAAAAAGGGCAGTATGGTGTGAATGTTATGCAAGTGAGATAATGAATGATAAAGTGTTTAGATTTCCTCTTGCAGGAGAAAGAATAGAGATATTTGATATCAATTCAAAAGAAATATTCAAAATTAAAATTAATGATGTGTTAAAAAATAAAATGCCATATTTTACTAAAAGATTAATTAGATATGAAAATCATATTTGGCTGCCGAGCAGATATGACAATAAAATATTGCATTTTGATATGAAAACAATGCAATATAATTGGATTATTTCGGATAATGAGTATTTTGCATATGGGTATAAGGACATTTTTGAAATAGAAAACAAGTATTATGTATTAACAGGTCAAAATGAAATTGTATTAATTAAGTTATCATATAATGAGTGTTTTTTTATTGAAAAGTTATTTTCGTTTCCAGAAGAATATTCTTTTGCATTAGCAGCAGGTAAAAACATATTTCTTATACCACAATATGATAATGCAATAAAATGTATAAACATAGATTCAAGGGAAATTGAGCTAGTACCTTTTCCAAACGAATATGAATCGTATGGTAAAAATGCCTCATCTAAAATAAATTTTAGTGATGTTGCAGAATCTGAAAAAGTATTTATAGCTATTCCAAGATTCGGAAATATGTATATAGCTATAGAAAAAAATACAGGGAATGTAATATTTAATAAGTGGAAAATGTCAGCAAAGTATGAAGAACAAATGAGGAGTAAGATTGGTAATAGTTTTTATAATAAAGAAATTGTTATAGAAGGAGATTACACCTTGGAAGACTATGTTATGGACATTTAATGAGCGAATATTTTTACATAAGCTAAAAATACTTTATGGGGGTAGAATATGTGCGGTATTCTAGGAACTACTTATAAGAAAGGTAATATTGAAAAAGCTATAAAGGCGATAAAACATAGAGGACCTGATGGTTGGCGTATAGAGCGATTAGATAAATGCAATCTTGCATTTGTTAGATTATCAATAAGAGATTTATCGATAAAAGCTATGCAGCCAATGAAAGCATTAGATCAAAATATATGGATTACATATAACGGAGAAATTTATGGATATGAAAGACTAAAGAGAGAATTAATTAAGAGAGGATATAGATTCAATACAACGTGCGATACGGAAGTGATATTAAACGCATATTTGGAATATGGAAATAATTTTGTAAAAAAAATAGATGGTATGTTTGCTATTGCTATATATGACGGAAATGAACAAAAAATAAAATTATTCAGGGATAGAGCAGGGATAAAACCGATGTATTATTGTTGGAATGGAAGAGATTTTACATACGCATCGGAGTTAAAGGCAATTACAGCATTATATGGTGAAAATGTATTTTTGAGAGATAATTCTGCAATTTATGATTATTTTACATATAGATATATTCCTGAACCGAAGACCTTATATAAAAATGTATATAAATTGCTGCCGGCACATTATCTTACATATGACTTAAAGAATAAAAAAATAAAAGTAGTAAAATATTGGGAGCTATATATAAATGATACATTAGCTCCAAATAAAGATAATGAAAACGAAGAAAAGATAAGAGAACTCATAGGAACGGCTGTAGAAGAACAACTGGATTCAGACGTACCGGTGGGAACATTTTTGAGCGGTGGTATAGATTCAAGTATCATTTCAGCAGAAATATATAGGAAAACATCTAAAGTGCATGCATTTAGCATGGGATTTAAGATAGATAATCCGCAATATAATAATTACGATGAAACTTCATATGCTCAAAAGCTGGCAGATTTATATAATTTTCCGATTACATATGGAAAATTTGACAGAAATCAGTTATATGCATTAAAAAAGAATATAGCTGATTGGTTTGATGAACCATTTGCAGATACATCCTGTTTTCCGACATATATGATTTCTAAGATTGCCAGTGAGAATAAGGTGCCTGTTATTTTAACAGGCGATGGCGGGGATGAAGTGTTTGGGGGATACACAAGGTATCGGGAATTTGAACAAAAAGCAGGCTCAAGAAGATCATGGAGCCTTCTTTGCGATTTGTACACTAAAGTTTTAAAAAAATATCTGCCTCATAGAGTTTGGATGGAAGAATTTTTAGATGCGGTATCTTTATGGGCTGAGATGGCATATGGAAAGACAAGAGCGGAAAAGAAGAAATATATAAAGGGACTAGGCATTGATATTTCATATGATGATTTTTGGTACTATAGAAAATATTACTGTCCTGATTTGCCGCCGATTACCAGGGCGCAGTACATTGATTTTAAAACGTATCTTCCCGCAGATATATTGATGAAAGTTGATAGAACAGCAATGCAAAATTCAATAGAGACTAGAGTACCTTTACTGTCAAAAAAAATAATCGAGTTTTCTTTTGGATTGTCACAAGAAGATAGATGTCCGCATGGAGAATTAAAAGGTTTATTAAAAAATGCATATAAGGGGATAATACCCAATTCAATTTTATATAAAGAAAAGAAAGGATTTAGTTTTCCGAAGTATTATTGGAAGATTGAAGAAGATGATAGATATGAGATATGGAAGGAGATTCATTAATATATGTCTGAGCATGTGATTGCTTATTCAGGGGCGTTTTATGAAAACATGAAAAAAGGCAATACAGAAATAGCAAACTTGATTATGCCGTATATCGTAGAAAAATTGTCTCCTTTAAGCGTTTTAGATGCAGGGTGTGGGCAGGGGATTTTTCTTAGGGCATGTTTAGCAGTAGATGAAAACATAAAAGTATTAGGAATAGATGGCGACTATGTGGAACGTGACAAACTATTAATAAATCCAAAATATTTTATGGCATATAATTTAGAAAATCCGTTAAAGCTGAACGAGAAATATGATATTGCAATTTCATTTGAAGTTGCAGAGCATATTGAAGAAAAGTATGCGGATATATTCATTGATACATTGACAAATGCGTCAGATACAATATTTTTTTCAGCAGCAATTCCGTATCAAGGCGGCACAAATCATGTGAATGAGCAATGGCAGTCATATTGGAAAGAAAAATTTGAAGCAAGAGGTTATATTGTCAGTGACTGCCTTAAACGAAAGTTTTGGAATCAAGGCGGCCATATGTCATATCGGATTAATAATCTGCTTGTATGCTGTAAAAGCCGCAAAACTATTTTTATGCTTGAGAATGATAATGATAAATTAGAAATTGTAAATACAGTTCATCCACATTCATGGCTGCAAAGAATAGATGAAAAAAATAATAAAATTTACGCCTTGGAAAAAGACAATGAAACGTTAAGATGGCTTTTAGGCAGAATGGCAGATGGAGACGTAAAAGCGATTAAAGAATACTTAGCTGGAATGCCTATTTGGAAAGTTATAGACAAATATATGGATATATTTGAATATATATACCGTGTTGATAGAGAGCATATTTTTTTACCAGGTTATTTAAAAAATATTTATTCAACAATTATACTGGGGGGGGGTATGACGGAAAGCGTGTTATTAAATATTTGGAAACATTGAAAGTTAGTATAAAGTATGTGGTTGATTCTAATAAGACAGGCAAAATTGGTAAATATGAGATTTATGATTTTGGGCATCTTGTTAAAGGATATAAAGGTGAACCTATATTGATTGCTTCAAGAAAATATTCAAATGAAATAAAGCAAATCCTTGATCAAATTGAGGCAGAATATAAAATGCATTTTAATATTCTTAAAATAAATTGAGGGGGATAAATGTGGATAAAATAAGGGTATATGTTTACGGAGCAGGTAATGAATATAAAAAGCTTAAAAATTATTTATTAAAGTATGATGATATAATAAATGTCTTGGGAATATTATTGAGTAATTGTGATGGAAATAAAACGATAGATGGAAAGCAAATATATAAAGTGAGTGATATATTAGAGAGTAATTGGGATTATATTATAATTTCAGTAGTTTACTGGGAAGAAATATATGAAAAATTAAAAAAATCAGGAATACAAGATGAAAAAATCATTCTTGGGGCTTCTTTTTATGATAATGATTTTGACTTTATTAAATATATTGAAAATAAAGGCAGGGTAATAGAACTAGACTATTATAAAAAAATAAAAATACGTGACAGAGAATATTGTAAAAAAGATAGATTGCACTATCCGCCTGACGGGGTAACAATAGGAGTGACATCTGGATGCCCTAATAAGTGTCTTTTTTGTTCATATCATGGAGAACAAGCAAAGGGAAATAGCGAAGTTTATAACATTCCATTTATGTTAAGCTATTATGATTTTACGAAAATGGTTGATATGGCTAATGAGGCTGAAGTAAGTCATATACATATCTGTGGGACGGGTGAGCCATTTGTAAATCCGGATATATTAAAAATGATAGATTATGTATGTGATACTAGGGGGGGGTATCACTACAGACAGAGTTTTATGAAGCGCTTTTCGAAAAAAAGAATTATATAGATGAAATAATTAAAAGAAAAGAATATATAGATTATATTACTACTGATATATGCGGCAGTTCAAAAGAAATTCATGAAAAAATTAAAGTGGGAAGTAATTATGAATATTTAATGAATTGCTTAAGAAAACTATCGCAGGAAGAAATTAAGTTAAAGCTTTTTCTCATCATTACAAGAAAAAATTATCAAAATCTTTCTAATATAATTGACGAGTGTGAAAAATATAAAATAAAGAATTATGAATTAATTATTGGAAATTTAAATTCTTATGATTATTCTGAATTTACATCATCAGATAATGTATATGTTTCAACAGATACGCACATTATGTCGGAACTGACAAAGGTAAAAGAGTATGGAGAAAAAAGAAATATAAATGTATCAATACCGAAGCCGGCAGATAGTATAGATCATATGTGCAATGTTTTTTGGACAAAATTTCAGACTTGGCCGACTAGAGGGTGCAATCATGATAAGAAACATACCAATATGGTGCCGATGGCTTGTAAAGCAGTTGTAAAAGGCGATATAAAATCATTGGGGTACCTGTTGGATTATGACAGTCTGATGGATGCGTGGAATAGTGAAGAATTGGTAAAAATAAGAAGAAATTTATTGTCAAATATATATCCAAGTGAGTATTGCAAAGAGTGTTTCTGCTATCATTTGGATGATGGATACTATAAAACAAAGGCTGCACATGCTTTGGGGAGGAAATAAACTAATGGGATTATGTACATTAGATGTAGTTAGAGTAGTTAATATTTTCAAACGATATGGAACTGAGGGAAAAACATTGTGTATGGTCGGGCGGCAAAATATAAATATTGAATGGAAATATTTTTTGAAAATTGTTAATGAATTTGAATTTGAAATAGATAAAAGTATTTTAGATAAAATAAGAGACACTACTCCAATTGATACATATCTTTTTTTCAAAATGTTTGGACTAAGTGAAGTACATGCAGTTGATTATACTATGGGAGACGGGGCAGATATTATTTTTAATCTAAACGATGAAATACCTGATGATGTAAAGCATAGATTTGATTATGTCTTAAATGGAGGAACACTGGAGCATGTTTATGATGTTGCATTAGCTATGAAAAACATATCATTGATGGTAAAAGAAAATGGTGTTGTAATCCAAATATCTCCGTTATTGAATCAGATAGAGCATGGCTTTTATAGCTTTTCGCCTGCTTTTTTTTCTGATTTTTATCGTTTAAACGGATTTGAGGTGATATGTTTAAATGCTGAGCTGCGAATGGATGAAAGTCAAGATGTGCGTAATATTTATTATACTGAAGATTTAAGGCTTTTTGAAGTATATGAAAATGGTCAGGAATGGTTTCAAAAACAAAAACAGCTTAGGAAATATTTAAGCAGATTAGCAAACGTTAAAGACTTTTTGGATGGATATATATGGTGTATTGCGAAATTAAGGAATATTAAAGACATAGAATATCCGATTCAAAGAATATACGAAAAAATAGAAGAAATAGAAGATACCCCCCC
>CANQHZ010000005.1 GCA_947623805.1 uncultured Lachnospiraceae bacterium | reverse complement strand
CTTTGCGGTACTGGTGTTATTTTTTCCTTGAGAAAGCAGGGTATCATCTCTGTAAAAATAATATCCGAACATCTGACAAAAATCTCCTCCGCGCTGCCCTCAAGCGAAAGCGGCTTTTTCATATATACTGGTCCGCCGTCAAGCTGCGAAGTAACCTTTATCGCAGAAATTTTTGTCTCCTTGTGTCCCCTGACTATAAGATTCTGCAGCGGACTTCCTCCGCGACCATAAGGCAAATCCGTCATATGGAACACTACACATTCCCAACTGTCTGTTATTTGTGCTGGTATGATATACGACCAGTGCGGCAGGAATATATAATCAGGATTAAAATCACATATGTTATCATAT
This sequence comes from uncultured Lachnospiraceae bacterium, assembly GCA_947623805.1. GTDB lineage: Bacteria > Bacillota > Clostridia > Lachnospirales > Lachnospiraceae > COE1. The sequence goes on along the minus strand of CANQHZ010000005.1, from coordinate 67,533 downwards.
GTAAATGTTTCCTTTTCACTGTACACCCTTACCTCGTGAACCCCTTCATACTCACTCTGCAGCCTTAACGCGCGCTCGATATTCCACGATTTTATTGTCGCTATTATTATCTTCAAGCTATCCCTCCTGCCATTCACTACAGGCCCTGAGAATCCACCAAATCCCAAGACATCGGCGTCCCAAAGCCCACATCGCGACTTACCTTTTTTCCTAACAGCTCTTCATAATATTTTGTATGAAGACCACAGGACGGTCTGACGGAGCGAAGATTTTCCTTAGTAAATACATCTCCCTTTTTCATGTCCTCGGCTATAAACAGAGAGCGCGCAAAATGTCTCTGCGCCTGCTGCTTTTCTGATAATTCATAAGTCACCCTGCCAAGGCTTTTTTCCACAATGCGGATATTATCCACCATAGCCTTAAATTCCTCGGGCTCCATTGAAAATGCGGAATCTACTCCGCCGTCAGCGCGTCTAAGCGTCAGGTGCTTCTCAACTACTGCCGCTCCCAGCGCCACGCTTGCCTCAGCAACCACTCCGCCCATAGTGTGGTCGGACAAGCCGACAACACAGTCAAACGTGTCGGCAAGGTTGCACATGGTCCGAAGATTTATTGCTTCATAAGGCGCGGGATATGCAGAGCAGCATTTCAAAAGCATAATGTCCTCGTTTCCGACACTCTTACAGGTATTGACAGCCAGCTCGATATCCTCAAGCGTTGCAATACCAGTCGAAATAATCACGGGCTTATGCAGACTCGCAACTTTTTTTATCAATGGAATATCAGTTATCTCAAATGAAGCAATCTTGTACGCTGGTACGCCAAGTTCTTCAAGAAAATCAACGCTTGAGCAATCAAACGGGGTGGAAAAAAAGTCAATTCCTATATCGTTTGCCGCTTTCTTTAACTGAGCCTGCCACTCCCATGGAGTATATGCTTCCTTGTAAAGCTCATACAATGTTCTTCCGTCCCACAAAGTTCCCTGCGTCACCTGAAAACAGGGCGCGTCTGAGTTGAGCGTCATCGTATCGGCAGTATATGTCTGTATTTTGATTGCGTCCGCACCGCTCTCCTTTGCCGCTTTTATTATCTCAATGGCGCGATTAATGTCGTGATTATGGTTGCCCGACATTTCGGCTATTACATATGTCCTTTCGCCCTCGCCGATTTTCCTGTCGGATATCATAAGCTTTTTATTCATAACACACCTCCGTAATTTTGTCCTTCAAAGCCTTATTTCGTCCCATACTATTCAAAGGCGCCGGCTATGCTTGATATGATTTCTCCCACAGTAGGGTGAGCGTAAACCAGATTTTCTATATCATTCAATGTCATATGATTAACCATCATTAGCTCAACCGCAAGTGACAGCTCTGATGATGTATTGCCAACCATATGAAAGCCAGCTATTTCATTTGATGCCTTATTGACAATCAGCTTAACTCTCGCGCCGTCCTTGCCATGCTCTGAAAAATACCTGCCGCTGTAAGTCATCGGCAGCGAGATTGATTTCGTATCAAGCCCCCCAAGCTTACATTCCTCATCAGTCAGACCGATGCTCAGCAGCTCGGGATTTGTATATATAACCCGCGGAATGACATTATAATCCATACGGTTGTCAACGCCGCATATGGCATCAACAATGACCTTTGCCTGTCTGTACGCTGTATGTGCAAGCATCAGCCTACCTGTCACATCACCGCACGCAAAAACATTTGAAAGATTTGTGCGGCAAAAGTCATCTGTTACAATTCCCCGCTCATTATAAACTATGCCTGAGTTTTCAAGGTTAAAGCCTGATAAATTCGGTTTTCTGCCAATAGCCGCCAATACAGTATCAAATTCCTCATTAATCAATCCGCCGTCTGAATCCAGCGTTATAAAATCCTTCTGAAAGTCATGCGCCTTTGTATCCAGCATGAATATTATTCCCTTACTTTCAAGGCTTTTCTTAAGTACCTGGGCAATCTCATTGTCAATATTCCCGCCAATATGATTGGCAGCGTCAATGACAGTGACCTTGCTCCCCGCCTCATTCCAAAAGCATGCCGCCTCCAGACCTATGACACCGCCGCCAATAATAAGAGCCTTTGAGGGAATTTTCCGCATCTCCAAAAACTGTCTGCTGTATATAACATCATACTTTAAATCCGCGTCATTAAGCTTTAGCCTGACTTCATTAGAGCCTGTAGCTATAATCAGATATTTGCCCTCGATAAGCCTACCGTCAAGTCTTACTACCACAGCATCCTCAGTAATTTTGTCGATAACGCCTTCTCCATTGTAATAATCAACGCCATAATGTCTTACTGATGACATAACGCTTTTTTGGAGTTCACTTACGAGTTTATCCTTCTCCAAAACTACTTTGTCCATATTAAGGGCAGGATTGTCCGAATCACTATGAGTTTTGTAAAATCCCCTTGCTTTAAGCTCATTATATTTATTAAGCGCACCGGACTTCTGCAGATAGCTTTTGAAGGGTATACAGCCCTCATTCAGACATACGCCGCCCAATCGGTCTTTTTCAATCAAAGCGACACTCATTCCTTTTTTTCCCGCAAGCCCTGCCGCCTTATAGCCGCCAGGTCCCGCACCTAATATAACAAGGTCATACACGAAAATTCCCCCATATCATATAGTTTTATATATAATTTGTCACAATTTTTCTATCATCTGCCGGATATCATCTATCATCGAAAAATTCTCCGGAAATCTTAATTTATACGCCTCAAAGACTGAAATAATGCTCCCGCCATTCGCCAAAGCCTGGTTCAAATCCCTAAACAGTCTGGAAAGCAATCCCGCCTCCACGGCATCCGTTTCTATATGCAAGGCATTTGGCTTTTCGCCGTTCATATCTGCCAACACTGTCACATTGCCCCAATCAAACTGCATATTCTGCCTTAAAGTATAATCATCATATTTTCCAAATATCCATGAAGCAGAGGCAAACTTATCAAGCAAGCTCTTAAATTCCGCGCCCTGCATGTCAATTTGAATTTCCGATGCTCCCGTCACAAGCCTGCTCTTAAAAGCATTTATCAGCACTTCCTTTAATGCCTCCAGGGAAACATCAGGATAAAGCTCCTTAATGCAGGCAACCCTGCTTTTAACGGAGGAGATGCCTCTTTTTTTTAACTTATTCTCCGATACTTTAAGGACGCGCTCCATAATTTCCTTATCTACATCATACAAAAGTGTCCCATGATGGAGCCCGATTTTTGAATCACTGCTGTATGCATTGCCTGAAATCTTCAAACCGCCGACGCAAATATCGTTTCTCCCGTCTGCTTCAGCCTCAATGCCGATGCCGTTCAATGCCGAAGCTATCAGCTGAGTGGACTTTACCCTGTCAAAACTGCATATGGGAACTATCAGCGTAAAATTCAAATTCCCTAAATCCTGATAAACGGCTCCGCCGCCTGTAGTCCGCCTCGCAATAAAAATATCATTTTCCCTTGCAAAGCCGACATCACATTCAGTATACGGATTTTGATGACATCCGATAATGACAGAGCTGCTATTCTGCCACAAATAGAGGCAGCTTTTATTTTCCTCCCTGCATATTTGGGCAAGATACGCTTCCGCTGCTAAGTTGTGGTAAGGATTGTTTAAAGACGACTGATATATAAGCCCTTCCATATCACCGCTTATACCTCACCACAGTATTGTCAGGGACATCCTTAAACACAGAGCAGCCGTTTTCTATTATAACATTGCTTCCGATATTCACGCGCGAATACACTGTTACGTTTTGTCCTATAAGAGTATTTTCACCGACAGTGACAATACCCGCCAAGACAGCGCCCGATGCGATATGGCAGTTATCACTGATAATGTCATCATGGGACAATATCGCGCCCGCATTTATCATACAGTTGTTGCCAATCCTCGCGTTTGCCCCGACAATCGCTCCCGCGCATATGATTACGCCCTCGCCCAGACATACGCTTGGTTCAAGAATAGCCCTTGTATGAATTATATTAGGAAACTCGAAGCCGTATTTTTTCAGCTTTTCATAGGGCGGCTTTTTCCAATACTGGCTTCCGTTTGACTCTACCCCGTTAAATATTTTTCTGTAACCTGAAGCGTATAATTCCTCCAGACATTCATCGCCTCCGATTACTGGAACTCCCATAACCTCTTTCAAATCAGGATATTTTATGTCCACAATGCCATGGACATGATACGCATGGGATACTTTCAGTATATCAATCGCAATCACAGAAAAACCGCCGCCGCCGTAAAGAATAATCTCGTTATTTTTTGTCGGGCTGACAGTATATCTCGGCTTGACAAGCGGCAAAACGTCCTTTTCCTTTATAAGCCTGCCCTTTGGGAGCAGCGAAACATCAATCCCATTCTCCTCGATAAGCTTTCTTGCCTTCTCCGTCATGCGCACATCGAACGGCTCTTTACTGTCTCCGTCAGCATCGGGCTTAGGACATACACCCTCGCCGATTGACGCAATGGGCTTGCCAACCTCTATGTCCTCCCCTTCTTTTGCTGTCAGTGAAATTATGCCCTCCACTTCAGCCTCTACGGTATTTGCTTCTTTTGAGGTCTCAATCTCGGCTACCTTCTGCCCCTTACTTACCCAGTCCCCGTCATTCACCAGCCACGATACAAGCGTGACAAAATCATCATTTACCCCAAGCCTTGGCATCACAATCTCTGTCATTTCACACTATCTCCCATAACCGCAAATTCTCTTTACTTTTTCGATAATCTTCTGTTTGTCGGGAATAGTCTGGCTTTCCAGTACTATTCCGTTTGGAATAGGCATATCAGGCGCGGCAAGCCTATGATATGACTTTCCTATATTCTGCTCGGCTAAAGCTGCTATTATCTCGGCGCCGACACCGTTTGTCCTCGTCCCTTCTTCAACCGTCAAAACCGTGGCATCCCTATGCAGAATTTCCTTCAAATCATCAAGCGGCAAAGGCGAAAGCTGTCCGAGCACAATGACATCCGCCTGAATTTCCTCCTGTATCATCAGCTCCGTCGCCGCGTCCACAGCCTCTGCGGCAAGCCCGCCATATGTTATCAGATATACATCAGGCACACTGTCGGTGTCCATCGAAAAGCAGACAGTCGAATACCCATAATGATTTATCTCCCGCACAGAAAAGTCCTCATATGCTCCGTTAATGACTGGCTGCGTTTTTTGAGCATAGAGCTTCTTGTTCTCTACAACAATAGTCGGCTCTTTTATTGAAGAAAAAAGCTTTTTATATACCTTTTGCGGATTGTGAAAGCATGATAACGCTATTACGCGTATCATAGGAATGCCTGTCAAAAATTTTTCCAGTGACTGGCTATGCGTAGGTCCGTAGCCGCGTTTTGCGCCGCTTGGCACCCTGATAACCAGCGGAAGCCTGACACTGCCGCCGTATACCCAGCCATATTTTGAGGCATGGTTTAGCAGCTGGTCGAAAGCGAGCGTGATAAAGTCACAGAACATCATCTCAACCACGGGAAGCATGCCGTTTAGAGCCATTCCTACTGCCATTCCCGTCATTCCTGCCTCGCTGATAGGCGTATTTATAAGCCGATTATCATATTTCTCCGAAAGTCCCTTTGTCGCCTTAAAGGCGCCGCCATAGGGCCCTCTTATATCCTCGCCGATAAATACAAGGTTTTCGTTTTTTTGCAATTCCTCATCAAACGAGGCCTGTATACAGTCCACGTATCTTTCCGCGGTTTCACACAGCTGAGATAACGAGTCTGGCACAGCCGGAAGCGTCTGTACCTCGATATCCGCAGACTCCTCACTGTCCAAGAGCGAGACAAAACCCTCAAATTCATCACGATATTCCTTATAAATCCGCCTGTATGCCTCCTCGCCTATGCGCTCGGCGACAAGTCTTACGGGGTCTGATTTTTTATGAACGTCAATTTCTTCCGGAGCCCTTGTGTCATCGCCCTTGCTATGCGCGCCCAGCCTGTAATTGTGAATTACCGCACAGACAGGAAGTCTTTTTGAATTTAAGCAGTCAAAAACCTCTCTGAAAAAGCCCACAAGCTCATCTGCATCAGTGCTCGTTATCTCATAGGTCTCCAGTCCAAAGCCTGACATACGTGACTTTATATCACCAAAGACAGCGTCCTCGCGCCTCGTGCTCATGGCATAGGAATTGTCTTCTATGACAAAAAGGATAGGACACTTATACAGCAGCGCCATATTTATAGTCTCATAGACGACACCCTGCCCTAATGTACCATCGCCCAAAAAGACAATCGTATTTCCAGCATTACCCTTAAACCTGTTGGCAAAAGCAACCCCTGCCGCGTTTGGGACAATTCCACCCTGAACCCCATTTGTATAAAAATTCCTGTAGTGAATATGCTGGCTGCCTCCCCTGCCCTCACACAAACCGGAACGCTTTGACATTATCTCGGCAAGCAGCTTTTGGGCGGGACCGCCATACGCCAGATAGTGCCCATGGCACCTATGATTGCTGAATACAAAGTCCTCATCAGTAACCATAGTCATAATGGCGGCGGCAGTTGCCTCCTCACCGATATAGGTATGCGTCGTGCCTGACAGCTTATTTTTGCCAAACAATTCTAAAATCAATTCTTCAAATGCCCTTATTTTTATAACATTTTTATATAGGGGCTTAATTTCTTCTCCAGCCATATAAGTTCTCCATAATCAAAACTGCCTCAATTCGCAGTCTATGCCAGCAATTTATTTTTCAGCGCAGCAAATAATTGATAATTCAAAGCAGCAGCCCTGCAATTACATATTTCTCAGAAGTCTGTATTTCATCTCCGCTATCTCCCAGTCATCCAGCGTATCTATATCCTGGACATTGATATCATCCTGAATATACGGCACAGCATTCTCCATCCAGATTTCTCTCTGCCTTTTGAAGCTCTCAACATTGAGACAGTAAAACTGCCCGCAGTCGTGATAAAGCGGCTCTAAATCCTGGGAGCGCTTGTCCATATTTTCAGGCCATTTTGCCATAAGCCGCCCGTTATTTATTACGACGCTGCGCTGCGGAGGAAATGAATATTTCACCACAGGTATGACGCAATCCGCCTTTTCCTGTTCCAAAAGCGCCATCGCTGTTTTTATCGCGTCAGGCGTGATAAACGGCGCCGTAGGATAAATACAGCACGCGCGCTCAAATTTCATCCCCATACGCTCATACGTATCAATCACCTCGCCGACAACATCAGCCGTCGAGGCAAAATCATTCGATGTCTTTTCACTGCGCATAAACGGTACCTTTGCCCCGGCTTTCTTTGCCACCTGAGCTATCTCCTCGTCATCCGTAGAAACCATAACCTCGCAGAAAACATCCGTCTTCAGCGCCGCCTCTATGCTATATTCAAGAATAGGCTTTCCGAGAAATGGTTTTATATTTTTTCGCGGAATACGCTTGCTCCCGCCCCTTGCTGTAATAATAGCTACACTTTTCACACCAATCCCCCATTCTTAATGCACCTGCGATTTTGCGCCCTAAGCACAAATTTAAATGTTTTTCTTATAATACTCAACTATCTTCCTCACAGCCTCAATCACACTATCGACATCATCATCAGTGAGCGAATAGTAAATCGGCAAGCTTATAATCTCCTGATAAAGCTTTTCGGCATTCGGGCAGAGCCCTTTTTCATATCCCAGCCTTTGATAATAAGGATGCCAGTACACAGGAATATAATGCACGTTTCCGCATATATTCTCCGCCGCAAGCGCCTCAAAAAAGCCTTTTCTGTCAATATTGAGCGTCTCAGGCTTTATGCGGAGTATATAAAGATGCCTTACCGTCTCCGACTCAGGTATCTCCTCCTGCACAAAAAGCTGAGGCATCTGCAAAAACGCCTTGTTGTATCTTTCCACAATTTCCCTGCGCCTTGCGGCAAATTTTTCAAGCTTGTCAAGCTGGCTTATGATGAGCGCGCATTGTATATCGGTAAGCCTGTAATTGTAGCCCAAGTCAATCTGTTCATGATACCATGGACCGTGAGGCTCATTTTCAAACAGAGCGCTTTCCCTCGTAATGCCGTGCGTGCGGAAATAGACAAGCTTCTCGTACAGCTTGGCATCATTAGTAAGCACAGCCCCTCCCTCGCCGCCAGTCACAGTCTTTACAGGGTGAAAGCTGAAGGTCGTCATATCCGCAATGCTGCCGACATACCTGCCCTTATATTTAGTGCCTATGGAATGTGCCCCATCCTCTATAAGCAAAATCCCCTTTTCATGGCACAGCCTTAAAAGCTCGTCAAGCTCCGCAGCCTGCCCCGTAAAATCAACAGCTGTCACAGCCTTGGTTTTCTCCGTGATTTTTTCAGCCACGCTTGACGGGTCAATATTATATGTCCTCGGATTTATGTCCGCAAACACAGGTCTTGCTCCGCAGTAAAGAGCGCAGTTTGCCGACGCCGCAAAGGTTATAGGCGTGGTAATCATCTCGTCTCCCTCGCCCAAGCCCGCCGCAAGCGCTGCCATATGAAGCGCCGCCGTACCGTTGCTGCAGGCTACTGCATATTTCGCTCCCGTAAGCTCACACAATCTTTTTTCAAGTTCCTCCACTTTCGGTCCGCATGTAAGGAAATCACTCCTTAGCACCTCGCAGACCGCATTTATATCCGCCTCGTCAATATACTGGTGTCCGTAAGACAGCTTTGTCTCACGCACAGGCGCGCCGCCTGCTATCGCCGGTCTCTCCATCGCAAACACACTTCCTTATTATAATATAATTATTACCGTAATATTACAGGCTCAAATCCGTCTTTAACAGCTCCCGTATCCTCTCCACACTAAGCCACTCAGTATTATTTCCAGACGAATAATAAAAACCGTCCTCAACCTTTTTACCGTCCGGAGTAGGACACTTTGAAGTCTGCCAAAACATCTGAGGATAAATAATAAAATGCTTGTCATATTCATAAGTAGTCGGCGAGTCCTCAACCGTAATCATAACCTCATGAAGCTTCTCGCCAGGACGTATCCCAATCTCTTTCGTCTTCAGATTAGGCGCCATAGCCTCAGCAAGGTCAGTAATTTTAAACGACGGAATTCTACTTATAAAAGTCTCCCCGCCTTTCGCCTCCTCCAACGCCTTTATGACAAGCTCCACACCCTGCGTAAGACTTATCCAGAAACGCGTCATGCGATAATCCGTAATAGGAAGCTCACTCGCCCCCTCATCAATAAGCTTTTGAAACAGCGGAATAATAGACCCCCTGCTGCCCGCCACATTTCCGTATCGCACAATCGAAAAATTCAAATCCTTGTTCCCGCAATACGCATTCGCCGCAATAAACAGCTTGTCCGACACAAGCTTAGTCCCGCCGTAAAGATTGACAGGATTTACAGCCTTGTCCGTAGAAAGCGCCACCACCTTTTTGATACCCATATTAAGCGATGCATCAATAACATTCTGCGCCCCCATAACATTAGTCTTAATCGCCTCATTAGGATTGTACTCACACGCCGGCACCTGCTTCATAGCCGCCGCATGAATAACATAATCCACACCCTCAAAAGCGCGTTTCATCCTCTCATAATCACGCACATCACCGATAAAAAACCTAAGCTTTTCCCTATACTCCTCAAACTCACTCGCCATCAACCACTGCTTAAACTCATCCCTAGAATAAATAATAATCTTCCTCGGATTATAATGCGTAAGCACATATTTCGTAAAGCACTTACCAAACGACCCCGTCCCCCCCGTAATCAATATCGTCTTATCATCCAAAAGCATATCTTTCCTCCATTTCCGCGCACTACCCTAAATTATTTCCCTAATTTTACCACATAACAATCAATACGTCAAAATTTTCTGAGGAAACCTCAAAGCCCGAGCGGGGGCATATACCCCCCAAGGACATCGCTTGCGCTCAGTGGTAAACGTAGCGGACACTAAGCTTAATGGCGCTGCAAAAGGAGCTACGCTTTTGCAGCTTATTTCGCTAAGTGCCGACGTTTACCAGGGTCCATGGGGGGTATATGCCCCCGCTCGGGCCCCACCAACTCCATTTCCCCCATATCACTCATCAAAATACAAACTCCCCACCACACTCCCCACTACCTTATCATACACCACCACATTCCACTTCCTCCCAGCCTCATACTGCTCCACATCATCAACCCGCACCTGATTAACCCAGCCTTTCTTAGCAAGCACAACCTCACTATCCTCCCCAATCTTCACATGCAAAACCTCATCCCTATCCCAAACCTTATCAATCAAAATTTTCCCATCCTCATACACCCACTGTCGTACCTTCCCCTCACTCCCATTCTCCGCATCCGTCACTATCAGCACATAATTTTCATCCCCCTGCAGCATCTCAATACACTCCCTAGCAGTCCGCGCCGCAAAAAATCCCCTGTCATCCTTTCTTTCCTTATACAATACCGCCACATCCCACGAATTTTCCTCCGCATCCCCTCGCCTATCAGGCATATCATAATTTTGACAGACATAATCTCCCAAATGACGCGTCACCTTTGCCGCTCCGTAATCGTTGAGATGCTCCGTATCCCTAAAATCCTGCGCCAAATCAAGCTCTATCCCATTTTCACAGTAAAGCTTATTGTAATCCACAAACAAAAGCCCACGCTCTGCCGCAAGCTTCTCCACCAGCTCAGTATAAGCGCTGTACCACCCCTCCCTCGGTGACTTAAAAAGCAGCAGCTTAGCGCCATTTTCCTCGCACAGCTTTAACATTTCATCAAAACACGCCATATTCTCATCACTTATCCAGGCATCGCACTCATTATAATAGCTGCTCAAATTTACCCCCTCCCCGTACACAGTACCGGTCTCGAGGTACCCCTTTGTATAATTTGTCTTATCCTTATAAAAATACGTAAAATCCGTCTTAGTAAGCTCTTTCCAGCGATTATGATACCGAAACACTGGAAAAACATAGGAAAAATATTCCGCGCCCATCTTACCATTTCCCAATGAATGATAAATAGACTTAAGCTTATCTATGGACAACGGAATATCCGTATACCCCCACCTAAGCGCCTCCTCGCCCAAATCATTTGTGTCGCCTACAAGCATATTTACCTCAAACGCCACCACTTTCGGCTGCTGCCTTTTAAACGCCTCTTTCAAATAAAGCAGCGAAATTTCCATAGGCTGCAATGAGCTCCCGAAGTCATACGCCGCAATCCCATAATCTTTGTATAAAATACGCGGGTCTATCGTGCAAAAGCTGTTGCTGCTGCCTATTATCACCATATCTACATCATTTTTCTTTTCATTATAAAAACCGTTCACTATAGTTGTGGAATCGCCTATAAACTTTGCCCGCAATATCCGTCCCTCAACAAACAAAACTGCCGCCACAAGCGCCACAAACAACGCCACCGCCGCAACTCTTCCGATTTTTCTTTTCTCTTTCAAAGTCCCACCCCATATCAAAATTGTCAGAATTGAAAATATATAAACTGAGACGCGTCATAGCCCTCTCCATACACACCGCACGCAATAATCATAACCAAAATCGTAATCGTCACCACATACTGCACGGCAAGGCACTGCCCCTTTACCAGCTCGGCAAAAAATTTGCCTCTGATTACATAGAAAGCATCTACTATCAAAAGCACAATTACACCTATAAACAATACGACAAATTCTTTTCTGTCAAGCCCAAAGTTATACACCGACTCGTTGAAAAGCGACCATATATCAAATCTGCCCAGCATCCTCTGAATATAGTAGAACCCGTCCTTTACCGTATCGGCCCTGAAAAATATGAGCGAAAACATAAACAGAAAGAACGTGCACACTCCTTGAAAAAACCTGTAGCCTAACGTGTCGCTTCTCACTCCTATTTTATTGTTTATCCGCGCCTTTAACGGTCTTAATAAGTCGCCCGCCACTATATATGCGCCATTTAACCCACCCCAGAACACATAATGCCAGCTTGCGCCGTGCCAAAGCCCACTGAGGACAAATGTCACCATAGTATTGAAACTTTTTCGCGGCTTAGAGCATCTGTTTCCCCCAAGCGGAATATAGACGTAATCCTTAAACCAAGAGCTCAGCGAAATATGCCACCGACGCCAAAGTTCGGCAACGCTAGTCGAAAAAAACGGCGCTCTGAAATTTTGCATAAGCTCTACCCCAAGCACACGCGCCGCGCCTATGGCGATTGCCGAGTAACTTGCAAAATCGCAGTATACCTGTATTGCGAACATGAACACTCCCATAAAAAGCATCAGACCGTTGCACATATAGTATACTCCAAATACCGTGTTTACCAGCACTGCCGCCCTATCCGCAATCACGAGTTTCATAAAAAAGCCCCAAAGCATCGTAAGCAGCCCACTTGTCACCCTGTCAAAATCCCAGACATTTTCACGTCCAAGCCTCTCCAACTGCCAGATTAGGTTGCCGCTTCGCTCTATAGGTCCTGCCACAAGCTGCGGGAAAAACGACACAAAAAGCGCATACCGCACAAAATTTTTCTCCGCCGCCGTATTGCCTCTGTAAACATCAATAATATAGCCGAGCGCCTGAAATGTATAAAACGATATTCCGACAGGCAGCACTATGTCAAGCCGCGTTTCGCTGATTTTAATACCAAAAAGACTGCCAAGCGCCGAAAGCGTATCATGCAGAAAATAAAAATATTTAAAAAACGCCAATATCCCCAGATTTACCGCAATGCAGGCGCTCAGCGCAAAAATCTTTTTCCTCTTATCGTCGCCAAGCCTTTCCAGCACAATACCGCCAACATACGTCACCACTGTCGATGCAAGTATAAGCAATGCATATTTGGCATTCCAGCCCATATAAAAATAGTAGCTTACAACCAAAAGCCACGGCTGCCTGAACTTTTTGGGCATAGCATAGAACAAGCCCACTACTATTGGGAAAAATATAATAAATTCAAAGGTCGTAAACTGCATCTGTCCTTTTGTCCTCCATCAATACCTTATCTTCCTGTAAAAATACAAAAGCCTGAAATACACAAAAAAAGCAAGCGGCGATTTCATATGAATCGCAGCCATACGTTTCTGCTCATCATCAAATTCCTCCTGATAATACGGATTTGCCTGAAAATCAGGAAACTCTTGCTTCATTCCCTCTCTAATCCGCCGTAAAAATGAAAGTTTTTGATGCTTTACTCCCAGCATATAGGTAAAAAGCGTGTTCATATAGTAGAGCTTTGAAAAGGCAAATTCAAGCTGAGGTCTGTACTCATCATAAAATCCCGCGCTTTTGCTTTCGTCTATAAGCCGTTTTCCCATATCAAGACGCGCCTTGCATTTCTCCATACTTATCTCATGAACCGTCGAGGCATCATGTTGATAATAATAGTAAAGCGGTTCCTCAACCCTCTCAAAATGCGTAAACCTCATAAGCCATATAGGCGCTGCACAATTGTCCTCATAAAAGGTCCTCTCTGGAAAACGCAGATGATACTTGTCAATTATCGTTTTCAGGTATATCTTTATCACCATGCTTGAGGGATTCATAATGAGCAGTTCACGCTTTTTATGGTCAAGAATACCGGTCTGCTCCGCCGTATTTGTCGTAACTACCTTGCCGACTTTCATGCTATGTTCACTGACAAAACTGTAATCACATCCCACTACATCAGCTCCGGTCTGCTCCGCTTTCTGTATCAGCTTTTCATACATATCAGGCGCCGCCCAGTCGTCCGAATCAATAAATCCAAGCCACTTGCCGCACGCCACTTCTATGCCTTTATTGCGTGCCCCACCCTGCCGCAGGTTTTCCGCTGATTGTATTACTTTGAGCTTGTCCGGATATTTTTGCTCATACTCCCGCAGTATATCCGGCGACTCATCCGTCGAGGCATCATCTACGGCTATAATCTCGTAATCGGAAATCGTCTGATTTATCAGCGAATCAAGACAGTACCTAAGCTTTCCGTCCGCCGCCATATTATACACTGGCACAACTATACTCAGTTTCATAGACTACCCCTTTCAGGCACAATCTTTCCGTTCTCAACCTTAAACACTATATCGCACTTCTCAATCGTCTGCAGCCTATGCGCAATGATAATCAACGTCTTTTTTCCGTGAAGTCGGTTTATCGAATCCATAATTGCCGCCTCAGTGTCGTTGTCAAGCGCAGACGTCGCCTCATCCAAAATCAAAACCTCAGGATTATTATAAAGCGCCCTCGCTATCCCAATGCGCTGCCGCTGTCCTCCGGACAAACGTATTCCACGCTCACCTATGCCTGTATTTACACCCTCAGGAAGTGACCTTACAAAATCATCAAGCTGCGCCTCCTGCAAAACGTACCAAAGCCTCGCCTCATCTATCTCCTCATCAGGTATTCCAAACGCCACGTTTTTACGTATATCCGCGTCAAGCAAAAATATCATCTGCGGTATATAACCCACGTTGGCAAGCCACTCACGATAGTGCTCCTGTATATCCACATCATCTGCAAGCACTTTTCCACCCTGAAGCTTCAAAAGTCCGAGCAGGATATCTATAATAGTAGTCTTTCCCGCGCCGCTTGCCCCTATCACCCCGATAGATTTTCCTATAGGAAACACGGCATCAGCGTGGTCAAATATGAGCTTATCTGAATTGGGGTAATGATATGTTATATCGCAAAGGCGCACCTGTTTTGTCACCTGCAGCTTTTCCTTTGCCACCACAGCATATGAGATATCCGTATTCTCCAGGCTTGTCTCCTCCACCAGGTTATCACTCACATTAAAGAAAAACGGCTCGTTGAAAGCCATGCTCGTCATCTGATTGTTTATACGGCTCGCCGCAGGCAAAAGACGCATCGCCGCTATGCCAAACGCCGCAAAAAGCGACACCATTCCCGCTATATCGGCTCCTGACAATATAAGAACCATTATATACCCTAAAAGTCCCGCAATACATACCGTTTCTATAAGCAGCTTAGGCGTGTTGTTAAAAAGATTAAAGCGTTCCATTGCTTTCACATAGCTTTCGCCCACTTTGCTGTACTCTCCTATGAAGTACTGTTCACGTCCCGCTACTTTTATCTCTTTTATACCCTGAATGGTTTCAGCTATCCATGCAAACATCGACGCCCCGTAGTCCTGATTTTCCTTTCCTGTACGGTTCATTATCGGCTTGACGATATTCTTAATCACGCCAAGCGTTACCACAAGCAGCACAGCGATTACAAGCGTCATGACAGGGTCCTGCAACGCAAGCGCCGCGACAAGGAACAACGCGACAATCACCTCCGAGGCAATCTGTAAAACAGCCATTATAAGCGCATACATATTACTCACATCCGCTGCAATGCTTCTTTGAATAACAGATGTTTCTGCATTGAGATAATATTCATAATCACGCCTCACAAAATTCTTCATAAGACTTTGCGCGGTCTTAAACTGATTGGTAAATATAAATCTGTACAGGCTTTTTTGGAAGAAAAACTGGAAACTGTTCTTTGCAATATAAAGCGCTATCAAAAACAATATTGCAAGCACGGAGAACTGTTCCGTACTGTTTATATGCAGAATATAGCAGATTTTTTTATAAGTGTCGCCGCTTTCAAGCACAGCAGGATTGATAATAAGCTGTACCACAGTCATTACCATCATGACCGCGCCTGTCTCTAAACCTGCCGAAATCACCATCATAACCAAAAGACGCGCCATGGCGTATTTTTGTTTTCTGTCCATTAATACGTTTATCTTCTTTAATATTTTAAGCATATAAATCTCCCAACAATGTTTTTCTACGCATCCCCTAAGGGCAGCCCCAATTATGCTTTTCGGGGTCCTCATATGCATCCCAAAATGAAGCCCCAAGATTAATCTTTTCCTCAACGAAATCCATATTGTTCATCGCCGTAGTCACAATTGAAACCGCGCGTTTTATATGAAGTCCCTCGAAAAAATTAAGCACCTCCACAGGAAATCTGCCTTTAAGCACGACCACGTCAGGACAGAGCTTTTCATAATCTATCATATCCCGCGGGTGCGGCTTTATAATCACCTTGTAACCCTTACAGTATCTTTCAAGCACATCAAGGCACACTCTCTTTCGCGCCTCCTCGTCAACAGGATGCGGCTCCGTGAGAAAAATCGCACACTCCCCGCCATCACCTTTCGACTTTAGCTGCTCCATCAGATAATCCGCGTCCTCGATAAACACTTTTATAATAAGCTTTTTCTGCTCCGAGGTAAGCGCCTGCTCCAACGGCTTTCTCGGCACTTCGACAAGCCTCGGACAATCCATGTAGACCGTGCTTCTGTCGTTCAGTTCCATATCAATACAGTATTTTCCCCAGCCGTTTGTAATAAATATCAAATTTAGACGTGAAAAAAGCAGTTTCAGTTTGATATGCCCATAATTGTCCGCATAGGCGTCATCTTGATTTCTAAGGCAATCCAGCCCATCCTCAACCGCATGATAATATATATGCTTATAGTTAAGGTAATAGCCAATCGGGTCGCTGTCACAGAACACATATATGTCCTCATACGCCTTAAAATCAATCTGAGCCATATAAGGCTCCTCGCATTTAGCAATCATCTTGGTGAAAATAATGCGATTTACCATATGCCTTAAAATATTGCCATAATTTTTCCTATACTTTGCAAGCTGCGGAAAAAATTCCTCGCGCTTTTCATCAAGCGCATAAACTTCGCCAAAAATTCCCGACCTCTCTATCCGCTCTCCAAGCTTTTCAAAGTCCGTTGAAATAGAGCTAAGCGCAATATCCGCCTTTCTAAACTCCGCAGGCGCCGTCTCTCGCATAAGCTTCATTTCCTTTAAAATCGACACATACACATGATAAAATGTGTGGCATACATATATCCTGCTTTTAGTCTTTAATCTTTTTGTTCTCATTGTAATTACTTATCCTTTCACTGACAACTGATAACCGCTATTGCCAGAAATGATATTAGACCAGCAAATTTCTTGTATACTCATAACCTTTCCACGGAGCAATTATCGGCGCCGGGCTTAGCGGACCGCTTTTTTGCACCCTGAGCTCTCCCGCCAAAAGTCCCTCACAAAAGTTATAAAGCCGCTTCGCAGCTTCGCACGGTGTCCACTCTCTAATTATAGTATTGTAGGCATCGGCGCCCAGTCTGCGCCGTAGTTCCTCATCTTTGCAAAGTTCAACCACCTGCCGCCTAAACTCGATAAAATTTCCGGTCCTGTACACAAATCCGTTCTGCCCGTGCCTTACCAAAAACGGCACTGCTCCTATCCCGTGTCCCGCGACAACCGCGCATGCGCTGTTCATAGCCTCATTAAGCACTGCCCCCCAGCCTTCAAGATAATTGCTCGTAAAAAGAAAAATATCGGCATTTTCCATAAAGCGCCTTACCTCGCTTGGCGGCTTGAAACCATGGAAAGTGACGCTGTCTGACAATCCATACCTTTCAGAAAGCTCCAAAAGCCTGTTTTCAAGCTCTCCGCCTCCCACCATGTCCAAATGAAAACATATGCCCTTTTTCTTTAAATATCTTGCCACATTAAGCGCGTATTCGGGGTGTTTTAGTTTCAAAAATCTTCCCGCCCACAAAAGCCGTACCTGCGCATTACCGCCATCATCAACATGGCGCTTTTTCAAAAACAGCTCGTCAAGATTATACGAGTATACCTCGGGGAAATATCCCCACACATATTTTTTATTCGGATATGCTTTTACTATATTAAAATCCGATGCCACATACGCCCCATGGCAGAGCAGATACACCTGCGCGCCGGCATACTGCGTGTGGTCCTCATACTTCTTTTTTCTGCCGCGCGGCGATATTGATTTCCATTGACCCTCGCGATAAAGCCTCTCACTTGCGCGTATCACTATCTTCCCGGCGTTCAGTCGCGGCTTGATATAGCTCTCGTCCTCCACTCCGCCAAACACCACGATGTCACTATCCATAATCAGCTCTCTGCACGTCTTTTCGTCCTTTTGATAAAGCCTCAGATAAGGGATATCACTGACCTCACTCCCCCATCCCATCTTTACCCTGTCCTCCTCCATCTCGTATATCTGAACAAACGCAAAGTCTTCGCCAAGCATTTTGTAAAGCTCGTTTGACATAGGTATCTGGTGATGATTTATATAATTTGACACTATCGTTAATTTAAAGCCCTTATTCATCGCTGCTCCTGCCCGTGAGAATTTCATTGTAAATCTCCAGCAGCCTCCTGTAATTTTTCTCCGCATCATGCGTGCCGAGCGCGTGCTCCCTGGCGTTTGACGACATCGACATTGCAAGCTTATCATCCTCAAATATGCGCAAAATCGCCTCCTCCAGCTCCACAGGCTTGTTGGCGCGATACAGTATGCCGTCCCTGCGGTTTGCCAGCAGATTGTGTATGCCACCCACGTCCGCCGCAACTGTCGGCACACCCAAAAGCATCGCCTCGCCCACGGAATTTGGCGAATTTTCTATAGCCGACGGGCATAAGAAAACATGTGATTTTAACATTCTCGCGCACATTTTGTCAGCATTTAACCGTCCCGTAAACCTGACATGCTTTTCGAGCTTATTGCGCTTGATTTGTCCAAGCAGATATTTGCCATAACCGGAAAGCTTAATCTTATCTTTCAGGCTGTCATTTGCCGTGATTATATCGCCCGCGACATAAAGCATGGTATCCTCGTACTCCTCAATAATATCGGGCAAAATGTCGAGCACATAATGGAGCCCCTTTATCGGATAATTGCCCTGACTCAAAAATAACGAGTGATGTTCAATCTGGTCTATATTCCATGATTCCGCATAAAATTCAGCCCGCAGTGTTTCATTCATAAAATAATATTTCGCGTTCGGCGCAAGCTTTTTTGTCATCTCCCTGTCAAAATCCGTCCTGCCCGTCACATTTCCGACAAGCGAAAGCGCCTCCTTTTCATATTCGCCGCGCTTTCTGAACTTAGCCTGCTGTTCAAAGAGCCCGTCTTTCTTTAGTATGTCCCTAAATGTCTTTTTCTTTTGCGCCTCATACGGCAAATCTGCCATATACACGTCCGCTATCGCACTGCAAAGCCCCTGGATGCCTATAAGCGTCCTGTCATGCCGGTTAAACGCCCTGACACACGCAAGGGTATGAGGATATTCCGTACCAAATATATGTATAACATCCGGTATGAAATCCTTTATCACGGCATCAAGACGCCTTTCAAGCTCAACATCATAGTTTTCAGGATGTACCGTATCCTCCTTAAAAACATAGTAATCAATGCCGTCCGCCTTTCCCTTCACAAAAAGGGCCTTATCTCCTTTCAGGGCGTCAAGCGGTCTGTCTGTCGGGAAGCAGATAGCTAGTGTTATGTTATTTTGCTCTTTATTTTCGTACATTTTATCGGCAAGACCTGAAATCCATCCTTCTTTTACGACTATCTTCTGTCCCAAGCTCTTTGCGATAAAAGGCAGCATAATGTTGCATAACCACAAAATTTTCATTTACATTCCCCATTTCAACATATTCTACTTTTAAGCATCTGCGAAAGTCCGTTCAAGCCGCCCACAATTATTTTTTTAGCTTATATATAAATGTTTTAATCTTATTATACACTCCGGAAAAATATCTGCTCTGAGCCATGGCACTCCTCAACGGCGATAATGTGAGCAGCATTATCATCCTATACTTAAATACCTTGCCCCTGCCCATATACTTAACCGTTATCTCTCTATGCTGCGCGGCAGAAAGTTTCTTATTCTGTTCAGTCTCCGAATAGCCGCCGCCCTCATATGCCGCAACTATGACAGGCACATAGGCTGTCTCTGCCTTTTTCTTATAGTAGCACCACAAAAAATGCTCGTAATCCGCCCTCACATTATAATCCGTATTATATCCTCTCTCCTCAAACATTTCCCTGCGATAAAAACAGGTCTGATGGCATGGTACATTTCTATAACATGTGAAATCATTAATCTGCGGAGCTGAATAAATCACAGTCTCAAGCGCTTTGTGATACATATTCCCGTATACAATATCGGGAGTTTTTTTATTTTTGTCCGCTGCCGTGTAAATAGAACCTGTTATTTTTTCTGTATTCTCGCTATCTGTATATATTTCATGTGTTATTTTATCTAATACTGTCCTGTCATACAAGCTATCACCCGCATTGAGAAACAAAATATACTCTCCGGCTGCAAGTTTCACAGCCTCATTCATAGCGTCATATATGCCCTTATCTTTCCGGACATATATATGAAGTCTCCCGTCAGAACACTTCTCTCTAAGCCTATCCACAGAACCGTCCCTTGAGCCGCCGTCCTTGACAATTATCTCATATCCCCCATACTCTTGAGCAAGCACGCTCTCCACAGTGCTTATCAGCCTGTCGCCCGCATCAAGACACACAATTATAATACTATAAACAACCGGATAATCCATGATAATCCCCCATGCCGCCTTAACGCCTCAATTATAAGTATACCTCTCTGTAGTAAACAGCCAGCTCCTATAAGGAAGCAGCCCTATTCCATCTCCATGCGCCTGAAACAAAAATACCGCAAAATACATTACACATATCACGGCTATGACAACCTTAATCTTTCTTCTCAGCGTCTCATCATCAATCAGGCTTATTATCAGCGGTATCATCAAAAGCTGCGAAACACTAAAATAATACGCAATCCTTGTCACCACAGGCAGAAAATAAAAAAATGTACACACAGCAAATGCAAGAATATTCAGCTGCCCATAAAAGTACAGCTCTCTCTTTACCGTTTCTGCCCCGTCCCGCTTAAGCTTATCCTTGGAATATTTCATAAACCAAAAATAAAAGCCAATTACGGCGGCTATCCTAAACACGCTTATTATATTCACGGAATCCCCAAAGTAAACCCCGCTTTTATACGACGGATAAAGCGCAATCGCAAGCTTTAACACAATATCTTTGCAGGCAAAACATACCGCACTTAAAATAGCGCCTATTATTATATAAATCCTTTTCCACTCAAACGATGCCAGCCAATAAACTGGCAGCACCAGCAACACAGACTTGTGAAAAAAAGAAGCCAGCACAATCACAAACACAAATTTTATCCAGTCGCGCTCAAGCACATATCTCATCGAATACAGCGCAATGGCAAGCGCCAAATAATACCTGACTGTATTATAAGTCTGAAAATAAAACCCAAGCGTCATAAACAGGAAAAATGACTGTCCAAACGAAACACTTTGGCGGTACATCGCCTTTAGAAAAATATATATCGTGGCAAACGCAAACACGGCAAACACAAGCTCATAGCACTCAAACCCGACAAGACCGTATATAAGCCTTACCAATACATTAAAACCTGTCTCCGTGACGACATATCCGCCCACGTAAGCCTCATGCGCCGTCTGCGTATACTGACCGTAATCGTTTCCTATTCCAAACCTAAGCGCTGAGCAAACAAACAGTACCGTAAATATACCGCCTAAGAACAGTCGGGCGCATAAACTTTCCCTGGTACGCCTGCCGTTTACAAAGCTATACTCGGTTTTCGTGCCGACTTGCAGCGCCATAACGCATGTCACTATCGCAATCATCAGATAAAAGATTATAGACAACGCTCTGCCCAACGCGCATTATCCTCCTATTTAAACTGCTTTACCGATTCAATACCCTTTTTCATCAGACGCAGAGCTGCCTTTTGAGGTATCTCCACACACATTTCTTTTCCATGAGCGGCTATAAACCTCATCGCCATAGGATAGGCGAGCCTGCCATAAAGGAAATGATAAAGCACTCCCCTGTCGATAAAAAATTTCTCTGTATAGCCGTTGAACCATGTCGATTCTCTCTCCCGTTCATATCCAAGCTCAACGGGTACAGCATACACCTTTAGTCCGTGGCTTAGGCAATCCCTTAAAAACAGACTGTCTTCTCCGTTGCTGTATTTTGCGCCGCCTCCAAACAGCAATGAAAACGTGATATTTGCCGCCTCCAGTTTTTCACGTTTCACGGCAAAAGAATACGTCGGGTAACGCCCCGCATTCCAGATATGAACCCTATGGTATCTCCTCGTATAGTATGTAGCGCGGCTGTCGGCAACCCGCATATTAAACAGCAGAAAATCCGCCTCCGGATGCTCCTTAAACTGGTTTAAGACTTTTTCCTCATATCCGCTGTTGTACACTATATCCTCATCGGCAAAGAGCACGATGTCCCCGCTCGCCCGCATAAGCGCATTATTCCTGCTAAGTCCCACGCCTCTTTCGTCAAAGCTGTAACACTTGACCTGCTTTCTGCCCGTCTTGCAGCTTCGCTCATACTCCCTGTAGCCAAAATGCTCGGTCTGGTTAATTATTATCGCGTCGCTTTCAAGTCCCATACGCTCCGCCAATGTAAAAATATCCTCATTCACAGCCGATATCAATACCTGTAATCTCATCAACCTACCTCCCAAAATACAATCTCATCCAGCCCTTGTCCGCCTCGGCAAGCACAGCTCCCTTAACCTTGCAGCCAAGCAGCTCAAGCTGATTTATTTCGTCCGCAACACGCTGCCTGCATGGCACTCCAAACGGAATGACAAATATTACCTCATGCTTCGCGACATCTCTTGTCCTGTCCAACGCCTCCATACAAACTTTGCTGTCCAGTATTTTAAGCTCTCCCAGCTTCCTTATAAATTCACCCACAATCCTATTATCCAAGGCATCCGCAAATATCAGCCTTTCATTCTCCTCCGACACACTCATAAGCGCCTCGGCAAGCATTTTTTCCTGCCGCCCGTCCGCATTATTTTTGTCTGAATAAAGAAGTCCGTATGCTGGCAATCCGAAATATCTTCGTATATCCTCCTTAGTATATATGCAATCGCCCAGGCAAAATCTAAACACCACTCCAAATACACCACAGCCCAAAAGCACCAACGCCCCAAGCACAGCAGCCCGCCAGTAAAAAAATCTTGCCTGCTCTTTTTTTATTCCCGAGTCATCTATCAGATAAATACTGTCAAACTCGTCCATCATCGTGCCAAAATGTTCGAGCGACACCCGAAAAGCCTTTTGCACTTTATCTACCGTTTCAGCGTTTTCGCCTTTGACAGTGACAGTCAGATAACGCACATCGGATAATATAGCGGCAGATACCATACTTTTAACTTTTTCCCTGTCATACCCTTCGCCGAGCATGTCCATCACATTGCCAAGTATAAGCTTGTCCGTCACAATGACATCATTCCATGTAAAAGCATTGTAATAGTCCCTCGCCTCATACCTTCCGTCCGCGAAGTCAATGTAATATTCCGTCTCTGACACATACAGCGGTGATGACAAATCAATAAAGGCTAAAATCAAATTAAGACCGCTGCCTGCCACGGCACCGGTCACAGCCAGCGTCAGCATAAGCGGCAGACGCTTTATAAAGCAGGTAAGCAACGCCCTGCTGTCTATTCCCTCGTGCCGTATTGCCTTATCAATCATTTTTTATACCCCATGCCCGCTTAAAAGGACACTCCAATCAATAGTTTTAATGATTTTCTTCAAACTTCTCACTGTTTCTAATCGCAGTTATCTGGTTTTCATCTATTCCCTCTGTACTCTCCGCCTGAAAAAGAATTTTGAATGTCAGCAGCATAAGCCTTATATCAAGCCACACGCTATAATTTTCAATATAAAAAAGGTCAAGCTTCAGCTTATCGTAAGGAGTGGTATTGTATTTACCGTATACCTGGGCATATCCCGCAAGCCCAGCCTTAACCTTTGTCCTAAACACAAATTCAGGCATATCCTCCTGATACTGCTTTATAATCTCAGGTCTTTCCGGCCTAGGCCCGATAAATGACATCTCACCTTTTAAAATATTAAAGAGCTGCGGCAGCTCATCAATCCTTACTTTTCGTATGAACCTGCCTATCGGAGTGATACGGTCGTCATTTTTTGATGCAAGCCTTGCTACGCCGTCCTTTTCGGCATCCGTCCTCATGCTTCTGAATTTAAGGATTTTGAACTCTTTCATATCGCGGGTACATCTCACCTGCTTATAAAGCACAGGTCCCTTATCATACAGCTTGATAATCACAGCCGTTATCAGCATGATAGGCGAAGTCACCACAATCAATATCACAGAGCACACAATATCAATGGCCCGTTTCACCACCCTCTGCTCGATAGTCATTGAATATTCCCTTGTCAAAAGTATAGGCGTGTCAAACAGATGAAGTTGGTCGGCGCCTTGAATCATTATATCCGGTATCTTGGGCATCATATAAATTCTTATGCTTTTGCTGTAACAGAATTTCAAAAGCCTGTTCCTAAGCTTTGTATTTATATCCCACAGCACCACTCCGTCATAGCCCTTGACAATTTCTTTTTCCAGTGCCTCCCTGCCCTCATCCTCACGCATGCAGCGTATTATACTGTACTTGTCCTTGCGCGTGGCAAATTTTCTTAATATATCCTCTATCGGTCTGTCACCGTTTATAAGGAGAAGTTTTTTGGGAGGGAAAAACTGCTGATAGAGCCTGTTGCTTATAAAAATCCAAACAGCGGAAATCGCTATCTGAGCCAAAAACATCAGCACAAGCGGATATGCGGTCACAAACCCGAGCGACAAAAGCGCTATCTGAAAATAAGATATAGCATTTACAAACGCAAGCGAAATAACTTGCGAAAAGAAAACATCCATCGCTTTCAGATATCCGATACGCAAGCCCCCATATGTCCCCATAAAAAACAAAAGGAGCAGGAAATATACCACGGCAAGCAGCACAAAACCGTTTCTATGAAAGCTTCTCCACATGTGCAGCTGCATGATATCATTGTAAACATTTATCCACACATAGACATAGGCGGCAGTATGAAAAAGCAGCCCAATCAACGACATCTGTAATATAATTGTCCTCTTTGCCGCCTCTAAACGTTTCATCAATAGCCTCCAAAATCTATCCTAAATCCGCCTAAGCACTGCACGGAACGCCCAAAAACACATACAGTAAAGGCTCTTTGTCAGTGACAGCCTTTCCTGCTTTCTATATAAATTCCAAATGCGCCTCACAGCCCTTGCCTTGTTTGACGAAAGAGTGCCAGCGCTTCTCCTGTATCTCACAAGCGCGCTGTCCAATCCATATCCCGTGCCATATTTCTTAAGTATATGCCACCATGTCGCCGTGTCTTCGCTCTCGATTTGCGGCATATATATATCTTCCTTGTCAACCTTTTCCGTGTCAATCATAACGGTAGATGTAAAAATCGTCGTATTCTTAAGCGCCTGCCCGTAAGTAATTGTATCCGGCACATGAACCACCTTGCCAAGTCCCCTGCCATGCTCGTCCGCAAACTCATATCCGGTAAAGACAAATCCTGCATCACGTCCGCGCATATAATCAAGCTCTTTGGCAATCTTATCGGGCTCCCATATGTCGTCCGCGTCAAGAAAGCATATATACCTGCCCTCGGCCTGTAAAATCCCGGCATTTCTCGCGGCTGCCGCTCCTTTGTTCTGTTCCTGCCTGATAAGTTTTATACGACTGTCCCGAGTGATATGGCGCTCTATTATGTCACACCCGTTATCATCGGAACAATCATCCACGAGCAAAAGCTCCCATTCTGCAAAGCTTTGCGCCTCGACCGTCTTTATCGTTTCTTCTATAAATTCAGCCGCATTATAGACAGGGACTATTATACTTACAATACACCTGTTATCTTTCATTATATTGTTCTTAAAATTCTTCCTTCACAAGATATTTCGGTCTGTCCTTAACCTCCATATAGAGCTTGCTCATATACTGCCCCATTATGCCAAGGCACAAAAGCTGTACTCCCCCGATAAGAGATATTATACATATCGTTGAGGGCCATCCCGCTACAGGGTCACCATACACCAACGCCCGCACAAAAATAAAAATCATAAACACAAACGCCACAATACAAAACAGTATTCCAAATATTGACGCAATAGAGAGCGGCGCAGTAGAAAACGCCATAATGCCGTCAAGCGAATACAAAAACAATTTCCAGAAAGACCACTTTGTCTCTCCAGCCGCTCTCTGTACATTTTCGTATTCTATCCATTTGGTATTGTATCCTACCCATCCAAATATTCCCTTAGAAAAACGATTATACTCGCGCATAGACAATATCGCGTCAGTCACCTGCCGCGTCATAAGGCGATAATCCCTCGCGCCGTCAACAATCTCCGTCTTTGATATCTTGCGCATAAGTCCGTAAAAGCGCCTTGCAAAAAATGAGCGGATAGGCGGCTCGCCTTTTCTGTCCACACGCCTTGTCGCCACGGAATCATAGCCTTCCTCAATATACCCATACATCTCAGGTAAGATAGACGGCGGGTCCTGCAAATCGGCATCCATAAGCACTGTAAAGTCACCGGTCGCTTTTTCAAGCCCCGCAATGATAGCCGCTTCTTTTCCAAAATTTCTCGAAAACGATACCAAGTGGACCCTTTCGTCTTTCTCGTGAAGCGCACGCACAGCCTCCACAGTGGCATCCTTTGAGCCGTCATTTACAAAGATGAACTCAAGCTCCACATCCTTATTGTGAAAAAACGCTTCCTGCCTGATAGCCTCGGCATAAAAAAGAGGAACACTTTCCTCCTCATTGTAGCAGGGAACTATAATACTTAATGTCTTTGTATATTCTTTCACTAATGCCTCGTTTCCGCGCTGCAGCGCATAATTTAATGAATCAAAACATATTTGACCAATGCCTCTATTACTTCCGTATTTGTCGGTCTATCGGTCTCACTGCAGTAATTATTTCCAAATACAATTTCCATAGCCTCTTTATTGCCTCTCGCCCAAGCTGTATCAATTGAATTTCTGATAGCTCTTTCAATATTTTTGTCGGTCGTATCAAATCTATGTGCTATTTCCGGATACAGAAACTTTGTAACTGATTCCAGCATTTGGGGTTCAAGACACGAAACGAGCACCGCTTCCCTAAGATAACGATAACCCCTTTGTCTGGCTTGAAAGCCAAGACGCAAAAGCAGATATGTAGAATTACTGAGAATATCTACCCTTGAATATTCGCGTTCCATTTCAGCCTCCCCATCAGGCTAAAAATGCCAAAAAACTTTACATAATTTCCTAATTATAGCTATAGTCGAGCATTTTCGACATTTTCTTTAAACCAATCATACGCAAGGCGTATCCCCTCATCAAGCTCAACCTTGTGCGTCCATCCAAGCTTGTGAAGCTTGCTGACGTCGGTAAGCTTTCTGGGCATTCCGTCAGGCATATCCTTATTCCATATAATCTCGCCCTCATAACCAACCGTACGTCGGACAGCCTCGGCAAGTTCCTTTATTGTCACTTCCTTGCCAGTGCCTATATTGACATGCTGCTCACCCTCATAATTCTCGAGCAAAAAGACACATGCGTCAGCCATATCGTCAACATACAAAAATTCCCTCAGAGGCGTACCCGTCCCCCACAGCTCAACGCTGGGACTGTTATTGATTTTAGCATCGTGAAACTTCCTTATCATAGCCGGCATTACATGAGAACCAGACAAATCATAATTGTCATACGGACCATAAAGATTCGTCGGCATACAGCTTATAAAATTATCCCCATACTGACGCTTAAAATATTTGCACATCTGCATTCCCGAAATTTTGGCAATCGCATATGCCTCGTTTGTCTCCTCAAGCGGTCCGGTAAGGAGCGCATCCTCGGGTATGGGCTGCGGCGCAAGCCTCGGATATATACACGTACTGCCCAAAAACAACAGTTTCTTTACCTTGTAATCATGAGCGCACTTGATAACATTACATTGAATTTGCATGTTTTCATATGCAAAGTCGGCAGGCGCAGTATTGTTGGCATTTATGCCGCCCACTTTTGCTGCCGCAAGCACTACGATATCCGGACGCTCATTTTCAAAGAAATTCCTGACATCATTCTGATTGGTGAGGTCAAGCTCATCATGTGTCTTTCCTATAATATTCTCATAGCCTTTTTCCTTTAAATTCCTTACTATAGCCGAACCGACAAGCCCTCTATGCCCTGCCACATATATTTTATCCGATTTATTCATTGTTCGCTCCGTTTTTTCTCTTATTCTTATATTCTTCACATGACATTCCCGTTATCGCTTTCAAATCCGCGTCCATCATCATTGCCACGAGATGCCTGAAATCCACTTTACGCTTCCAGCCGAGTGTCTTTTCCGCCTTGGCAGGATTGCCCCAGAGAAATTCAACCTCTGCGGGACGATAAAATTCAGGATTTACGTCAACCAAAAGATTTCCTGTCTCCGCATCATACCCTTTTTCCCTGACACCCTCGCCCTCCCAGCGAATGACAATTCCAAGCTCAGCAAATGCAGCTTCTACAAACTGACGCACAGTATGCGTCTCATTTGTCGCAAGTACATAATCTCCGGGGGACGGCTGCTGCAGCATAAGCCACATACCCTCTACATAATCACCTGCAAAGCCCCAATCCCTCTTGGCGTTCATGTTTCCAAGCGAGAGCTTGCTTTGTCTTCCTGCTATTATGTTAGCTATGGCAAGCGTAATCTTCCTTGTAACGAAATTCTCGCCGCGTCTTGGCGATTCATGATTAAAAAGAATACCATTGCATGCAAACAGATTATAAGATTCTCTGTAATTGACTGTTATCCAGTAAGAATAAAGCTTTGCTACTCCGTAAGGGCTCTTTGGATAAAACGGTGTGGCCTCGCTTTGCGGTGCTGTTTCAGGAAGTCCTCCAAAAAGCTCCGACGTTGACGCCTGATAATATCTGCAGTTGCCTCCGTTTACCCTTATCGCCTCCAAAAGCTTTAATGTACTCACACCTGTCGCATCCGCCGTATACTCAGGCACCTCAAAAGAAACGCCCACATGCGACTGCGCCGCAAGGTTGTACACCTCCGTAGGTCTTATCTCGCCTATAATCCTCATAAGATTTGACGAATCTGTCGTGTCCGCATAATGCAGGAAAAACTTTACCTTGTTATAGTCCGAATTAATCAAATGGTCTATTCGCATGGTATTTGATATACTATGCCTTCTGATAAGTCCATGCACCTCATAGCCCTTTGCAAGCAGAAATTCAGCCAGATATGAGCCGTCCTGCCCTGTTATACCTGTTATCAACGCTATATTGTTCATTTATCTCCTCCTATAGTATCCGTATTTGTATTCGCACTTATATTATGCCCCTTAAGCCTAATATACACTCACTTTTTAACCTTGGTCGCCACAGACTAACGACTGCCATACGAACCGCCCGCTATATATTCGGCAATTGCCTTTTCCCAATCGGAAAACATAAAATCAGTAGTAAGCTTTAACATATAATTTTCAAGTATCGAATACGCGGGACGCGGCGCGGATATTCCTGATACATTTTTGTTGTACTCCTCTGTCGTAACGGTCTCAACTGTCGTGCTCCTGCCCGCAAGCCTATATATCTCGCGCGTAAAATCCGCCCAGTTCGTAGAGCCTTCACAAGTACCATGAAACAGCCCAAAGTTGTCAGTCGGCAAAAGATACGCAATCGCTTTCGCAAGCTCGTCCGCGCTTGTAGGCGAGCCAAACTGGTCGCCCACCACAGTGACTTTATCATGATTTTCACTCAGGTTAAGCATGGTTTTTACAAAATTTTTACCGTCGCCATAGAGCCATGCCGTGCGTATGATAAAATACTCCTTGGCAAATTCTTTCACAAAATTCTCGCCTGCAAGCTTTGTTTTGCCATAGACAGCCTTGGGATTGGGAGTATCAAACTCCGTATAAGGAGTGCTCGCATTTCCGTCAAAAACATAGTCCGTCGAAATATGCATCAGCCTCGCACCATACCTCGTTGCCGCTATACTAAGGTTTCTGGGACCTATCGCATTTATCCTGTACGCATTGTCAATATCCGTCTCACAGCCGTTGACATTTGTATGCGCGGCGCAATTTATAATCGCATACGGCTTTACCCCGTCCACAAGCTTATTTACCGCATCAATATCCGTTATGTCAAGCTGACCGACATCCGTATTTATGCATTCATATTCCATGTCAGCCTCATAAAGCTTATTAATCGCCCGCCCAAGCTGCCCGTTACAGCCGGTCACAATAATTTTTTTCAAAAATCATTCCTCCGTTCTCGAAATCTTTCCGCCGCTCCCGGCAACATCCGTCAAACGCTCTCAAGAAACACCATCCTCGTGTTTTTTTTCGCCCAAACCATCTTCAATCAGTTTGACAAGCTTTTTCAAGGCTTCTTTTTCGTCAGGTCCATCGCAGCAAAGCTCGATTTCATCGCCGCTCTTTACGCAGGCGCCCAATACGCTGAGCACACTTTTGGCATTAGCAGTAGTTTCATTGAAGACAAATGTTATATGTGAGTCAAACTGCAATGCCTCTTTACACAGTGTCCCCGCCGGGCGAAGATGCAGCCCTGTAGGATTTTGGATTACTACCTTTTGACTTACCATTTGTATCCCCCGTTCCTTTTATTTATGCAGCCATTCAGTACCTTTAATTTACAGTTACAGCATTACATTCTGGATAAGCTCCGCAAGCTCCCTCGCATCTTTTTCTATCATATTCTGGTCCTTGCCCTCTATCATTACGCGAACCAGCGGCTCCGTGCCCGACGGTCTTATAAGCACCCTGCCCTCGCCCTCGAATTTTTTGCTTATGCGTTCTACCGCATCGGCAATCTCCGGATATTCCATATAGCTATGCTTCTTGTGATTTGGCACGCGTGCGCCCACAAGCGCCTGCGGAAGAACTGTCATTATGCTCGCAAGCTCTGACAGCGTCTTACCCGTATCCACCATTACCTCAAGCAGATGCAGTGCACTTAACAAGCCGTCACCCGTAGTATTTTCATCAAGGAAAATAATATGTCCCGACTGCTCGCCGCCAAGATTTGCGTTAATTTCCAACATCCGCTCAAGTACGTACCTGTCGCCTACCTTTGTCTGTTCTATATTGATACCCTGCTCCTTGCCCATTATAAAGAAACCGAGGTTGCTCATCACAGTAGCCACAATTGTATTGTTATTAAGCTTGCCCTTTGACTTCATATGATTGCCAACTATCGCCATAATCACATCGCCGTCAACACTATGCCCGTTTTCGTCAACCGCAAGCAGCCTGTCGGCGTCACCGTCAAAAGCCAGCCCGATATTGGCCTTTTCATAAACCACTCGCGCCATAAGCTCCGCCATATGCGTAGAGCCGCAATTCGCATTAATATTTGTCCCATCCGGCGAATTGTGAATGGCCACTACATCTGCGCCCAGCTCTTTCAATGCCTCCACAGATGTATAATACGAGGCTCCCTCCGCACAATCCACCACTATCTTCATTCCGCGAAGATTGATTGGAACGGCGCGCACGGAATGATTTATATATTCCTCACGTGCATCGGTCCTGTACTTAATCTTTCCTATGCTGGCTCCCGTAGGAAAATTGATGTCTTTCATATTGTTTCTGATGAGCATTTCTATCTCGTCTTCAAGTGCATCGGGCAGCTTAAAGCCCTTACCGTCAAAAAATTTAATGCCGTTAAATTCTACCGGATTATGTGACGCGGAAATTACGACGCCCGCGTCTACCCTATACTTTTTGGTAAGATACGCTATCGCCGGAGTAGGTAGAACACCCACATACACCACATTGGCTCCCACAGAACACGCTCCCGCCATAAGAGCGTTCGCAAGCATATCACCCGAAATACGCGTATCGCACCCCACCATAATAGTAGGTTTATGCTCCGTTTCCTTTGAAAGCACATATGCCCCGGCCTGCCCAAGCTGCATTGCAAGCATCGGCGTCAATTCATCATTTGCGACGCCCCTCACTCCGTCCGTGCCAAACAATCTTGCCATCTGCCAAATCCTCCATCTTTTTATTCTTCCTCATTAACTTCATTATCGTTCTCAGGCTCTAAAACAACAATAAGCGAATATGTCTGCGCAAGCTTTACATTTTCAGGCAAATTAAATATAATATCACCCTGATACTGACCCTCCGTCCACTCGCTCAGTCCAAGCTTGCCAAGCATCAAATCCATGTCAACCACACCGACTATGTCATTCGCATCGATAGCGCTTACCTCCGACTCTATGCCGGATATTTCTATGCTGTATGATGTGTGTCCGCCATCAGAAAGCTCAGGAGTTACCACCTTATAGCCGGCAGGGACCTTATCCACTACAATTTTTGAAGATGGTATACGCAGCGTCTTTTTTACCACACCCTCAATATTTACAGATACGTCTACATTTCCGTCATAATCGCTGTCCGCAAACTGCGTGTTTGTTGGCAGATATTTACGGATATTGACAGTCGCGGTAAAGCTCTCGTCTTTGTCGGTAACGTCTATCGCAGGGTCTGACACAGAAAGCTTTGTTATGTTATCAAGCGTTGATTTCCTTCCCGCGAGCATAACATATCCGGGATTGGAAGTGATATCTCCGCTTATCATATAATCATCTTTGGGCGTCCCCGTCGCCACAAAGCTCAAGGGTACCTCTTTCGTCGCAAGTATGCTGACAGCTATATTTACCGTCGATATATTCATGCTTATGGAATTATTTTTTATTTCCCTGTCATCGGCGTCATAAAGCTTTAGCTCCACGCTTGTATTGATATCAGCTGAAAAATTATCCACGCTTGTCACAGCACGCACGCTCTTTACATTGTCTATCACAGACGCCGGACCCGAAAGCCTCACAATGTTCGGGCTCGGAGAAACCTGCCCCACAACATACCCTTCAGCCGGCTCGTCAGTAACGGATGCCGCTATACGCATATCAATACTTTTCCTGTCTTCTATCACAAGTTGCACGCTCTCTATGCTGCTTTTGAAATTCAACTCGGAATTGTTACGCGTACTTGAAACCTTGACGCCTACTTTGTTCATATCGTTTCTCTCAGCGACGTCAGCCACAGCCCTTATATCATCCTTAGTCAATTCATCAAGGACCTTGCTTCTTCCCTCCACAACCACATTTACCGTATCAATTCCGTCTTCTATATCATACACCTTATTCTCGCTGGTAATAGAGCTTGCGTTTATAATCTCCAGCGGAACATTATAAAAGTTCTTTGTTTCCAATGGATTATTGATATTGTTTATCACAATCCAAAGACCGCAGGAAAAAGCAACGGCCCAAAATTTAAGTCCTATGTTATTTGTAAAAAGCTTTACCACTCTTTTCCAAAAACTATTTTTCATCTCTAGCCCTACCTTTCCAGAGCCCGCGTTTCTTTTCCTCCACTTCTTTGTTCTGTATCATGCAAAGCTTCTCCCTAAGACCGTTCGCGTCAAGATTTCTGTACAGCTCGCCCTCGTAGGTAACGCTCACATTGCCGGTCTCCTCAGACACTATAATCGTCAGCGCATCAGTTACCTCCGATATACCCACACCCGCACGATGACGTGTGCCGAGCTCCTTGCTTATACGCATATTGTCCGAAAGCGGGAGATAGCAGGTCGCCGATACCACCCTATTGCCGCGGATAATGACAGCGCCGTCATGCAGCGGCGTATTATGCTCAAAGATATTGATTAAAAGCTGACTCGAAATAAGTCCGTCAACCTCTATTCCCGTCCTCTCATATTCGGTCAGCGATACATCCTGCTCTATGACCATGAGCGCTCCGGTCTTCACCTTGCCCATCTCAAAGCTTGCCTTGATAAGGTCATTTACGGTCTTGTCAGAAAAACGCTCATCAGATGGCTTGTCAAAAGCGACAATATTTGTAAGGATATTCTTCCTGCCAAGCTCCTCAAGCGCACGCCTAAGCTCCGGCTGCAATATAACCACAATCGCAATGACCGCTATGCTGAACACATTCTCCACTATCCATATTATAGTGTGCATATTAAACAGAATAGCAAGCAGAATAAATACTAAAATAATGACAAGCCCTTTCATGAGCTGCCATACCTTTGTGTGCTTTGCCCAGGCCATAATATGGTACACCAAAAAGGATATAATGATTATTTCCACTATATCCTCCCATCTGATGCTGAACCTGTGCAAAGACAGAGATGCAATATATGAATCGAAAAAGTTCATAATTCTATTCATTTAACACAAATCTCCATTCTGCCGCCTTTATGCATGCTTTCCTCATCGTCAGTGCCTTTTTACCGCTTTGTCCGGCACTCGTATCGTTTTTACCCGCTTTTGCGGGGTGGCTACTGTATTTTTAGGTACTGCTTTTACATAGTAATAATACTCGTCATCCTCGAACTGCACAAGCTCCGTCCTCGAGTAATCCACATTAAACACAAAGAATTCCAAAACCTTGGCAATTGCAACTGCCGCGATACTTCCCAGTATAACCTCTAAAATCGGCATATTCGTGTTGTACATCAAGTCGCCAAAAAGCAGTACAAGAACATTCAAAAGCGCTCCCGTTATCATAGCAATAGTCCAGGCGTAATCTATGCTGAGCCTTCTTATAAAATAAACCACCAGCAGCGTCAGCACAAAGCCCGCTATCGTGACAAACATTTCCTTATCTTTCATCAATCCGTCTACAACATACTTAAATTTCTCCAGTGAACCGTCTTCCTCAAACGTGCTGAGCATCGACGCGCTGTTGTTCATATATCCCACAGTATAGTAGACTATCACACCACTTGCCACAGATACCGCCGAAACAGGCGTCCCTACAAGTCCCATCACGATAGGCATAACATATGGTATTTTTAATATAAAACATATCGGGGTAAGAAGTATAGCAAGCGTATCTCTCGGAGAAAATCTGATATATAATACAAACAACAAAAGAAATACTGCCAGCGCCACAAGTGCACATTCCGCTGAAAGCTCATACAAATGTCCCAGCGTGACTGCCGCTGCCACAAATACGATAAAATTCATCGGCAAAAACGAGCAGACAAGTGATAAAACCAGCACTACCGCGCCGCTTTTGAGCCTGCCCATATATCCTATCTTCCCATTAATCAGCAACAGCGTAGCCGCCGTGAGCAAAAACTTACTCACGGGAGTAATAAACGCTTCATACTTACTATAAAACCGCTTTAAATGTTCACGCATAACCAACAGGTCAGTCATAACAAATTCCTTTCCGATAAGACACTACCTTTTCTGCTCCTTATCATAAAGATAAGAAAGTTTTTTTAAATTATTGTAGTATCTCTTTAAGCTTTTTTTCGCTCTAGTATAGCGATATGTATATATTCCATAGGAAACCGCCGCATACAGCACAATAAAAACAAGATATGCTATTATAACACTCCTGCCAAATTTTAGCAAATCCATCTTGTAAATGTCCGCCATAATCGTCTCAAAATTATACAATATATACATTCCAAAGACAATAAAAAAACCAACCGTGCCGCTGATTATCGCCCTGATTACCTGCAGCCCGATATAATCGCCTCTGAAGTAGCTTCCTATGGAGACATTCTTCTTGCCCTCATTTGCCTCATAGGAAGCCATCTTTGTCATCAGTTTTATTCTTTCTTCATTTAACATAACAATGCCTCGTATTACCTCACGCCGTCTGTTATCTGTCCAAAAACCTCATCTTGTTACCGTCGCTGCGGCTCTTTTTAACAGGTTCTTCAATAATGCGCTTAGGTTTTTCGATAGCATGTGAAAGGTTTGACGCCAGTTGGTTCTTGCACTTTTCGCACAGCTTACCTGAGCGAATCATAGTGCCGCAGTTCTCGCACGGAAGTTTCACGGGAGAATCCGCCGTAAACTCAAGGCGCTCCTCTCTAATCCACTGCTGAATCTGTCCGGTCTCAACCTCGCACGCCTCTGCGACCTCTTTTATATCTGTATGAGGATTTTCACGTATATATTTCTTTACTTCCTGAAATGATTCTTCCAGTTTCGCCTTACACGCAGGGCAGATTGGCATTCCTGAAATATGGTTAAAAAGTTTCCCGCATTTTCTGCAATTTCTTACGTCGCTCATCAGCTTTTCCTCCATTAAATTCCCTCTCCTATGCAGAGAGTAATATAATAAATTTTTTC
Organism: uncultured Lachnospiraceae bacterium; assembly: GCA_947623805.1. Lineage (GTDB taxonomy): Bacteria > Bacillota > Clostridia > Lachnospirales > Lachnospiraceae > COE1. The sequence continues at coordinate 31,673 of CANQHZ010000005.1, read as the reverse complement.
CACACCATAGCGCCTCAGCTCTGATGCAACCGCATCCAACGTACTGCCCGTCGTATAAATGTCATCTACGAGTATGGTTTTATTTAATTTTACAACATCTGAGCCAATATTAAAAGCTTTTTTCAAATTATTTTGTCTGGATATTGCATTTAATTGTTTTTGGGGCAGAGTTTTTTTGTTTCTTTTTACCAAATCGGCCCTTGTCGGAATGCCAAAAAGCTTGGAAAGCTCCCTTGACACAAGCTCCGCCTGGTTGTAGCCGCGCTTATCCTGACGTGTCCTATGGAGCGGCACGGGAATAAACGCGTCCGCTCCCATCGCACATATCTCATGTTTCAAATGTCTGTATATGTCTTTTGCGTAAAACTGCGCATACTCTCCTCTATGTCTGTACTTGAAACGATAAATACTCTTGCGCATACTTTGATAATCATAAAGTGCAATGCCATAATCAAATATATGATTACGCCGCGTACAATCACCACAATAAATCTGTCCCTCATCATAAAGCTGCTTGCCGCATTTTCTGCAAGCAGGCGGCTTTATATATTGAATTTTGGCGATGCAGTCGTCACATGCCAGCTTATCTCCAAACGGCAAAATATCATCACACACAGGACAATGACGTGGAAAGAGCAAATCTTTCAACTTTTCACCAAATCTTATTCCGTTATCTCGCATATTCTGTCCTTTAATCCCGTAAATCTTTTTTGTTCGCTTTCATTTTCTATCATCTGTTTTACCGTATTGCGGCTGCCCAAAATGACTAAACAGCTTTTTGCCCGTGTCACACCCGTATAAAGGAGATTTCTGTTGAAAAGCATCCTGGGGCCTGTCAAAAGCGGCATAATCACAGCTGGATACTCGCTTCCCTGGGACTTATGTATCGTAATCGCATAAGCAAGCTCTATATCGTCAAGTCCGCTGTACGGATATGTCACTCTGCGCTGGTCGTCATACTCAACCACTACGGTTTTGGCCGTTTCGTTTATTTCGCGCACAATACCGATATCCCCGTTAAATACTCCCTGACCGCTGTCCACAGTTATGCCGTACTTGCTGACTACCTCCCACTCCAGCTGATAATTATTCTTTATCTGCATTACCTTGTCTCCGGTCCTCAAAATGTCATCTCCGATAACCAGCTCAGCCTTTTGATTTGACGGTGGGTTTAAATACTGCTGCAATATTTTGTTGAGCGTTTCAGCCCCGAGCGCTCCGCGTTTCATAGGTGTAAGCACCTGTATATCGTACATTCCCGCATTCACGTATTTTGGAATTTTTTCGGTTATCAATATAATCATATGCTTGTATATGACTTTTATATTATCTCTTTCCAATAAGAAAAAATCCCTGCTTTTGTTGTCAAACGCAATCTCCCTGCCCTCGTTTATAAGATGAGCGTTCATCGCAATATCGCTCTTACTCGTCTGGCGAAAGATTTTCGACAGCGAAACACTTGCAAATTTCCTGCTCTCCAATATATCTTTCAGCACCTGTCCGGCTCCCACTGACGGGAGCTGATTTCTGTCGCCCACCAGGATAAGCTTTGTCCCAGGCGTGACAGCCTTCAAAAGCGCCTGAAAAAGATATATGTCAACCATCGACATCTCATCTATAATTATAACATCTGCCTCCAGAGGATTAAACTCGTTTTTTTCAAACCGCGCTCCAGAAAAACCTCTTTCGTCATCTGAAACCGCTCCGTTGATTTCAAGCATACGGTGTATCGTCCTCGCTTCAAACCCGGTCGCCTCAGTCATACGCTTAGCCGCGCGTCCCGTCGGCGCAGCAAGGAATATGTCAAGTTCCTCATCTTCAAAATAGTGCAAAATCATATTTATTGTCGTAGTTTTTCCCGTGCCCGGACCTCCCGACAATATGAAAATGCCGTTCCTGATTGCCTCAATGACCGCAAGCCTCTGTTGCTCATCAAGCTGTATGTGATTAGTCTCCTCCAGCCTTTTAATCCTATCGGATATCATGTCAAGCTCAGTTTTTTCAAATCTGTCCGCCCCGTCAAACGCATGCTGCAGCTCATACAACAATCTCGCGCAATTTAGCTCTGCATAATACGCACTCATGCTGTAAATGCATTTGCCGTTGCCATTCTCCTTTATGACAATTTTTTTGTCTATCGCCAGATTGGAAATTTGCGGTTCAATCTGCTCCTCCAAAAGCCCAAGCATATCAGACGAGCGCGCAAGCAAAATATCCATCGGAAGATATGTATGCCCCTCCGCTCCCGCCTGTGAAAGAATATATATTATACCGCTCCGTATTCTGTAATCCGAATCCACGTGTATGCCAATTTTTGCCGCAATTTCGTCAGCAGTCCTAAAGCCTACTCCCGTTATATCTTCCGCAAGCTTATATGGGTTTTCTCGCATTATGTCGTATAAGCCCATCCCGTAACGATTATAAATTTTTATCGCAAGAGTATTTGATATACCATATTTTTGCAGAAAGACCATCGCATCCCGCGCGTCCTTTTTATCCGCTACCTGCTCTGCTATCTCACGCGCCTTTTTCTCGCTTATGCCCTTGACCTCGGATAACCTGTGCGGTTCTTCCTCTATTATGCGAAATGTATCATTGCCAAAAAGCCGCACTATACGAGCTGCAAGCGCCGCTCCAACTCCCTTTATCGCTCCCGACCCCAGGTAATGCTCTATCGCATCGGAATCCTCCGGAACTGTCACTCGAAAGCTCTTTGCCGCAAACTGTTTACCATACGCTGCACGCTCTACATACTCTCCGTCCAGCTCAATACATTCGCCCTCGTCAAGCTGTGTAAATATACCTGTACAGGTTATCTCCTGCTCACCCGATGCAAGCCTCAGAACTGTATATCCGTTTTGTGTGTTCTGGAATATTATATGCTCCACAAATCCCTTGATAGTTTCCAAACAAAATCCCCCAAACATTAAAAGCCAACTCATTTATGATTATATAACGAGTTGGCTTCATCATTTTGAAATTTGCCTCAACTATTCGGCGTCTTCATAATTGTCATTATCAGGCTGTATTTTCTTCGCCTCATTTTGACGCTTCATTTGCTCATACAATGTTCTTGCCAAACCTATGCTGCCGCTGTCCGCAACTTGACTGCTAAGCTGCTGCAACGCTGTATCCTTGAAAACATCCACCATTTTATTGCCATATGAATTTTCGTCCTTGTCGTCCGAAAACATCTTTGTCGATTCAAGCATCGTGTCGAAAACTTTCTCAACAAAATATGCCTCAAACTCCTTACACGCATCCATAAGTTCTTTATCAGACTCGCTGTTTGCACTGCTTTCAAGCTTACTTTGAAGAGCAGATGCCTTATTGCTCTGCGCTGCCTGAGTAGACAAATAATCCGAATATGCCGACCCCATTCCACCAATATCCATATCAATCTCCATTCTGCCGTCTTTATATTGACAACCTAAATATCAAATACACTGAACATTGCTTTTTATCGTTTCAACTGGTTTGCCTGCTGCAGCATCTCATCCGAAGTCGTTATAACCTTTGAGTTCATCTCATATGCTCTCTGCGCGATAATCATATTAACCATCTCATCAGCCACCTGCACATTTGAGCCTTCAAGATACCCCTGTACCAGCGCGCTTTTCTCCAAATCATCCGTGTCGGCCTCATTCATAGCCGCACCGCTCGCCTCTGTTTCCTGGTACATGCTGTTTCCAACCTTATCCAAACCTGCGGGATTATTAAATTGCCATAGACCAATCGCTACATCAAGACTCTGTGCATGACCTTCTTCATCAGGATAAAAAAGCTCGCCACCGTCTCCTACAGTAATCTTATTGACCTTTATATCACCATCGACTATTATAGGTTCACCCTCCGTGCTCAGTACCGGAAGACCGTCCTTGTCAGTGAGCATCAAATCATCGCCGTATATAGCAAACACAAACTCACCGTTTCTTGTATAATATGTATTGCCGTCCGTACCACGAATGCCAAAGAAACCGTCACCGTCAATTGCAAAATTTGTAGCTCCCGGAGTTTCCAAAAAGCTTCCCGTCGTGAATATAGACGTAACCGCCGTATTTCTCGTACCAAGACCTACTTCAGCGCCGACAGGCTTATTTGCCACATTCGCTGTAGTCGTTTTTGTCTGTATCGTCTGGTAAAGAAGTGATTTGAACTCCATTACCTCTTTCTTGTAGCCTGTAGTATTTACATTTGAAAGATTGTGCGCCACATTATCAAGATTTAACTGCTGCGCAATCATGCCCGTCGCACCCGTCCACAATGACCTTACCATACTAATCCTCCTATCGCTTCATCAACGCTTAATCCACGTAAAAAACGCCGCTTTGCATTTTTATATTCTGCTAAGCTCCATTGACTTCTCTAAGCTCTCGTCATAGCTTGTTATAAACTTCTGATTTGCCTCATACTGCCTTGAAATAGCAATCATATTCACCATTTCCTTTACTACGGAAACGTTTGACATTTCGAGCCAGCCCTGATATATATTGGGATATTCCACATCTACGGCTTCCGCGCCCTCTTTGGCATCCCACATGGTCTCGCCATAATGCGTGAGATAATTTGTATCCGTAAAGTTTGTAATCTTAATGCTGCCTACAAGCGCGTCATCCTGATATATGTTTCCCTGTGAATCTATCTCTGTCTTCGCCGCTGTGGTGGAAATCTGTATCCTGTTTCCATCTTTGCCAAGCAGGTAATCGCCGTCTTTCGTCACCATGTAACCGTCTCTTGTAAGGTTAAATTCACCGTTTCTCGTATACTTGGTAGATACCTCGCCCGACTTACTCGTAAACTCTATATTAAAAAAGCCCTCACTGCCAATCGCCAAATCATAAGTATTATCGGTATTTCTAAGTGAACCCTGTGAAAAATCCGTGTAGGTCTCACCAATCTTTACTCCAAGACTCATACCGCCAAGGCGTTTGGGAACATTGGGATTTTCTGTGAGGTCCTTGATTTTAACTGCCATAACCTCATCATATGCCTGACTTGTAGAGCCTTCCTTTTTAAAACCTGTGGTATCGGCATTGGCAAGATTATTTGACATAATATCCATCCTGTACTGCTCATTCAACATGCCTGTATAAGCCGTATATAAACCTCTAAGCATACGTATCTAACCTCCATTTTGTAAGCTTAAATATCATCTCTATAGCCCGCAAGGAACTCCACATATTTGCCTGTGCCTATCGCTACCGCTGTCATGGGGTCCTCCGCTGTCATTGTATTTATGCCTGTCCGTGATTCTATCAAATCTTCAAGTCCGCGCAAAAGACTTCCGCCTCCTGTAAGGACTATGCCTCTGTCCGCTATATCTGCCGCAAGCTCAGGCGGCGTCTTTTCAAGGACGCTGTGTATCGTATCTATAATCTGAGAGGTCGTCTCCCTAAGCGCTTCCTCCGTCTCCTCCGAAGATACACGTATTGTCTTCGGAAGTCCCGTGACAAGATTGCGCCCTCTCACATCCATATAGTCAACCTCTGCACGCTTAAACGCAGAACCAATCTTAATTTTTATATCCTCCGCTGTCCGCTCACCAATTAGCAGATTGTGCTTTTTCCTCATGTAACGCACAAGAGCCTCATCAAAATCGTCACCCGCTATCTTGATAGATGCGCTGACGACAGTGCCGCCAAGTGATATGACAGCTATATCCGAAGTGCCGCCGCCTATGTCAACTATCATATTGCCGCACGGCTTTGAAATATCAATGCCCGCTCCTATCGCCGCAGCGATAGGCTCCTCTATAATATTGACGCTCCTCGCTCCTGCCTGATATGTCGCGTCCTCAACTGCCTTTTTTTCAACTTCGGTAACACCACTGGGTACGCATACGGCTATCCTCGGTTTCCTAAATGTCTTTCTGCCAAGCGCTTTCTGTATGAAGTGCTGCATCATCTGCTCTGTTACTTTGTAGTCGGAGATAACACCTTGTCGCAGCGGTCTGACTGCCACAATATTGCCTGGCGTCCTGCCAAGCATAAGTCTCGCATCCTCCCCAATAGCCTTAATCGTATCCGAATCTCTATCAAATGCCACTACTGATGGCTCTTTCAGCACGACACCCTTCCCTCTGATGTAAACCAATATACTTGCGGTCCCAAGGTCAATTCCAATATCTGTGTACTGCATGGCTCTGTGCCCCTTTCTATATTAAAAATGGCGACTTTATATCATAAATAACTCATTAAAAAATAGTTTACCCAATAAGAATATAACTATTAACCAAACAAATAAAGCATACTAAGTCATTATAACCTAATTCAGCCATTTTTTAAAGGGGGTTCATGCTTTTTTTTGATTTTTTCAAAAAAACATGCCAAAATGCCTATATCTGAATAATATATCGGTAATTTTTAAGCAATACTTTAGTGTCACATTTTATTTATTTGGATATTTTATGTGCCTTTGCCTTGTCGAGCATCTTTTTTACATAAATTCCCGTGTATGATTTTTTGTTTTTGGCAATTTCTTCGGGCGTGCCTTCCGCTATCACTGTGCCGCCTCCGTCTCCGCCCTCCGGTCCCATATCTATAATATAATCCGCTGTCTTTATCACATCAAGATTATGTTCGATAACGACTACCGTATTTCCGCCCTCCGCCAGACGCTGCAATATATCAACAAGCTTATGCACATCGGCAAAATGAAGTCCCGTAGTCGGCTCGTCCAATATATAAATGGTCTTGCCCGTACTCCTGCGGCTAAGCTCCGTGGCAAGCTTTATGCGCTGCGCCTCACCGCCGGAAAGCGTAGTTGACGGCTGCCCCAGTTTGATATACGAAAGCCCCACATCATACAGCGTTTCTATTTTTCGCTTTATGGACGGGATAGCATCAAAAAACGGCAAAGCCTCCTCGACCGTCATATCAAGCACATCAAATATACTTTTCCCCTTATATTTAACATCAAGCGTTTCACGATTGTAACGTTTACCCTGGCATACCTCACACGGCACATAAACATCAGGCAAAAAGTGCATTTCTATCTTTATTATGCCATCGCCTCCGCACGCCTCGCAGCGTCCGCCCTTTACATTAAAACTAAAGCGGCCTTTTGAGTATCCTTTCGCTTTTGCGTCTGTCGTTGCCGCAAACAAATCCCTTATCTGGTCAAATACACCTGTATATGTCGCGGGATTCGAGCGCGGGGTCCTGCCTATGGGTGACTGGTCTATATTGATAACCTTGTCAAGCTGCTCTACGCCTTCTATACCCTTATGTGCTCCTGCTATTGTGCGCGCCCTGTTCAGTCTCCGAGCCAGATGTTTATACAATATCTCATTTACCAGCGAAGACTTGCCCGAGCCCGATACGCCGGTCACACACGTAAATACACCAAGCGGAAATTTTACGTTTATATTTTTAAGATTGTTTTCCGACGCTCCTTTTACCGTCAGCCAGCCTGTAGGTTTGCGACGCGTTTTGGGCACTGGTATAAAAAGCTTGCCGCTAAGGTACTGCCCTGTGACCGATGCCGGAATTTTCATTATTTCCTCCGCCGTCCCTTGCGCAATGACCTCTCCTCCGTGCTCACCCGCGCCGGGCCCTATATCCACTATATGGTCCGCCGCAAACATAGTATCCTCATCATGTTCTACCACAATCAACGTATTTCCCAAATCGCGCAGCTCTTTCAGCGCATTGAGAAGCTTGTCATTGTCTCTCTGATGAAGACCTATACTTGGCTCATCAAGTATATAGCACACGCCGACAAGCCCCGAGCCAATCTGCGTAGCCAGCCTTATGCGCTGCGCTTCACCGCCGGAAAGCGACGCCGTACCCCTTGAAAGACTAAGATATTCAAGGCCGACATTTTCAAGAAATCCGACTCGCGCCTTTATCTCTTTTAATATACGCTTGCCAATTAACTGCTGCTGCTTTGTCAGCTCCATGGAATCAAGAAAACGGTATAGTCCGCCGATTGACATCGATGTTATCTCATAAATATTCTTGTCGCATACAGTGACGGCAAGCGAGCTCTTTTTTAAGCGTTTGCCTCCGCACTCCGTACAAGGCGTAATTCGCATAAAGGTCTCATACTCCTGCTTCATTATCTCCGATGCAGTCTCCTTATACCGCCGCTCTACATTTTTTATCAGACCTTCAAACGCTATAGGGTATCTTCCTTCCCCGCGCTGTCCTTTGTAATAAACTATGACCTCCCTGCCACCCGTGCCGTTTATAATTATATTCTGCACTTCGTCCGAAAGCTCCTCAAATGGGGTGTCAAGTGAAAAATCATACTCCTTGCAGAGTGCCTGCAGGATAGCATTCGTAAAGCTCGTCTTGTCCGTGCATGACTGCCAGCCCATTGCCGTTATCGCTCCCTCATTTATACTGAGGCTCCTGTCAGGTATCATTAAATCCGCATCAAACTCCATCTTATAACCAAGTCCCAGACATTGAGGACACGCACCAAACGGATTGTTGAATGAAAAGCTTCTCGGCTCTACCTCCTCTATACTGATGCCGCAGTCAGGACACGCAAAACTCTGTGAAAAATTCATCGGCTCACCGTCTATCACATCCACTATCAGCAAACCGTCCGAAAGCGACATAACATTTTCGATGGAATCTGTAAGGCGTCGTTCTATGCCCGCCTTTACCACAATGCGGTCAACCACTATCTCTATATTATGTTTTATATTTTTATCAAGCTTTATTTCTTCCGAAAGCTCATACAGGCTGCCGTCAATCCTCAATCTTACATAACCTGCACGCTTTGCGCGGTCGAGTACCTTGGTATGTTCACCCTTGCGTCCTCTTACCACGGGGGCAAGCAACTGCAGCCTCGTCCCCTCCGGCATGCCCATTATCTGGTCCACAATCTGGTCTATTGTCTGTTTTTTTATCTCGCGTCCGCAATTAGGACAGTGCGGAATGCCTATCCGCGCATACAAAAGCCTGAAATAATCATATATTTCTGTTACAGTGCCGACTGTCGAGCGTGGATTTCTGTTCGTGGATTTCTGGTCAATTGAAATAGCGGGGGAAAGGCCCTCTATGCTTTCTACATTCGGCTTCTCCATCTGTCCCAAAAACATTCTCGCATATGACGAAAGCGACTCCATATAACGGCGCTGCCCTTCCGCATAAATCGTGTCAAACGCAAGCGACGATTTGCCCGAACCCGACAGACCTGTAAGCACTACAAATTTATTCCTGGGTATATCAAGACTTATGTTTTTCAGATTGTGTTCATTAGCACCTCTTATTTTTATAAGCTCACTCTTTGGAAGCATCTTTAATTGTTTTTCGTCCATTTTTTTCTCCGTTTCCGCATTGCCGCATTTTGTACAGGATAGCCTTAGCAAGGCATGACCTATCTATCCTCAATAAATCATCACTCAATGCCCTTAGACATATCATTCAGCATTTTCTTTAGCTGCATCATCTTGTCGCGAAGCTCCATAGCCGCCTCAAAATTAAGGTCTGCAGCCGCCTTGCGCATATTCTTTTCAAGGGAGGCGATAAGCTTTTTAAGCTCTTTCTCATTCATAGATTCAGGGTCTTTTGCAAATTCCTGTTCTTCCTTTGCTACTGCCTTGGATATACTGATGAGGTCGCGCACTGCTTTTTTTATCGTCTGCGGCGTGATGCCATTTTCATCATTATATTTTTGCTGTATCGCGCGCCGTCTTGCCGTTTCGTCAAGCGTAATCCGCATCGAATCGGTAATGGTGTCCGCATACATGATGACATGTCCTTCTGAGTTTCTTGCCGCGCGTCCCACTGTCTGTATCAGGGAGGTCGCCGAACGCAGAAATCCCTCCTTGTCAGCGTCAATAATTGCGACAAGCGATATTTCGGGAATATCAAGTCCCTCACGCAAAAGGTTGATTCCGACAAGTACGTCAAATACATCAAGGCGCATATCGCGTATAATCTCGGCGCGTTCAAGCGTGTCTATATCGGAATGAAGATATTTGACGCGCACGCCTGCCTCGCTCATATATTTCGTCAAATCCTCCGCCATGCGTTTTGTGAGCGTCGTGACAAGCACTTTGTTGTGTTTCGCCGTTTCCTCGTTTATCCGCGATATAAGGTCATCAATCTGTCCCTCTACAGGATGTATCTCAATATTAGGGTCAAGCAGTCCCGTAGGTCTTATAATCTGCTCCGCGCGCAAAAGCTCATGTTCTTCCTCGTATATACCGGGTGTCGCCGAAACAAAAAGCATCTGGTCTATCTTCTGCTCGAATTCCTCAAATTTGAGCGGTCTGTTGTCAAGTGCCGACGGCAATCTAAATCCATACTCAACAAGCGTAGTCTTGCGCGAGCGGTCGCCCGCATACATCCCTCTAATCTGTGGTATCGTCATGTGAGACTCATCTATTATAATAAGGAAATCTTCATTAAAAAAGTCGAGCAAGCAGTATGGCGGAGCCCCCTCCGCCGTGCCGTTTAAATGGCGCGAGTAGTTTTCAATGCCCGAGCAGAAACCCGTCTCCCTAAGCATTTCCACGTCAAAATTCGTCCGCTCTGAAATACGCTGCGCCTCAAGCAGCTTGTCCTCGCCTTTAAAATAGCTGACACGCTCTTTCATCTCCGCCTCTATGTTTTTGCACGCCTGCGCTATCCTCTCGGGCGCCACTACATAATGTGATGCGGGAAAAATCGTGACATGCTCAAGCAGAGCATTCACCTTATTTGTCACTGCATCCACCTCGGCTATGCGGTCTATCTCATCTCCGAAAAACTCCACACGTATGAGATAATCGCCTCCCTGTGCAGGATTTATCTCCAAAACATCTCCGCGAACCCTAAAACGTCCCCTTTCCAAATCCATGTCGTTTCTGTCATACTGCATTTCTATCAACGCACGGATTACCTCGTCTCTATCCTTTATCATATGCGGGCGCAATGACAGCATCATTCCCTGATATTCATCGGGACTTCCCAATCCATATATGCATGATACACTCGCCACCACAACAACATCTCGGCGCTCTGTAAGCGAAGCTGTCGCGGACAGACGGAGCTTGTCAATCTCCTCATTTACCGCCGAATCCTTTGCTATATATGTGTCAGAGGACGGAATGTATGCCTCTGGCTGATAATAATCATAATAGCTCACAAAATATTCCACGGCATTTTCGGGAAAAAACTCTTTAAATTCGCCATAAAGCTGCCCCGCAAGCGTCTTATTGTGCGCTATGACAAGAGTGGGCTTATTCAGCGCGGCTATTATATTTGCCATAGTAAAGGTCTTACCCGAACCCGTGACGCCAAGCAATGTCTGAAACTGGTTTCCCGCCTTAAAGCCTTTGACAAGTTCATCTATCGCCTGCGGCTGGTCGCCCGTGGGCCGGTATTCACTGTGCAGCTTGAAAATCCCTTCCGTATTCTTGGCTCTTGTATCTGAAGCTTTCGTGTCAGCTGACCTCAAAGGTCTCACCCCCGGAATAATCTAACAGCGCCTATAACATACTCGCGCCATTATCTTGAAAAATCTAAGCAAATAATAATATAAAGGCCAATAAAAGTAATTTTGATTATATCACATAGATATTTATTTGTACAGAGAACAGAGACACTTTTTAGAACTTTTGTTCTGTTTTTTATTTTGCCTCTATCTGTAAATGACGACAAGCAGTACATAAAAACGGCTCCGTCACGACTTTGTGACAGAACCGCCTTTTATAAGCTTTTTCATAGTCTAATTCAATTCAAAATATCATCAATCTTATCACGTTCTTCCTGGGTGAAGCTGATATTTGAAAGCATGCCGACATTATCAATAATCTGTGACGGTCTTGACGCGCCAATCAACACACTCGTTATGTCGTTATCCCTCAATATCCACGCAAGTGCCATCTGCGCAAGGCTTTGTCCGCGCTGCTTTGCGATATCATTTAACGCGCGTATTTTTGCGATGGTATTCTCGTCCACGGCATCTTCTTTCAGAAAACGCCCGTCAGTCCTGATACGGCTGTCCTGTGGAATACCGTTCAAATACCTATCCGTAAGCAGCCCCTGGGCAAGCGGGCAGAATGTAATGATGCCTATTCCGTTTGCCTTTGCGTATGCTTTCAATCCATCGGTCTCAATATCGCGCACAAGCATAGAATATTTACGTTGATTGATAATAAACGGGGTCCCCATATTCTTAAAAAGTTTTGCAATTGCAATAGTCTGTTCTTTATTATAATTTGATATTCCGATATAAAGCGCCTTACCGTTCCTCACAATATCATCAAGTGTACGGGCTGTTTCCTCAAGCGGCGTTTCAGGGTCCGGTCTGTGGTGGTAAAATATATCGACATACTCAACACCCATGCGTTTCAAACTCTGGTCAAGGCTTGCGATAAGGTATTTCCTGCTCCCCCAGTTTCCATAAGGGCCTTCCCACATGTCATATCCCGCTTTGGTTGATATAATAAGTTCGTCGCGGTAACGGCCAAGCCCTTTGGCAAGTATTCTTCCAAAATTTTCCTCTGCCGCTCCCGCGACAGGCCCATAGTTGTTTGCCAAATCAAAATGAGTAATTCCCTTGTCAAACGCTGTATAACACATATTCTGCATGTTCTCAAAGCTTGCACCCGAGCCAAAATTGTGCCACAATCCAAGAGAAACCGCGGGCAACAGCAATCCGCTATCGCCGCATCGGTTGTATTGCATACTACTGTATCTTTTTTCGTCCGCCGTGTACATAATCATTCCTCCATTCGCTACTGACCAAGTTGCTGCGCCAGCACTTCTTTCGCTTTCTCAAGCTGATTGTCAACTCCGTTTTTGTACTGCTCCGAATCAAACGGCACTTCTATGTCCGGCTCTATGCCTATGCCATGTATATTGTTGCCGTTCGGTGTATAATACGTGCTGACCGTAAGTTTCAGCGCCGAGCCGTCCGAAAGGTTTATCACTTTCTGGACTATGCCCTTGCCATAAGTAGTCGTGCCTACTATCGTACCTATGCCATAATCCTTTACCGCGCCCGTGAGTATCTCCGACGCGCTTGCGCTGTATCCGTCCGCCAGTATCACAAGCGGTACGTCTATCTCATTCTTGCCGTCGCACTTGTATTCCTCGCGTTCGCCATATTTGTCTTCCGTGTACACAATCAGTCCCTTGGGAAGAATCATGCGCGCTATATCACATACCGTAGAAAGGTTGCCCCCCGGATTACTGCGCAGGTCGATTATAAGCCCTTTCATGCCATCTGCTTTTGCCTGCTCATATGCCTCCTCAAACTGACCTGTCGTAACCAAATCAAACTCCGTTATTTGTATATATGCCACGCCGTTGTCGTACATTTCATACTCAACGGTCGGACTTTCTATCTTGCGCCGCTCCACATCTATATCAATCGGATTTGCCTCACCTTCCCGTAAGACAGTGATTGTGACAAAAGTACCCTCCTCGCCTTTTATCTTGCTGACTACATAATCACTTTCCTTGCCATACATGCTCTCGCCCTCTATGGCATAAATATAATCGCCCTGTTCGAGGTCGCTCTCCTCGGCGGGGGTGTCCTTTATAATTTTGCTTATCTGTACGTAGCCCGTATCCAAATCTTTGCTTATATATGCACCTATTCCATAATAAATTCCCTCCGTCTGCTGCTGGAGGTCGATAAGCTCCTCTTTGGTATAGTAAACGCTGTAGGGGTCGTCAAGCGCCGCCAGCATCCCTTTATAAATACCGTTCTGAAGTGTATCACTCTCGACATCCTTCCAAAAGTATTTATCCACGGTTTCTTCAAGCACGCCGAGCTTTTCCACTACCGCATCGTCAGTCACGCTCTCAATCGCCTCAGCCTGCTCCCTGCTGCGCACTATCTGTATATTTCTGTAAAACCTTATGACACTGACAGTCATAAGCATAACTATCATCGACAATGCAAATCCAGTCGCAAGTCCCAGCAGATAATACCTTGCTTTCTTTTCGCTGCCGTCGTTTCTTTGCGGATACCCGCCTATTGCATTGTTATAACCGTTAAAGTCGCCTTGATTTTGCATTTATAAGCCATTTCCTTCCTGTTACTACTTTAAATAATTCCAGGGATTTACATATGTCCCGTTTAGTCTTACGCCAAAGTGAAGATGATTGCCGGTCGAATTGCCGGTAGTGCCTACCGCCGCTATCTTTTCACCCTTTGATACGCTCTGCCCGCTTTTCACATACAGCGCGGAAGCGTGCATATATATAGTGGTAAGACCGTCGCCATGGTCTATCATAATATAGTTGCCCATGCTGGAGCTGTATGCCGCCGCTATCACTGTACCGTCATACGCCGCAAGTATCGGAGAGCCTCCCGGCGCAGCCATATCGACGCCGTTGTGCATTTTCTGTACCTTGTATATCGGGTGAACCTCGCGCATCCCAAAATCGTCTGAAATACGCGTATACGACGGAGCCGGCCACGCGAACATGCCGCCGTCGTATGTATTCTTTTTGCCGTTTGCCTTTTCAAGCGCCTCCTGCTGCTCTTTCATAGCCTTTTCAAGCGCCTTTATCTCGGCATCACGCGCCGCCATTTCATCCTCATATGCTTTCAAAACCTGCTCCTGATTGTTTATATCAGCCTGATACGCCGCCATCTGCTGCTCTTTCTCGGCAATCAAAAGCTCTAATGACTGCTGCTCCGCCTCGGCGTCGCTTTTTGCCTCCTCTAAGAGCTCTTGCTCCGCTTCAAGCTGTTGCTTGCAGGTCTCTACGTATTCACGTGTCGTCTTAAATTTATCGAGAAGCCGTTTGTCAGCCGCGGTAAGACGTTCGACATAATCGGCACGGTTAAGCATATCGCCAAACGATTTTGCTGAAAAGACAATCTCAAAATAAAAGCTGTCGCCCCTCTCGTACATACTCTTTATTCTGTCTTTCATAGCCGCATACTGCTGCTGCTCCGTCCTCTGAGCCTCCTCAAGCTCCGCCTTTGTCTTTGTAATCTCCGTCTCCTTTTCGGTTATCATATCGGCAAGCTCATTTATCTTTGCCTGCGCGGCCGACAGAGTAGTATCAAGCTCGCTTACATATGCCGCGAGGTCATTCTTGCTCTTGTTAAGATTTGCGATAACGCTCTTTACATCTGTAAGACCCGACTGAAGCTCCTTTTTCTGCCCCTGAGCCTCCTCTATCTCCTTTTTCTTTTGGCTTATGCTGTCCTGAAGCTCGGAAATCTCATCTGCCCGGCTTATAAGCGGACGCATATATATCGCCAATGTCGCCATCAACACAACCAAGACAAGCGCAATTGCTCTTTGTTTTTTCTTATGTTGCCGCATATTTCTGCCTTTCTATACGCTCAGATGCTTTCTTACCGTTGTGTAACTGCCTATAAAACCTATGCCTACCCCAATGCCTATGCAAATGGGCAAAAGCGTCCTGAATACCTCCTGCACGGGCAAAAACTGAATAAGCGCCGCCATAAATGAGTAACTGCCCGCTACATAAATCATCGCCTCATTATACAAGAAATATATGGCGACAAGCGGTACCAGAGAACCGATAAAACCAATAATGATACCCTCGATAACAAAAGGCGCTCTCGCAAAAAAGTCTGTAGCGCCTATGTATTTCATTATCTGGATTTCTTCCTTGCGCACCTGTATACCTATCGTGACAGTATTGCTTATGAGGAAAATCGACACCAAAAACAGTATCAGTATGATGCCTATTGACACATAGCTGATAATTGAATTAACTCCCGTGAGCACCCTCGCCGTAAGCGCGGACTGGTTTACCTTTCTCACACCGTCAACCGATTCAAGAAACGTCACAAGGTCGCTCTGCATAGATACATCGTTCAAATAAATATCAAAATGCGCGCAGTCTTCAAGCGGATTTTCCGTAAAAATGCTTATGTCGCCGAAGTCATTTTCTTCCGCAAATTTCACCCATGTTTCCTCTGCTGAAAAGTAGTTGACTTCCTTCACCTCCGCACGGTTCAAAATCATCGCCTTTATCTCGCCGACACGCTCATCCGATACCCCCAAATCCAGTAGCGCCGTGACAGCCACCCGCTGCTCCGCGTTCTTAACCATATGCTCAAAATTTGACAGTATCGAATAAAAAAGTCCAAATAAAAACAGGCACGCAGATATAGTGGCTACCGATGCCAGCGTAAACCATTTATTTCTGAAAATATTTTTCAAGCCCTGCACAATACAGTAAAATAACGTATTAATCCTCATCTATATAGCCACCCTTCTCCTCATCGCTGACAATGACACCTTTCTTCATTGTGACAACACGTTTCTGCATATCGTTCACAATCTCGCGGTTATGGGTTACTACAAGGACTGTAGTGCCGTTATTGTTTATCTTCTCAAGCAAATTCATAATCTCCCATGAATTTTTAGGGTCGAGATTACCTGTGGGCTCATCGGCAAGCAAAATCTGCGGCTTATTCACGAGCGCGCGCGCAAGAGCGACCCTCTGCTGCTCGCCTCCCGAAAGCTGTTTCGGCCTTGCCTTGTATTTTCCCGCAAGCCCTACCGTGGAAAGGATTGAGGGAACATTCTTCCTTATCTCCCTCGCCGGTTTCTGCACAATGCGCTGGGCAAACGCGACATTCTCATATACGTTTCTGTCTTTTAAAAGTCTGAAGTCCTGAAATACCACGCCCAGATTTCTCCTAAACTTAGGTATCTGGCGCCGCCTCAGTTTCACCACATCCGTGCCGTTTACGACAATACGCCCCGATGAGGGCAAAAGCTCACGGAGCAAAAGCTTTATGAGCGTCGATTTACCCGAACCGCTGTCGCCTACTATGAATACAAATTCTCCTTTATTTATATGCAAATTTACATCATTTAATGCCGGAGCGCCCGCGGAATAAGCCTTGCTCACATGCTCCAGCGAAATAATGGGCGCGTTTGAACCTGCGCGCTTTCTAGCCGTTGTACTTCTCAAAATTTCACCTCATAAATAATTATTATAACCCCATCAATACTCAAATGATTCCATATACTTCATATAGCGCACTACCATCAGCGCTATCTTGAAAGTAATAGCGTCCTCAAATACACGCAAATCAAGTCCCGTGCTTTTTTGAAGCTTATCAAGACGATACACCAGCGTATTTCTGTGTATGAAAAGCTGTCTTGATGTTTCCGATACATTCAGCGAATTTTCAAAAAACTTATTGATGGTGACAAGCGTCTCCTCATCAAAATCATCGGGGCTCTTTCCGCCAAAAATTTCCTTGATAAACATTTTGCAAAGCGGTATCGGAAGCTGGTATATAAGCCTGCCGATGCCAAGCTCGCTGTAAGCGATTATCTGCCTTTCAGCAAAGAAAATCTTGCCGACGTCAAGCGCCATTTTCGCCTCTTTGTAAGAGCGGCTTACCTCTTTTATCTCCTTTACATTAGTGCCGTAAGAAATGCGCACGCTCTTTATGCCCTCTTTGACAAGGCAATCTTCTATCGCCCTGGCATATTTGTCAATATCGCGGTTGCTCTCATTGTCCGCAATCTCTTTTACCACTATAACGTTGTTTTCATCAACCGCCGTGACAAAATCCCTGCCGTTTTTTCCAAAATTCTCACGAATTTTTTCAAGGATATTCGCGTCCTTGACGTTTGGCGCTTCAACTATGAGCACGGCGCGCTTTACGTCTGTCGGAATGTGCAGCTTCTTGGAACGACTGTATATGTCAACCAGCAATAGGTTGTCAAGCAGCAGATTTTTGATAAAATTGTCCTTGTCAAAACGCTCCTTGTATGCCACCATAAGATTTTGGATTTGAAATGCCGCCATCTTGCCGACCATATAGGCATTATCATTTGGTCCGCTGGCGATAAGTATGTACTCAAGCTGCTGTTCATCATAAATTTTAAAAAACTGGCTCGACTGAATTTCCTGGCTGTCCGCCGCGGATTTTACAAACTCAAGCACTGAATTTTCAAAGCTTGCCCCGCTGTTTTTGGTAGACGCCACAATCTTGCCGTCCACATCAGCCACAAACAGTTCGACCCTTGTTATGGCTTTAATCCCCTCAATTGTGTTCTGCATAATCTGATTTGAAATCATACGTCCCTCTCCTTCTCATCGCCAAACGCTTACCCCAATATAAAGCGTGCCGAAATATTCCTTATACAATATAGACAAAAGAATGCCGATACAAGCCTGTCGTTTTGTCACATTACTGTTTTATTTTAATATATTTTCACAAATAAATCTATAGAAAGCGCCAACTTTTTTATGCAATTTTTGAAATTTTTAAATAAAACAGTATTTTTTGCACTGATTATGCAAGATACACAAATTATTTTTATTTATTTTTTATAAATTTTCGTCAAATAATAGTTTGCCAAAGGTTGTTCGTTATTGTTATAATATTTTTAGTTTCAAAGCCGATATACTAATTGAGGAACAATACACCACATATCAATTGTAAAACGTGTTCTAAACTGTCCGAATTTAGTTTTGCAAACACCTATATTTATGCGGAGAAAGGAGTATGCATATGGATATTGCCGGTTTATCAATGGGTATGGCTCAATCAAGGCTTATGGGCGATGTCGGCATAGCTGTACTTGCGAAGTCAATTGATACAGCGCAGAGTACAGGCGCTATGCTTACCGATTTGATTGACTCAGCCGCGCTTGAACGCTCTGTCAATCCCGATGTCGGCGGCAACATTGACATACGTATTTGAGTCTTCTTTAAAATAGCACGCCTACCAATTGGACGGCGTGCTATTTTTTTGTTTCTATTTCCTATTACTGAATTATGATGTTCTGATTTCAAGCATAACTTATATAAGCATTTGTGAAACTCTATTCGACAACATAGAATTTAGGCAAAATATATAAAATAAGCGGCGTCTCGCGGAGCGCCTAGCCGCGTTTTTATATATTTTGACTAAATTCGAACAGTTTAGAACACATTTCGCAATTACCTAATAATTTATAAATCAGAGGAAACCGTCTTCCTTATGCAGTCGTGGTCTATCATTACCATATTGTTTTTCAGCAGATTGCCGATAACACGCTTAAACTCGTTTTTGCTCATGCCGGTCTCGCATTTTATAAGCTCAGGCGATGCCTTGTCCGTAAACGGCAGTTTCCCGTCATATTTGTCAAACAGCTCCATAATACGCTCGGCATCTTTTTTCATTTGGATATGTGCTTTCTCACGCACACTTAAGTCAAGTTTCCCATCGGGCTTTACGTTTGTGACTCTTGCCTCTATGGTATCGCCGACAGATATATCGCCAAACATTTCCCGTGTCGGTATCAGCGCCGAATATTTGTTGTCTACGGCGACAAACGCGCCGAAGCTGTCGATTATCTGATATACTATGCCGCTTACTCTGTCATCTTTTTGGTAGCCGCTTTCGCATGACAAGCGCTCGTAGACGTTCATTGTGGCGGCAAGGCGGCTGCTCTTGTCTATGTATATCGTGACAAGCACTTCTTCTCCTTCTTTAACGCGCCTTGTCTGCTCCTTGTACGGAAGCAGTATGTCCTTTTCAAGCCCCCAGTCGAGGAACGCGCCAATCGGCGTGACCTGTGAAACCTTAAGCGTACCTACCTCTCCGACACTCAAAAGCGGCGAATTGGTGGTAGCTATCAGCCTGTCCTTGGAATCCTTGTAAAGAAATACCTCCAGTTCATCTCCTATGCCCTTGCCCTCCGGAATCTGTTTCTTGGGCAGGAGCACCCTCTCCTCTGCGTTAATGTCAGGCTTGTCCGCCAGATATACGCCAAAATCAACTTCTTTCACTATAAACAGTGACTGTTTTTTTCCAAGCTCAAACATTTTTTATCTCCCCTAAAATGTCGTGAAACTCATTTAAAAAGTAAATTAGCTCTTCGCCCTGCCGCACAATATACTGTTATGCGGAAAAGCAAAAAAGCAACGGCATACACATAAACCGTTGCTTTAGCAGCGCTACAAGGATTCGAACCTTGAAATGACGGAGTCAGAGTCCGTTGCCTTACCGTTTGGCGATAGCGCTATTTATTGTCGTGCTCTGTGTGGCACATTTGATAGTATATAACACTTTGATGTAAATTGCAAGCACTTTTTTATGGAATTTTTCAAGATTTTTTCATCAGTATTTTTGAGGCAAAGATTTTTGGCAAATCTTTACAAGTTGGCAAAATATGGGGAGAACGCAGTCATTAATGACTATTTTCTCCCCTAAGTATCTCCCTTATGCAAAAGCCTGTAAATTTATACCTCGAACATCAAATCACCATATGTAGGTATCGGCCATACTGAGCCGTCCACGAGCATTTCAAGCTTATCAATGGGCGCTCTGAGAGCATCCATTGCGGTCTTTACAACATCTTTATAATAGAATGCCTGCTCTTTTACGTCTGATATCGCCGCTGCCTTTGACTCCTCGGCAATGAGTTTGTTGAGCGCGCTCTTTGCCTCGGCGAGAAGTGAATCTACCTCGTTTAATATCTCTACCTGAGCCGCCGCCGTAGCGCCCGCCTCTTTGATGGCGATTACTGAATTTGCAAGGTCGCCCGCATATGAGGCAACGGCGGGGATAATATCCTTGCTTGCCATGTCAACCATTGTGAGAGCCTCGATATTTATTGTCTTGGCGTAGGTTTCATATATAATCTCCTCGCGTGACTCAAGCTCTACGCGTGTGAAGATACCGAACTTCTCAAACAAAGCTACAGCTTTCTCTGTGGTAATTGTAGACGCAGCCTCAATCATTGACTTAATATTGGGAAGTCCTCTCCTTGCTGCCTCCTCAACCCACTTGTCGGAATATCCGTCACCGTTGAATACTATTCTCTGATGCTTTGTCATGTATTCTTTAATCAAGTCATGTACCGCGTTGTCAAAGCCGCCCTCTGCCTTTGCCTTTTCGAGAACATCTGCCGCCTCGCAGAATGCCTCGGCTACTATTGCGTTCAAGGTCGTGTTGGGGCTTGCGATAGAGTCAGCTGAACCTACCATACGGAACTCAAACTTATTGCCTGTAAATGCAAACGGTGATGTCCTGTTTCTGTCCGTAGCATCCTTTTCAAACTTAGGCAGTGTGGAAACGCCCGCCTCAAGCTTGCCGCCCGCAAGAACTCTCGACGCGTCACCCGTCTCTACAAGCTGCTTTACCACGTCCTCAAGCTGGTCGCCAAGGAAGATTGAAATAATAGCTGGAGGCGCCTCATTCGCTCCAAGTCTGTGGTCATTTCCTACGTCCGATGCAGACTGGCGCAGTAAATCAGCGTGTGTATCAACTGCTTTCATAATGCACGCAAGCACAAGCAGGAACTGAATATTTTTGTTTGGCGTATCGCCGGGGTCGAGAAGATTTACGCCGTTATCCGTAGTGATTGACCAGTTGTTGTGTTTGCCCGAGCCATTTACGCCCGCATAGGGCTTTTCATGAAGCAGGCATCTGAGGTCGTGCTTGTAAGCTACACGTTTCATAGCCTCCATTACAAGCTGGTTATGGTCTACAGCGATGTTTGCTGTCTCATATATCGGCGCGAGCTCATGCTGCGCGGGAGCAACCTCGTTGTGCTGTGTCTTTGCTGTGACGCCCAGTTTCCAAAGCTCCTCGTTTAAGTCTTTCATATATGCGCCTACGCGCTCTTTGATAACGCCAAAGTAATGGTCCTCCATCTCCTGCCCCTTGGGCGCCGGAGCTCCAAAAAGTGTACGGCCTGCAAACATAAGGTCCTTTCTCTGGAAGAACAAATCCTTGTCAACAAGGAAATACTCCTGCTCGGGACCTACTGACGCCGTTACCTTTGTCGCCTCTGTGTTGCCGAACAGCCTTACTATACGCAGCGCCTGCTCGCTAAGCGCCTCCATTGAGCGCAGAAGCGGTGTCTTCTTGTCAAGCGCCTCGCCTGTGTATGAGCAGAAAGCTGTGGGTATACAAAGGATTGTGCCGCAGCCTGATTCCTTTAAAAAGCAGGGTGAAGTGATATCCCACGCCGTATAGCCTCTCGCCTCGAAAGTAGCGCGAAGTCCGCCTGATGGGAATGATGACGCATCAGGCTCGCCCTTGATAAGCTCCTTGCCTGAAAACTCCATCAGCATTCTGCCCTCCTCGTCGGGATGTGATACGAAAGAGTCATGCTTTTCTGCTGTAATACCTGTAAGCGGCTGGAACCAATGGGTGAAATGCGTAGCGCCGTTTTCTACCGCCCAGTCTTTCATCGCCTTTGCGACTACATCCGCTGTCGCCATTTTCAGCTCGCCGCCCTGGTTCATTACTCTCATTACTTCCTGGAATACTTTCTTAGGAAGTCTTTCTTTCATTTTTGCCACGGTAAATACCTTTTCGGCAAAGATTTTTTCCACGTTTAATGCCTCGCTCATGTTTTTACCTCTCTTTCAATATGGTATCATAACACTCATTCTGTGCGTTATAATAGCTTGCGCTTACAAAAAAAATGTCCCAAAAAAAGATTATATTCTTTTTGGAACACCGTTGTTCATGATACCTAATTATAAATTTTTTAAAGCAAATCAGCGATTGGCTTTTGCTATAATCTAAGATAATATATCTGAGTGAAAAAATCAATGGTTTTTTGTAAATTTTATAAAATTTGAGTGGTTTTCTGCATTTTGCATAGATTTATAGCAGAAATAGGGCTTTGTTTTTGTGGTTTTTGACTACTATAGTGTGTCGGTTTGTGCGTTTTTTAGGGAGATTAAATCAAAAAAGCAACCTAACTTTGGTCGGAGCGGTTGCTTTTTTGATGCTCTTTCACACCCATGTATACTGTATCCCGCTTTCCCTAGCTTTGACGCGCATCAGGTCATAGGGCTGGGCTTGGGCTGACAGCTCCGCGTACAGTATCTGCTTTGAGTGCGGGCAACTTTCAACGCTTTCGCCGTCTTCGTTGTACATGGAAAGCACTTGGGCTGTGATGTTTTCACCGTTTGGTTTCATGAGCTCGATTGTGTCGCCTACAGAGAATTTATTTCTCTGCTCGAATTTAGCAAAGCCTCTTTTGTCTATCATTTCCACTGTGCCGAGATATGTGTATTCGTTTACATACGTGCTGTTGTCGTAAATCTGCGATGTTTCGTCGGGGCGGCCGAAGTAAAAGCCTGTGGTAAACTGCCTGTAGGTGCATTTTGCTATTTCCTGACGATACCACTCCATATTTTCATAGTATTTATCTCTGCTTTCAAAGAAATCGTCCAGCGCGCGCCTGTAAGTTCTTGCCACACATGCGACATAGAGTGCTGTCTTCATTCTACCCTCTATTTTAAAGCTGTCTATGCCTGCCGCCACAAGCTCGGGGATATGCTCTATCATGCACAAATCTTTCGAGTTAAAAATATATGTGCCGCGCTCGTTTTCGTAAACCGGCATGTATTCGTTGGGGCGCGTTTCCTCCACTACTGAGTATTTCCAGCGGCAGGGGTGGGCGCATTCGCCTTGGTTTGCGTCTCTGCCTGTGAGATAATTTGACATGAGACAGCGACCTGAATACGATATGCACATTGCGCCGTGAACGAAGCTTTCTATTTCCATTTGGGGCGGTATTTTGTCCCTTATTTCGCGTATTTCCTCTAGTGAGAGCTCACGCGCCGACACTACGCGCTTTGCGCCCTGCTGCCACCAAAAAAGGTATGTCTGATAGTTCGTGTTGTTTGCCTGCGTGGAAATGTGTATTTCTATTTCGGGGCAGACTTGTTTTGCTATCATGAACATTCCTGGATCTGATATTATGAGGGCGTCGGGGTTGATTTTTTTGAGTTCTGTAAAATATTCGCGCGCTCCGTCGAGGTCATAGTTATGCGCCAAAATGTTGGCTGTCACGTATACTTTTACGCCGCGTTTGTGGGCAAATTCTATTCCCTGAGCCATCTCATCAATGGAAAAGTTTTTGGCGTTGGCTCTTAAACCAAACGCCTCGCCGCCAATATAGACAGCATCTGCTCCGAATATTACGGCGGTTTTGAGCACTTCAAGGCTGCTTGCGGGTACAAGTAGTTCAGGTTTTTTTATGCTTGTGTTGTCTGTGTTTTGCACGTCAATCTCCTCTATTGTTTTATTTTAATCTCTTGTTATTTTCTCACTGAGAGCGTTATGCCGTCTGCTATGGGGAGGATTACCGTCTCGAGGCGGTCATCGTGCGTGAGGGCGTAGATGTACTCGCGCATTCTGTTGTGGATTGTGCGGTTACGGCGGGTTATGGCGTATTTTGATTCCAGCAGCTCGCCCTCCTGCAGGATGTTATCCGAGACGATTATGCCGCTTGGTGAAAGCAGGCGTATTATGCTCTCCAGAAAGTGTATATACTGTCCTTTTGCCGCATCCATAAAAATCAAGTCAAAACCCTCGTTAGTGGAGAGGCGTAAAAGCACGTCAGCGGCATCGCCCTCAATCAGAGTGATAGCATCCGCCTTTCCCGCCTTTGAAAAGTTCTCCTTGGCAAGCGGTATGCGTTTTTCATACTTTTCTATGGTGGTGATGTGACAGTTCTTTGGGGCATACTCGCTCATGAACAGCGCCGAAAATCCTATCGCTGTACCTACTTCAAGTATGTTCATCGGCTTTTTCCATGTGATTAGAAAGCGGAGCAGGCTTTGCATCTGCGGGCGTATTATAGGTACGCCTGTCTTCTTTGCATACTTTTCCAGCTCACAAAGGTAAGTGGGCAGCTCCTTGTCAAATGAATGGAGAAATGTCTGCATTCTCGCGTCTGTCACTGTTCTTCCTCCGTACTGCTTCCGCCCATCACCGCAAGCATTTCCTCCGCTGTCATAGCCGTGCTGAGCTCATATGTGCCTGCCTTTAGCTTTCCCTTGTAATCGGAAAAGCGATAGTATACATAAAATACATTCGCATCCTTTATAAGCCCTTTCTGTTCCAGAGTTTTTGCAAGTTCTTTCTCATCCTGATTTTCCGAAACCACTACGCTGACTGTTCTTCCCTCGCCTGATGAAACAGGAATATCGGCAAATACGCTATAGCCGAAATTGTACGCGCCAATGGCAAGCCTGAATACTATGATTATTACAGCGGCCGCTACGGCTATCTTTACTATTGTGGCGACTATCGCGCCTAACAACTGCTTTGTGTCCATTTTTCCACCAACCTTATATTTCCATTATTATAGGCAAAATCATCGGGCGTCTCTTAGTCTTTTTCCACACAAAGTCGCTCAGGGTGTCTTTTATCGTTCCCTTTATCTTGCCCCAGTCGGTGACGTTTTTCTTTAGGCAGCTCAGCACTGCCTTTTCTATAAGCTTGCGTGCCTCCTCCATAAGCTCGTCGGATTCTTTCACGTAGACAAAGCCGCGTGATACGATATCCGGCCCTGCAAGCAGTTCACCACTTACACCGTCAAGAGAAAGTACGGCAATTATTATACCGTCTTCCGCAAGATGCTGTCTGTCACGCAGGACGACATTTCCCACGTCACCCACGCCCAAGCCGTCCACGAGTACGGTGCCTACTGGTACTTTCCCCGTAATTTCTGCACTTTCCTCGTCAAGTTCAAGTACATCGCCGGATTGCAGGATAAATACATCTTCCTTATCAATGCCGAGCTCCATTGCGAGCTTTGCCTGTGCCATAAGATGCTTGTACTCGCCGTGTACGGGAATGGAATATTTAGGTTTCGTGAGCGTATAAATCAGCTTAATCTCCTCTTGGCAGGCGTGGCCTGAAACGTGCGTATCCTGAAAAATAACATCCGCCCCTTTTTTGAAAAGCTCGTTTATTATCTTTGTGACCGCTTTTTCATTGCCGGGAATTGGATTTGACGAGAAGATGACCGTGTCGCCCTTTCCGATTGTGATTTTCTTGTGCATATTGTTTGCCATACGGCTAAGTGCCGCCATGCTTTCGCCCTGACTGCCGGTAGTGATTATGACTGTTTTATCTTTCGGATAATTTTTAAGTCTTTCTATATCTATAAGAGTGTTGTCGGGTATGCTTATGCGATTGAGGTTTGAGGCCGTTTCTATGATATTTACCATGCTCCTGCCCTCGACAACCACTTTTCTTCCGAATTTATATGCTGTGTTTATAATCTGCTGCACTCTGTCCACGTTTGATGCAAACGTCGCTATTACAATTCTTGTTTTTTTGTGTTCTTCAAATATCGCGTCAAATACCGGCCCTAGTTTTTTTTCGCTCGGCGTAAAACCTGGACGTTCGGCATTGGTACTGTCGCACATAAGGGCGAGCACGCCTTTTTTTCCAAGCTCAGCAAAACGCTGCAAATCTATCGCATCGCCGTAAACAGGTGTATAGTCCACTTTAAAGTCGCCTGTATGCACTACGATACCTGCAGGCGAATAAATTGCAAGTGCCGCCGCGTCGACTATGCTGTGATTTGTCTTGATAAATTCTATCCTGAAACAGCCAAGATTGATATTCTGCCCGAATTTTACGACTTTTCTCCTGACATTGTGTATGAGATTGTGCTCCGTGAGCTTGTTCTCGATAATTCCCATTGTGAGCTTTGTCGCGTAAATCGGCACGTTCATCTCTTTCAGAACATACGGCAGCGCACCGATGTGGTCCTCATGCCCGTGTGTGATTACAAATCCCTTTACTTTATCCTGATTGTTTTTG
This sequence comes from uncultured Lachnospiraceae bacterium, assembly GCA_947623805.1. GTDB lineage: Bacteria > Bacillota > Clostridia > Lachnospirales > Lachnospiraceae > COE1. The sequence continues at coordinate 5,189 of CANQHZ010000005.1, read as the reverse complement.
AGATACGTCACATCGGGTATGACGAGGTCTACTCCAAGCATATCATCAGCCGGAAAGCTCAGACCGCAATCCACCACAATAATACTGTCTTCGTACTCAAAGGCAGTAATGTTCATTCCAATCTGCTCAAGACCTCCAAGCGGTATAATCTTGAGCTTTGAAGTATTTTGTTGTTTGTTATTTTTCAAAATAATCCTCCTTATATTTTTATTAAATAAGGTCAACGTCATCAAGCATGCTTTCAAAAACTCCCGATACGGCCGTAAGCTCATCGTCCTCCTCAACAATGCTGTAAATCTGCTCACCATTCTCCCCATCGGAAACAGCCTTTAAAATATAAGCCTCGCCGTTTTCCTCCTCTTGCGCATCCGTTACAAGGATATAATTAACCCCGCCCAGAGTTGTCTGCTCCAATACATAAAATTCTACAGCTTTCCCATTGTCGGGCATAAAGGTAATTTTTTCCATAATAAATCAGACAGCCTCCCATCACTTTGACTTTGGTCAAATCACAAATGTTCATTCATAGCCTAGCTTTGCCTGTTTCTGCACAAATCAAGGTATCCCTGCAAAATAAAAACTGCCGCTACTTTGTCGACGTGTTCTTTTCGCTCCTCACGCCGCATACCGGCCTCTATCATGGCTTTATCCGCCGCAACTGTTGTCAGGCGCTCGTCCCAAAGCTCCACATTGAGCCCTGTCCTGCGCTCAAGCATCTCCTTAAAAGCAAGCGTCTTCTCGACACGCTCGCCCAGCGTATCATTCATATTCTTAGGATATCCAAGAATTATCTCATCTACCTCGTATTCAAGGATAAGCTCCTCAATTCTCGCAAGTGTCCTGCGCAGCTTGTCCTCGCGCTCGCGTCGTATTATCTCAACCCCTTGCGCCGTAATCAAAAGCGGGTCACTCACTGCCACACCCACTGTTTTTGAGCCGAAGTCAAGACCCATTTTTCTCAATCCTGCTCCCTCCAGCCTTCGTTTTTTATATAAAATTTGAGCATCTCCTCTACTAGTTCGTCACGCTCCGCTTTCATAATCATAGCCCTTGCACCCTTGTGGCTTGTTATATAGGTAGGGTCTCCCGACATTATATAGCCCACTATCTGGTTTACGGGATTATATCCTTTCTCCGTAAGAGCAGCATACACGGAGGCAAGCACGTCCTTTACTGAGCTTATCTCCTTGAGATTTTCCTGTGTAAGCTGTATATATTGTGTACGTGATAAATCTGCCATCCTTTTCCCCTTTTCTGCGTTGCCTTTTAACACAAAACTGTAAATATTACCGCCCGCCGCAACGCCGGCCTGTCATTCACATTATTATCTATATAATAACTTAATTTGTTTGAAAATTCAATAAATTATTTATTATTATTCTATATCGAAAGCAACATAGTCTCTCTGTCAAGCTGTGACACAATCATGCCTGTCATAAGCTTATTGGAAAGATTGCCAATTCCGTCTGACAAAACTGCCGCTTTCACATACTCTTTTGTATGCCCCACCCAGTATTTCGCGCCGTTTATCTCTTTTTCCTCCTCAAAAAGCACATCCGCCGCCTTTCCAATATAATACCTCCTAAATCTCTCCGAATCCCTCTTTTCTATCTCCTCCAGCACATCGCTGCGCCTTGCCTTCTCCGCCTCGGAAAGCTGGTTTTCCATAACCGCCGCCTTCGTGCCTTTCCGCTTGGAATATTTAAATATATGCATTTCATAAAAGCCGACCGTTTCCACAAAGCGCGCCGTTTCCTCAAATTCCGTGTCCGTCTCTCCTGGAAAACCAACTATTACGTCTGTGGTAATCGCAGGATGCTCAAATACGCCCCTCAGCATTTTCACACTCTCCATAAACTGCTGCGGCGTATAATGTCGGTTCATGCGCTTAAGCACCTCCTCACAGCCGCTCTGCATGGAAAGATGAAAGTGCGGGCATATATGCTCTATCCCGACAAGCGCTCTGGCAAATTCAGGCGTGACTATGCGCGGTTCAAGTGAGCCAAGCCTTATACGCTTTACGCCGTCTACTACGTCTATCGCCCGCATAAGCTCCAAAAGGTTATCACTCCCGTAAGAGCTGATATGTATTCCCGTGAGCACAAACTCCTGATAGCCTTTTCGGGCAAGCCCTTTTATTTCTTCAAGTATGTCCTCCTGCCTGCGGCACCTTACGCGTCCTCTGGCATAAGGGATTATGCAATATGTGCAGAACTGATTGCAGCCGTCCTGAATTTTTATATAAGCGCGTGTATGCTCCTGCGTGCCTGTAAGCTGCATTTCCTCGTACTCGTCGGTATGGTTTATGTCTATTACCGTTTCCGTTTGAGTTTCCAATCCCGCCATATAATTTTCCAGTATGCTGACTAAATCCTTCTTTTTATTGTTGCCAATCACAAGGTCAACAGCATCATCTGCCTCCGCCGCAGCCTTATCCGACTGCACATAGCAGCCTGCCGCCACTACTACCGCTTTGGGATTCATCTTTCGCGCGCGGTGGAGCATCTGCCTGCTTTTGCGGTCGGCTATATTTGTCACTGTGCAGGTATTCACTATGTAAATGTCCGCTTTTTCCTCAAAAGGAACTATTTTATAGCCTTTAGCCTTAAGCGCCTCAAGCATCGCGTCCATTTCGTAGGAGTTTACTTTGCAGCCTAAATTGTGGTATGCCACTGTTTTCATAACTCATTATCCTCTTAGCATTAATGCATTGATTACGTCAATCGTCCACAATATTCTGTCCAGCAGCCCAGCCTTTGAGCCGAACGCATAAAACAAGCAATCATCTGTTTAGCTGCCGTTTTGGGCAAATTGACATTTTTTGCTGTTCATAAAGTCAATTTGTACATATTTTTAGTTTTTTTTCGTCATTTTTCATTAGAAGTGTTTTTTATCTTTGGTTGACTTTTCCGCGGTTTACCTTTATTATAAAGGAGGAAGGTATATTAAAAAGGAGGTAGTCAGAATGAAGACTGTTCAAATTTCTTTAAACTCAATTGACAAGGTTAAATCTTTTGTCAACGATATTACAAAGTTCGATTATGATTTCGACCTTGTTTCAGGAAGATATGTAATTGATGCGAAATCAATTATGGGTATCTTCAGCTTGGATTTATCTAAGCCCATTGATTTGAACATTCATGCTGAGGGCAACACGGACGAGATTATGGACGTATTAAAGCCTTACTTAATCTAGTCCTTTATTACTTATTTCAGCAATTTAGAAAACAAAATCAAAACTCACGGGATACTGTTTATCGTATCCCGTGTTTTATTTTTTGCTTCGCTACAACTTGCTTCTTGTCTGTCCACTCTTGCAGACACTTAAATCATTTAATGAAACTCCACACAACAGAACTGCGGAGTATCAGTCCGAGACTCTCTCCGCTCATCATTAGTTTGTTTCGTAGCAGAACTGTGGGAAATTTACCCTGAGATTAAAAATATAATTATCGCGTTTTCTTATACTTATAGAAAACCTAAATAATTTTTCATTTTCACTCTACCACAATTACCTCGTCCGTATCAAGCGCCGTCTGCACCAGAGCATCTATCCCCTCGGAAAGATTAGTCTCGTGCTTTCGTATCACGTTTAAATTCGGCTTTGTGACAGGATGCTTTGCGACAAAAATCGTGCAGCAATCCTCATAAGGCAGGATAGATGTCTCATATGTATTAATTTTTTCCGAAACCTCCACTATCTCCTGCTTGTCAAAGCCGATAAGCGGCCTGTATACAGGCATTGTGCACACCTCGTTTGTCGCCGCAAGCGACTGCATAGTCTGCGACGCCACCTGCCCTATACTCTCGCCCGTGATAAGCCCCAGACACCCGCTCTGCGCTGCGATATGCTCCGCTATACGCATCATGTAGCGGCGCATTATTATCGTAAGCTCGTCGTGCGGACATTTTTCGTAAATGTAAAGCTGTATATCCGTAAAATTTATTACATGCAGCGTGATAGGTCCGCTGTAACGCGACACAAGCTTTGCCAAGTCAACCACCTTCTGCTTTGCCCTGTCGCTTGTGTACGGCGGAGCGTGAAAATATACCGCGTCAATTTTTACCCCGCGCTTTGAAATCATATACCCCGCCACAGGAGAATCTATACCGCCCGAAAGCAAAAGCATGCCCTTTCCGTTCGTGCCAATCGGAAGTCCCCCAGGACCATCTATCACTACTGAATAGACATAAATCATCTCGCGTATTTCTATATGCAGCATCACATCAGGATTGTGCACGTCAACACGCGTCTGCGGAAACGCGTTTAACACTGCTTCCCCTATATCACAATTTATTTCCATTGAACACTTAGGATAATTCTTTCTGGCTCTGCGGGCATCTACCTTGAAAGTAAAGCTTTTATCAGAATAAACCTTGTCCATATAATCAATCACGTCCGCGCAAAGCTTGTCAAAACCCTCGTCCTCCAGCTTCACCACAGGACATATGGCGGAAATTCCAAAAACAGTTTTAAGATTTTCTACCACTTCATCAAAGTCAAAATCAGTAAGCGCATTCACAAAAATCCTGCCCTGCGTCTTTGCCACCTCAAATTCGCCGTCGCACAGCTTCAGCGCATACCGTATCTGCTCACAGAGACGGTCCTCGAAAATATATCTGTTTTTACCCTTTATGCCTATTTCGGCATATTTTATTAAGAATGATTTGTACATTTTTATCTTCCTACTCTTACAATAATCACATTAACGCATCAGTCAACATTTTTTCTATCATAGATTCCAAATCAGAAAATTCCTCACATACCGTCCCCGAAGGATTATCTAATTCATAATACTTTTCATCAATACAGTCATATACATACCAGCTCATACCACTCTCGCCCAAAAACACATATTGCCTCTGCCACTCATTTTCATACCAGATTTTATTAAGCTCAATTAGCCCACTAATGCTTTGATTTGGCGCTTCCTCCAACAGTTCTTCATCAATGCCATATATAATAAAGCCATTAAACTCTATGCCATTAATAACCCTCAACAGCTTTATATACTCCTCCGGCAGATTTATCCCCAATTCCTCTACGACTTTTTCATTAAATTCAGCAAGCTCCCTTTCCCCAGCCCCACCATTCGCCTTTTCCCCATACATCTCCATTTCCCGAATAACTTCTTCCAGCTTTTCTCTCATCATATATTGCAGCCTTTCTATTGTTTTAGGACTATATA